>DASPVO010000062.1:0-39084 GCA_035622335.1 Nitrososphaerales archaeon
CAGGCGATATACCTGCAGGTGGACGCCTCGAGCTTCTCGGCCGCGCTCTCGGTCGCCCAGGACTTCGGTCCGTACTTTGTGACTTCGTTCGGATCCTACTCCAACAGCAGCGGAGTCTTCACGTTCTACAGTCCCGTCTCCTTCGAGGCCATAGCTCCAGTGACCCTCCTCACGCTCCTCCCGTCGTCCGGGGGTTTCGCCGGTGTGATCTCGCTCGCGAATTTCACCGCGCTCCAGGCGCCGATGGTCTCTCTGACCGGGGAGAGCGGGTCATCGGGCTTCACACACACGCTCACCCTCTCGAGCATCTCCTCGACGGCTCTCACTTCGACCGGGCATCCGGCGTTCCTCACCTACTTCGGCTCTACCGCGACCTACATCCAGGCGGCGAACAAGAGCTCCTCCTCCCAGATCGACGTCAACGTCCTGGACGGGCTCCTGACCGCGGCGAACTCGACGGGAGTCGCGAGCGACCGCCAGAACTTCAACTCCTCCTACGACATGAACCTTACACCGGGCCAGAAGGTCCGCTCGCTGAACGTCACGGTCACCCAGCAGGTACCCGAGCTGCTCGCCACCAGACAGATCGACCAGGGGGTCTTGAGGCAGGGCGACAACGTCTCCGTCACGATAACTCTTACGAACCCTGGCACCGAGAACGCCTACAACGTCAGCGTCAAGGACGACTGGTGGAGCGCGTACGGCTTCTTCAAGCTCGTCGGGGGTAACGACAGCGACTCCTATCCAGTCCTGAAGTCAGGGCAGACAGTGTCTCCAACTTACCAGCTCGAAGACACCCAGAACGTCACCCAGCAGGTCACGATCCCATCGGCCAACGTCACCTACTTCGGCGCGGTCGGGAGCAAGAACGAGACATTCTACTCCTCCACGAACGAGGCTCCCATCTCGCTCGGAACCGACGAGCCCGTCGTCTTCGCCTACCTGACAAGCTCGAGCGGGTGGGGAGGCGCGATCGGAAGCGTACAGGAGTTCGACATCGTCGTCAAGAACGTCGGCTCGAGGTCGGCCACCGGAGTCGTTGTCGACGGCCGGTCGATAAGCAGCGGCCTCCCCGCTGACGGCGGAAGCATCACCGAGCCTGTCTCGGTCACGGCACCGAACCTCGCGATGGACAACCTCAGCGAGGTCTACTCGGCGCAGTACAAGAGCCCCTTGGGCCCGACGGAGAGCGTCGAGACGAACCCCGTCGACGTGATCTTCGCGCAGAGCTCGATGAAGATCGCGCTCGCAACCCTCGCGGTCAACGCGACCGAGGTCGTCACGAAGTCGGGGTCCACGAACCTCACCCTGTCATTCACCGCCGACAACCAGGGGGTCGCGAACGTGACCAAGTTCACTGCGAGCGGGAGCCTGCCTTCGGGACTCCCCTGCGGGACCGCGAAGGAGTCCAATCTGACCTGCTCCGGCGGCGTCGTCTCGCTCGACTACGCCCTGATCAAGTCTGGCAGCGACAAGGTCGCGACCATGAACTTCAACCTGACTGCTCCGGCTGACTTCATAATAGCCCCCTTCTCCTACAGCGCGACGTCCTCAAACTACACGCTGAGCGGCTCGTCGAACGCGGAGGCCGTGCCCATAGGGGTCAGCCTTTCAAAGTCCTACTCGCCCGACCTGCTCTTCGGAGGGATGCAGACGGCAGCGAC
This sequence comes from Nitrososphaerales archaeon, assembly GCA_035622335.1. Lineage (GTDB taxonomy): Archaea > Thermoproteota > Nitrososphaeria > Nitrososphaerales > Gagatemarchaeaceae > DATJAJ01. The sequence continues at coordinate 1,665 of DASPVO010000062.1, forward strand.
TGTGACCGCCGACAACTCGGGCCCATATCCGCTCTACAATGTGACTGTGCAGTCGAACGTGGACTCCTTCGACTCCCTCCCGGTGGGCGGAGCCCCGACTCACTCTTACAACGGCACGCTCGCAGCGGGACGGCACCTAATCTTCTCGTACAACCTGACCACCTTCTCGACCTCGGGCACCCTCCAGTCTGCCAACGTGACCGCGTCCTTCTTCTACGGCGGCGAGGAGTTCTTCTACAGCAGACTGGGCAGCACGGTGTCGCTCTACCAGCCCATCGCCGCCTCCGTCGCTTCGGTGCCCGCGGCTCCCGTCGAGGGCAAGGCGTTCCAGATCCTGATCACGCTGACAAACCCATCAAAGGTGAACGTAACGGACGCCACGTTCACACTGCCGCTGCCGGACACCATCAGCGTGATCAACGAGTCAAACTCTGTCTTCACGAAGGGGGAACTCCTTGTCAACCTGCCCTTCATGCTGGCTGGCAAGAGCTACAATGCGAGCGCCTTCGTCACCACCAGCTCAGGAGTCTCGATACCTTTCAGCGGCTCGAAGCTCACCTTCGGCTACTCCGGGACGACGCTGAAGGGCACGGTCCCGACCAACGGGATCGCGATCAACGAGAACGTGACGACGCGCTACGTCATTCCCGTGGCGATCGCCGTCGTGGTCATGTTCGCGTTCGTCGTGGTCATGAGGCGGGCCGTGAGGCCCGGGACCTCCTCCCAGCAGAAGTGACTTCTGGCAGAGTTCTCGACAAACGCTAATAATTCCGAACCGTCGGCCGGAAGGCCGTGCAGGAGAGGTCTGCGGGAGCCGTCGTCTTCCGAGAATCCGACTCCAGAGAATACCTCCTCCTCCTCAACGCCGGGAGATGGGACTTCGCGAAGGGGAACATAGAGAGAGGAGAGTCGGAGATGCAGGCTGCGATGAGGGAGGTCGGAGAGGAGACAGGGCTGAAGTCTGTCAGGCTCGTTGAAGGCTTCAGGCGGGTGGTCAGGTTCTTCTACAGGCGAGAGGGCAAGACGATTTACAAGGAGGTCGTCTACTTCCTCGGAAGGGCCGAGGAGGGCACGGTGAAGGTCTCCTTCGAGCACCAGGACTACGGTTGGTTCAAGGTCAAGGAAGCGCTCTCGACCCTCAGCTATGAGAACTCTCGCAAGGTCCTGAGGGACGCCGAGGGCTTTCTCAAGGTCAGAACTGAATCAGCGGGTGGGGCTCGGCGAGCTTCACCACCTTGATGTACTGGAAGCCGTGCTCGTTCGTCCTCTTCGTGTAGGCCGTCTCGGAGATCTTGTCGGGGGAGTACTTCATGAATCCCGCCGAGGGTTCCTCCTGGCTCCTGGCGTAGAAGAAGATAGAAGCTTCCTCGTAGTCGTCGATCCTCGCGAAGGTGCCGACGATCCAGTCCTTCTCCTTCTTGAACGCGAAGAGGGGGAGCGGGGGCTCCTCGAAGAGCACCTTGTACGTCCCGACCTTCACCAGATTCGGTATGTCCTCAACCTCGGCTGACATGAATCGGCTCTCGAAGCTGTCCTTTGGGCTGAGCGCCGCGGGCATCTTCTTTATCCTGATCACGGGCGCGTAGAGGAAGGAGGCGTTGCTCGCCGACGGGACGAGCTGCACCTCCTCGCCTTCGGTCGTGGTCCTGTAAGCGAGGAACTCGCCCGACTCGGATGTGTCCGTGTAGTAGAGTATTTGCGTCCCCATGTACAGGTCTAGGGGCGCGGCTATCCTGAGCGAGGTCCCTGCCTTGAACGCGAAGAGTGGGAACGGAGCCCTCTCGAGCGCGCAAGAGAGCCTGCCTATGTCGAGGAGGGACGAGAGGCGGACGTAGCACGCTCCTCCGAGCGCGTGCTCATCCTTCTTTGGCAATCGCGGCGGCCTGATGGCTCCGGATTATAAATTTGAATGGGCTTCTCTCCATCGCTTAAAGCGTCCCGAGAAGCGAGGTGCTCGTGGACTGGTTCGAAGAGACTATCTCCGAGCTCGGCTCATCTCTCGCAACGCTGGAAGCTGTCAGAGAGGAGATCCGGGGGGAGCCGTCTTCCGAACAGATGCACGAGGTCTGGCTCTCCTACGTCTACATAGAGAAGGGCATCGCCTTCATCAAGATCGAACTCGAAGAGGAGAATCCCGGCAGGAGGATACACCTCGATCGGTACCGCGTCCCAGACGAAAGGCAAGCCCTCGCCTTCGCGGTGAAGAACCTCAGGTCGGGGCTCGAGATGGCGAAGCGGAGGGACCTGCTGCCCTCTCTGAAGCCTCTACGGGAGTCAAGGAACTATCTCAGGGCGTTGCTTCGTGAGAAGGAACTGAGAAAGAGACGGACGCGGTCTGGGAGCGGTGGAGTTACCCGTCCTTAGACCCGGAGGCTGACTTTGGCTTCTTGGCCTTCCTCTTTGCGGGAGGCTTCGCTTTCTTCTTCTCAGGTTTCACTTCCTCCTTCGGCTTCTCTTCAGCCTTCGGCTCCTCCTCTTCTCGCGACTCGGCTTCCTCGATCTTCTCCTTGACCTTCTCCTTCTTCTCCTTCTTTTCTTCCTCCTCCTCTTCGGTCCCCTCGAGCTCCTGTATCGTGAGCTCGTCGCCGTCCACGAAGACTCGGTAGTCTGACCTCACACCATTGACGAAGAGGAACCTCTTGATGTACGTCTTGACGAGCCTCGTGTTGATCCCCTTTCTCGCAGCCGACGTGTCGATCTCTATCGAGTCCCCGCCGAATTCGGGCTTGGTGCCCACCCTGGCCTCGAGGAATGAAGAGAGGTCCTCACCCTTGTCCTTCAGCGTGCCCACGAATATCTTCAAGACGGTGTGGCCGAAGAGGGTTCGGTTATAACGGTTTTCTGAGAAATGCGACCTGTCATTCTACCTTCCATAACGCCTGGTCCTTCTCTGATAGGTGCGTATCGCCCTCATGAGGTCTATCTTCCTGAAGGCGGGCCAGAAGACGTCGACGAAGACGAGCTCCGAATACGCGCCCTGCCACAACAGGAAACCGCTCATCCTCTCCTCCCCGGACGTCCTGATTATCAGGTCGGGCTCCTGGTTGGGCAGGTATGATGTGTAGAGCTTCCTCGAGATCGTCTCCTCTGAGATCTTGTCGGGAGTCAAGCTCCCCTGCTTCACGTCTTGGGCTATCGAGCGGACTACGTCTGTGATCTCCGCCCTGCCTCCGTACGCGACAGCGATGTTCAGGTACAGGCCGTCGAACCCCCTCGTCTTCTCCTCGATCTCCGCTAGCGTCTTCCTCATACCATCCGGGAGGAGGTCGAGCTGGCCGATCGCCTTCACCTTCACCCTGTAGCGATAGACCCTCTCGTCTGAGAGAAGCTTCGTGAAACGGTCTTCTAGCAGAGAGAGCAGCTCTTCGACCTCCTCCGAGGGCCGGGCCAGGTTCTCGGTCGAGAGAACGTATAGCGTGACAGTCTTGACCTTGAGGTCGTGGCACCAGTCGAGGAGCTGCTCCACTCTGTCAGCGCCCTCCTTGTGTCCTCCCTCCCTGGAGACCCCCTTGTTGGCGGCCCACCTTCTGTTCCCGTCCAGGATGATGCCTATGTGGCTTGGTATGCTATCCCTCTCTATCTGCGCCTCGAGCCTGTTCTCGTACACCCTGTAGACGCCCAGCCGGCCCAGGACCGATTCCAGCATTTCCCTATTCCGCGGCTACGGTCGCTCGTGTTCTTACCCTGGGGACGATGACGGTCGTCAAACCGAAGATCACTGCAAGGCCGAGGAGTATGTAGGAGACGAGCAGTATGTCGGACTCGCGCTGCGCCCCGATCAGAATGCTAGCGAACGTCCCGACGGGATAGTAGAGAAGCACAACCATGAGAATCGCCACACCATCGCGCCACGCTCTCTGGCTCCCTCTCACGAGGTGCGCGAGCATGCTCCCTGTGGTGTAGATTATCAGGCCGATCGAGACGAGAAAGAGCGCACCGCTGATGAAGTAACCAGCGAGTATCCCCGCGTCGACCAGCAGCAGAGATGGGTGGGCGACCACCGACGCTGCCTGCGCGCTGGCGCTCGCGAGAGCGTAGCCAGAAGATATGCCCACGAGGATGACCAGGCCGCTCGCGATCGTCGAGAAGAGCCTCACGTAGCCGTAGGGCCCCCTGCTGAGTATGCCAGCCAGCCACCTGTCCAGGTTGAATCCCCTCACCGCGAACGCGCCACCGATTATCAGCAGCGCCAGCAGCTCCGCAGCGAGCGTCTGGTTCGCCGCGATGAGTATGCCCGCCAGCAGCAGTATCACGCCAGGGACTCCGAGAACCCACTTCGAGTACCTCGGGTCGAAGACGAGCATCCTGAGGTACCTGCCGAGCACCATGTATGTCTGCTCGACCGACTCGCTGTGCTTTATCGCGACGCGGACCACCGAGACTATCGGCCTGATGTTCTGCAGAAGGGGCATGACCTGCTCGTCGTCCCCGCCGTCGGAGACGAAGATTATCCCGGAGAACCTCCCATCCCCTATCACCGCCTCGACCTCCCGCCTCACCTTCCTGTCCGCGTCGAAACCTCCGTTCTCGTCCCCGCAGACGACCGCTACCTCGGCCGCCACGCCCTTCGCCCCTAGCTCGTCGAACTTCTTCACCGAGGCGAACATCGCGTTTGTGTCGGCCTCCTCCGGGTCGGCGACCGCCAGCCGTGTCGCGGCAGAGACCACCTGCTGCCTCCCGACGACGGGTGTGGAGATCCCGGTCTTCCTGCCCAGGTCGTCGTCCCTGTCGACGCAGAGGACAAGATACCTTTCGTTCTCCTCGGACATTGTTTTTCGACCTCCGAAAACCTCGCCTCCATACTTAAGTTTAGACCACTTCTCGTCGACTTTGTTCGACGGGAACCAACGGTGTCGGAAGGCCGTTCCGAAGAAACGTTTAACTCACTTAGCCGGGCGGGCAAAAAACGTGCCTGAGCAGGACGACGATGTCCTCGCGGAGCTCAAGAAGATACGAGAGCTCCTCACCCCCGCCCCTCCCGCGCCTCCGCCGAAGGGCTTGACGAAGGAGTTCAAGGCGTTCCTTGAGACGTACAAGGTCCTCGGCCTCGCGGTGGCCTTCATACTCGGCCTCTACCTCGGCAACCTGGTGAAGGCGCTCGTCGGCGACCTCGTCCTGCCGATCCTCAGCCCGCTCCTGCCAAAGGGGACCTCCGTGGACACGTACCAGGTCGGCCCCTTCCTCGTCGGCGACTTCGCCCTCAACCTCCTCACATTCATACTCGTCGCCCTCGTCATATTCCTGATAGTGAAGCTGGCGAACAAGTACAAGATATCCTGAGCGCCGAACCCGCTCCGGGAATACGCTTAAGATTCCTCTACTCCCAGTGGCGTTGCTAGGCTTTGCAGCTGGAGAGACCCTGGACGAAGTCTTGGCCGAAGGGCGTGCCCAAGAGCGTCCACGTCGAACCGAAGCCTCTCTTCACGGTCCTCACCGAATCCGCCAAGAGGAGCCCGTCATCGCCCTGCCTCTTTTACCAGGGGAGGACGCTTCCCTACTCCGAGGTGGACGAACTGTCATCTAGGTTCGCCTCCTCCCTGGCCCGGATGGGCGTCGGCAAGGGGGACAGGGTCGGCATCTTCCTGCCAAACACCCCCCAGTTCGTGATCTCCTACTTCGGGATACTGAAGGCGGGCGGCGTCGCGGTCGCGTGCAGCCCTCTCTACAAGGCCCGCGAGCTAGAGGTCCAGCTCTCGGATTCGGGGGCCAAGGTGGTCGTCGCGGCGAGGGACATCGTGAAGAAGAACGACCTCTACCAGAGCCTCGAGGAAGCGAGGGACAAGCTGAGCCTCGAGCACGTCATCACCACGAGCGTGACGGACTTCCTGCCCCCGCTGAAGAAGCGGCTGGCGGGCCTCGCGGGCGTCAAGAACCTCAGAAGGCAGGGAACGGAGGACTTCTCTGACCTCCTCAGAGACAAGGCTACTCACGAGAAGTTCCCCGACATAGACCCAATGGAGGACCTTGCCGTTTTGCAGTACACGGGAGGTACGACGGGGACGGTGAAGGGCGCGATGCTGACGCACTACAACCTCTTGTCGAACGCCGTCGGCCTGTCGCTCATGCTGCCCATCACCGACAAAGACGTCGCGCTCGCCGTCCTCCCCCTCTTTCACATCTATGGTATGTCCGTCGTGATGAACCCGACGCTCTATTCAGGAGCGCAGCTCGTCCTCCTCCCGAGCTTCCACGTGGACGAGGTCATGGGCGCGATCGAGAAGAGGCACGTGACCGTCTTCTGCGGCGTCCCCACGATGTACATCGCGATCATCAGCAGTCCGAAGGTCGGAAAGTTCGACATGAAGACCGTCAGGTCATGCATCTCCGGCGGTGCGGCCCTACCCGTCCAGGTCAGGAAGAAGTTCATCGAGCTCACGGGCGGGAGTCTGGTGGAGGGCTACGGCCTCACCGAGGCAAGCCCCGTCACCCACTGCAACCCCGTCCACGACGGGGTGGTCAAGGACGGTTCCGTCGGGATCCCGATAGTCGAGACAGAGGCAGCCATAGTCGACCAGGAGGACCCCGACAAGTTCCTCGGCACGGGAGAGGTCGGCGAGCTCGCGGTGAAGGGCGCCCAGGTGATGAAGGGTTACTGGAACCAGCCCGAGCAGAGCGCCGCGGTGCTAAGGAACGGGTGGCTCCTCACCGGGGACATCGCGAAGATGGACTCGGACGGCTACTTCTACATCGTCGACAGGAAGAAGGACATGGTGAACGTCGGCGGTTTCAAGGTCTACCCCAGGGAGGTCGAGGAGGTGCTCTTCGAGCACCCCGCGGTCAAGGAGGCGAGCGTCATCGGGATCCCCGACGATTTTAGCGGCGAGGCGGTGAAGGCTTTCGTCGTGCTGAAGGACCCCTCCTCGAAGGTGACCGAAAAGGAGATCATCGACTTCTGCGCGGAGCGGCTCGCGAAGTTCAAGGTACCGAAGAAGGTCGATTTCGTCCCCGACCTCCCCAAGAGCCTCGTCGGCAAGGTCCTTCGCAGGAAGCTCCGCGAGACTAGCGCTCAACGATCATAGAGACGGCGTTCCCTCCGCCCAGACAGAGCGTCGCGAGGCCCCTGCGCTTGCGCTCCCGCTTCAGCTCGTAGAGGAGCGTCGTGAGCACCCTAGCTCCGCTGCAACCTATGGGGTGGCCGAGGGCGACCGCCCCTCCGTTCACGTTGAGCTTCTCTTCGGGTATCCCCAGTCCCTTCATCACGGCGATCGACGCGCTGGCGTACGCCTCGTTGTGCTCGAACAGGTCGATGTCGTCCACCTTCATCCCCGCCTTCTCGAGGAGGGCCTTCGTGGTGGGGATGGGCGCCTCCATCACGAGCTCGGGGGCGAGCCCGCCCGTCCCGTAGGCGACTATGCTCCCCAGCGGCTCGACACCGAGCCTGCTCGCCGCTTCCTGGGACGCGACGACGAGCGCGGAAGCCCCGTCGCTCAGCTGTGAAGAGTTGCCCGCCGTCAGGATACCCTGCGGCTCGAAGACGGGCTTCAGCCTGGAGAGCTTCTCGACCGTGGTGTCTCTCCTTACGCATTCATCGGCGAGGAAGACGCTCGACGCACCGTCCCTCTGTATCTCTACAGGCGTGACCTCCTCCTTGAAACGTCCCTGCTCCTCCGCGGTCGCCGCCCTCATGTGGCTGCGGTAGGCGAACCCGTCCGCCTCGGCTCGCGTGATCCCGAACTTCCTCGCGATTATCTCGCCCGTCACGCCCATGTGGTAATCGTTGTAGACGTCCCAGAGCCCGTCGACGATCATCTCGTCCTGGAGCCTGGCGTCACCGTACTTCACCCCCCAGCGCATCCCCCTCACGATGTAAGGAGAGTTGCTCATGCTCTCCATCCCGCCCGCGACCACGACTTCGTTGTCCCCCGCCTTGACCGACTGGGCAGCGAGCATCACCGCCTTCAACCCGGAGCCGCAGACCTTGTTCACTGTCACCGACCCGACATGATAGGGGATCGAAGCGCCGACGGCGGCCTGACGGGCCGGGTTCTGTCCCAGGCCGGCCGAGAGGACGTTCCCCATTATCACCTCGTCGACCTCCGCGGGTGGCACCCGCGCCCTCTTCAGAGCCTCGGCGATGACCACCGAGCCGAGCCCGGTCGCGCTCACGCCGACGAGGCTCCTACCGAACTTTCCGATCGCCGTCCTGCACGCGGAGAGTATGACTGGTCGGGGCACGTCCCGCTCATTCGGTCTGAGGATAATAAGCTCGCACAGCGATTTCGTAAGAGGGTATTCGTAAATACTCTGAGATTCGGGGGCGCTTTATGATTCGGCCGCTCAAAAAGATCTGGATGGACGGCAAGATGGTGAAGTGGGACGACGCCACAGTCCACGTGATGACGCACGGTCTCCACTACGCCATGGCGATCTTCGAGGGGATGCGCGTCTTCAAGACGAAGGACGGTCCCGCGTTCTTCAGGCTGGGCGCCCACATCGACAGGTTCCTCAACAGCGCCAAGATCTACAGGATGGACCTCGGCTACTCCGCGAAGGAGCTCTCGGATGCTTCGATCGACGTCGTGAAGCAGAACGGTCTTTCAGAGTGCTACGTGAGGCCCATCGCCTTCACCCGGTACGGCACGATGGGGCTGAGCCCGCTTTCGAACAAGATCAGCGTCGCGATTTGCCTCTGGGAGTGGGGGCCGTACCTTGGCCGCGAAGCCCTGGACAAGGGCGTGAGGTGCATGGTGTCGAGCTGGTCGAGGATAGACTCTAGGTCGCTGCCTCCCCAGGCGAAGTGCTCCGCGAACTACGCCAACTCTGCGCTGGCGAAGATGGAGGCGCTCGCCGCGGGCTACGAGGAGGCCATCATGCTCAACACGAGCGGCATGGTCGCGGAGGGGCCAGGGGAGAACATATTCAGGGTGAAGGACGGTGTCCTGAGCACGCCGCCCGCGAGCTCGGGGATCCTGCGCGGGGTCACGAGGGACACGGTGATCAACTTCGCCCGCGACACGGGCATGGTCTTCTACAGGAACGACTCGACGAAGGAGGAGCTCTACACATCGGACGAGCTCTTCTTCACCGGGACGGCTGTCGGCATCACGCCCATCAGGGAGGTCGACGGCAGGACGATAGGCAAGGGCAGGTACCCGGTGGTGAAGAAGCTGGAGAAGATGTACAACGACGCGACCCACGGCCTTGACCCCAAGTACAGGTCCTGGCTGACGCGCGTCTAGACCGCTAGCCGCGGACGACTCGGAATTCCTCGATGTCGAGAAGGGAACCCTTCCTCCCTTTCTTGGCCCTGAACCTGGGCTCGACCTTCGAGCCTATCCTCGCGTCCTTCCCCGAGACCTGATGCACTATCCCGCCGGTCGCTCCCCTGAACGTGACGAAGGCGACGAGCCTCGGTCGCGCGGCCGTGGTTCCGTCGAAACGGACGTGGCTCTCCGTCAACGCAGCGATCGTCCCTTCGGGACCCACTTCGCCGTAGCGCGTGATGGGCATGAAGCACTCTGCGCAGTACGACTTCGCGGGCACGTACTTCCTTCCGCAACGGGTGCACCTCGACGCGATTATCCTTCCCTCCTGCAGCCCCCTGAGGAACTTCTCCCCCGCAACGCCCGCCGTGTACTCGTACCGGAAGGGTATCTTGTCCTTCCAGAATCGTATTCGGTCGACGTCCGTCAGCCTCTCTGTGAGGGGCACAGCATGGGTGCCCTTCCGGCCGCGTATATCTGTTGGCCTCTCTACACCACGGGCTTGAAGTACCTGATGTCGGTGATCGCCCCTTCGCGCTGCGACTTCGGCTTCCAGACTGCCTTCACCTTCATCCCCACGCGGACGTCCTTTGGCTTCACCTCGCCGAGGAGATGGAGTATCCCGTTCTCTGGGGAAGCCCCGTCGAGCCAGACTACTGTGACGAGTATCGGCGTCTTCCTCCTGCTAGCGTCGGCGTTGACGTAGCTGATGGAGAAGGTGCTAACGGTGCCCCTGTCCTTCACCCTGACCCAGTCGTCCGTCGGCCTGAAGCACTCCTCGCAGTACATCCGGGGCGGGACGATCGTCCGGCCGCAGCTGTTGCACCTCCTCGCCCAGACCTCGCCCTCCTTGAGCCCGTCAAGGAACCTGCTGATGGCGACACCCGACGTCCACGAGTACCTGGTCACAGTCTCGTAGCTCGTCAACAGGAACCTCCCCGATTCGAGCTCCTCGGGCGTCACCTCCGTGCCCGGGTACTTCGCGATCTTCGAGCTCAAGCCCGCTTCATCGTGGGTCGGAGGCCGGATTTCAAAGTTTCCAGCGCCTCTTGAGCTCCTCCACCACTCTCGCGTACTCCGCGAAGAGCTCGTCGTCCTTCCTGAAGCCGCCCTTGTTGGCCGGCCCCGAGGAGAAGAGCCGCTTCACCGGTATCTCGAGCTTCTTCCCGTTCATCGTCCTCGGGACCGCGGTAACTGGCACCACCTCGTCGGGCACGTACCTCGGCGAAAGGTCTGACCTGACCTTCTCCTGGATCCTCCGCACCTCCTTCGGTCCTATCACCGTGCCCGGCGCGGCCTGGACGAAGAGCACCATGTACGACCTTCCGCCCTCATCCGACGCTTCGACCGCCAGGCTGTCAGCCACCTCCTTCATGGATTCGACAGTCCTGTAGATGTCAGCCGTACCTATCCGCACCCCCTGCCTCTTGATCGTCGAGTCAGAGCGGCCGTAGATCACGCACGTCCCGCGCTCGGTCACCTTGATCCAGTCCCCGTGCGTCCAGACCCCTGGGTAAGCGGCGAAGTACGCCTCTCTGTACCTGCTGCCTCCCTTGTCACCCCAGAGGCGGACGGGCATGGAGGGCATCGGCTCCGTCACAACGAGTTCGCCCGTCTCTCCCACGACAGAGGTCCCCTCTTCGTCGTAAGCCATCACGCTCGAGCCGAGCCACCTGCACTGTATCTCGCCCGAATAGACCGGGAGCGTCGGGCACCCTCCGACGAAGCACGTGCAGACGTCTGTCCCTCCGCTCATAGACGCGACCCAGAGGTCCCGCTTCACCCCCGCATAGAGCCACTCGAAGCCCTCCGGAGACAGGGGCGACCCCGTCGAGCCCACCCCTCTCAGTCGCCTGAAACTCCTCCCCTCCCTGGGGGCTAGGCCCGACTTCGCGCAGGCGGCGACGTACGGGGCGCTAACCCCTGCGAACGTCACCTCGTTCTCGTCGACGAGATCCCACATCGCTCCCGCGTCTGGGTAGACAGGGCTCCCGTCATACAGCACGACCGTCGAGCCGTGGAGCAGCCCGCCGAGGACGTAGTTCCACATCATCCATCCGGTCGTCGTGAACCAGAAGAGACGGTCACCCCGCCGGACGTCGTTGTGAAGGCCCACGCCCTTGAGGTGCTCGAGAAGGATCCCGCCCTGACTGTGGACGATGGGCTTCGGGAGGCCGGTGGTCCCCGAGGAGTACAAGATCCAAAGCGGGTCGGAGAAGGGGACCCTTCTATACCTCGGTTTCGCTCGTCCCGACGTCGCATCTCTCCAGGCTGTGGAAAAGCCCCCTCCCTCAAGCGTGATGACCTTCTTCAGCCCCGGGAGCGCCCTCGCGACCGACCTCACCTCAGTCCCCCTGTCGAACTCCTTCCCTCCGTAACGGTACCTCTCGAAGGCGATCAGGACCTTTGGCTTGATCTGGCCGAAGCGGTCCACCACCGCAGGGGCTCCGAAGTCGGGGGAGCAGCTGGACCAGACCGCGCCTATCGAAGCCGTCGCGAGCATGCCAACGACCGCTTCAGGGCAGTTCGGCACGAACGCGGCGACCCTGTCGCCTCTTCGAACGCCGTTCCCCTCCAGCCAGGAGGCGAGCGCGGCCGTCTCCCTCTCGAGCGTGTGCCACGAGACCTCCCTTCTTCCCTCCTCCGTGACTGCTATCAGGGCGGGTCCACCGTCCTTACCACCGAGCATGTGCTCTGCGTAGTTCAGGCTCGTCCCTTCGAACCACTTGGCGCCTGGCATCCTCTTCGAAGAGAGCGCTCTCGAAAAGCGACCCGAGTGCCGGACACCGAAGTACTCCCAGACAGACCTCCAGAACCCCTCCAGGTCGCTCACCGACCAGCGCCAGAGCGAGTCGTAATCCTCGAACTTCTTCCCCCTCTCCGCCAGCCACTCCAGGTAGACGGTGATCCTAGCAGAAGCGATATCGTCTTTGGAAGGTTCCCACAGGAGGTCTCCCTCGGCCATCTGTCGCCCCGATGCGCTCGTCCGTATATACGAGAGGTGGTCGTTATATGGGCGGCTCGCCCTCTCGTTCGTGCCTTCGCCCAAGACCTCTCCTGACGAGAGGATGATGGTCTTCGACCTGGTGAGGAGCGAGGTCGCGGCGGGGACGTTTCGTGGCCCCAGCGAGTTTCTGCGACGGCACCGTGGAGAGCTCCCTCTGCCCGCGAAGGAGACCATCAGGCGATGGTCTCTTGACGCAAACTCTCCCTACACGGGAAGGAACCTCTTCGACGGGAGTCCGTCCCCTGAGCTCAGCTTCTTCGTCGGGGCGTGGATCGGAGACGGGTGGGCCGACGACAACGACGGAGGCAAGAGGCTCCGATTGAAGGTCAAGTCGAGGGATTTCGCGGAAGAGTTCGCCCGCTGCGCGAGCGTCGTGCTGAAGAAGGGTCGCCCCTATCGCGTCTGGACGACAGTCGACGAAGGCGGAACTTGGTACAACGCCAAGGTCACGAGCGTAGACTTGTACGAGTTCGTCGACAGAGACTTGGTTTCCATAGAACCAATCGTTGGGAGACACCCCAAGAGTTTCCTCCGCGGTCTCTATACGGCTGAAGGAAATCCATCGGTGAGCGTATGGCGTAGAAACGGACCCGGCTTGAGCGCAGGTGTCGAAGTTGCGAATACCGACGTACAACTATTAGAGCTGGCGCGCAAATATCTGCTCGAACTCGGCTTCTCTCCTGGAAGGCTCAGGCTAGGCAACCGACAAGGGACTAAAACTGGATTTGGTCGAGCAACGAAGGATTGCTGGATCATGAACCTGTCACGACAGAGTGACGTTCGCAGATTTTTGACTGAGATTGGTTTCGCGGACCCTAACAAGCAAAGCAAATTGACCGAGGCGAGCGAGTCGTTGGATGAGCTCGGTCCTCAAGAAGCGGCTAGATTGTGGTTGAATTCTCACGAGAAGCTCGGGAAACGTTGGTCCAAGAAACGCTGACTCATCTCTTCAGAATGATAACGGTCCCAACCTGAAGCTCGTCCCCCCAAGCCTGAGCCAGGCCCCGTCTCACGCTCTTCTTCACCTGCCTCTTTCCCGCCTCTCCCCTCAGCTGCCAGAAGAGCTCGCAGACCTTCATCGTCCCCGCGGCGGCGATGGGGTTCCCCACGCCGAGCAGCCCGCCCGAAGGGTTCACGGGGAGGTCGCCGTCCCGCTGGGTCACGCCCTCGCGCGTCAGCCTGGGGGCTTCCCCCTTGTCCGCGAGCAGCACGCCCTCCAAATGGTGGAGCTCCTTGTAGTCGAAGGGGTCGTAGACCTCGGCCAAGTCGATCTGTTTCTTTGGGTTCTCGACCCTGGCCATCCTGTACGCCATCCTCGCGGCCTGCTCGACGTACCTGGGGTAGTAGAGGTCACGGCTCGTCCAGTACTGGGTGTCGACGTTCCAGCCCACGCCGTCTATCCAGACCGGGTCGTCGGTGTACTTCCGTGCCACGTCCTCGGACGCGAGCATCACAGCGGCGGCCCCGTCCGATGTCGGCGAGACGTCCAGCCTCTTCACAGGCAGGCAGATGGGCTCGCTGTTCATCACGTCGTCCACGGTTATCCTCGCGGGGAGCTGCGCGCAGGGGTGGTCCATCGCGTTCCCCTTGTTCTTGACTGAGACGAGCGCGATGTCCTCCTCCTTCACGTTGTGGACCGCCATGTACCTCCTCATCTCGAGGGAGAAGATCCAGAGGAGTGTGACGCCGAGGGGCCTCTCCAGCGTGTGGTCGAAGATGCTCCAGAATGCGTACTGAGGGTGGGGCCGGAGGGGCGACATCTTCTCCTCGCTCACGACGAGGCAGGTGTCGAACATCCCGGACGCGACGTGCCACCACCCCGCGATGGGCGTGAAGACGCCCGTCCCGCCTCCCACGTAAACCCTGCTGTAGGGCCTGTTCGTGCCGCCCGCACCGTCCATCAGGTACTCGCCCTTCATGTGGACCCCGTCGAACGCGTCCGGCGCAGTCCCCATCACGACCGACTGCACGTCCTTGAACTCCATCCCGGCGGAGTCCATTGCCATCCTCCCCGCCTCGAAGGACATCTCCCGGCCGGTCTCGAGCATCCTGCGCCTGAACTTCGTCATGCCCGCCCCTACCACCGCGACGCGCTTCATGCCGACAGCACCGCCGCGGCGCCGGTCCCCGTCGGGTACCCCCTCCAGGACAGCGCGAGGGCCCTCTCGGCCTTGACCTGAGACGCCCCCGCCGTCCCCCTCAGCTGGAGGACGCACTCTAGCACCCTGTGAAGCCCCGACGCCTCTATCAGGTACCCGGTGCCCAGAGAGCCTCCGCTTGGGTTGAGCGTGGGAGAGCCCCGCTCCAGCACGTCCTCGACCTCCCTCTTCTCGAAACCAATCGCGAGCAGGTGCTCCAGGAGCTTGAAGGAGTAGGTGTCGTCCGCTTCTACCAGGTCGAGCGACGAACGTCCCCTGAGTCCGGCCTGCTTCAGGGCAGCCGCGCAGCAGTCGGCGGCGTAGCGGGGCTTCGCTAGCTCTCCGCCCTCCACCCAGGGCGTGGAAGACCTCCACGCCAGGCCGTCGACGTAGACGGCGTCCTTCCTGTGCCTCCTGATCCAGCGTTCGGTGGCCAACACGACGACCACCCCCGCCTCGGCCGGCTCTGACTTGTCGAAGCGGAGAAGGGGAGACGAGACGGGGGGCGATTCTGCGATCTCCTTGAGACTGAGGCTCGCCCCGTAGCTCGCCCTCGCGCTCTTGAGCGCCGACTCTCTTTCGTTCTTCACGACCATGCTGCAGTCGTCCCGGCCGAAGCCCGTCCTGTGCTGGAAGGCAGACATCTCCAGCCCCGCGAGGACGTCGTAGTTCGCGCCGGTGACCCTAAGCGATACCGGGTCGAGTGACAGGTTCTCGACGGCGACCTTGTCGAGCACGTCTGCGAGCTTGCTGTGCGCCTCCACCGCCACGACCTCCGCCACCCCCGAGCGAAGCTGCATGATGGCGTGTCCCATGCCCATAATGCCGTCTCCCGGCACTGTGCAGACAGGCCTCCTCGCGCCACCGACCTGGTCCGGCACCATCTCGTCAGTGATGCTCCACCCCTCCCAGAAGTCCTCCGTGCAGCAGATGAACGACCCGACCTCCTCCCTTGGGTCGACCCCGGCGTCAAGGTAAGCTTTCGAGGCAGCCTGGAACATCAGCTCCCTCGTGGAGATGTCTGCGATGGAGGGACGGAAACCCTCGTACCCGACGCCGACGATCCCGACCCTATCGGCCAATGCCCGACCTCAAGCCCACTTCCTAATTATCGCTTTTCATCGTATGGGAAAGAGCAGGAAGATCAGGACGTCCCAGACGAAGTGGCTCACGACGTTCGAGCTGAGCTCCTTCGCGAAGCGGTTGTCGACCCCCCACACGGAGTCTGCGATGAACGTGGTCACGACCCAGAGAGGGTTGAGCGTGGTCACGTGGATGGCGGCATCGACGAGCGCGGAGGAGAAGGGTGCGAAGCGTCCCGTCCGAGCCAGGGGCCCGTTCTGGAGGTAGCCGCGGAAGAAGGCCTCGTAGCCCACCGCGTCGAACGCGAGCACGCCGACCTGCACCCACGCGGGGTTGGAGGGGGAAGCGATGAGGGCGTAGATGGTCCCCTCGTTCGACTGCGACACCCCGAACGGGTGCAGGGCCGCTATCCCCGCGTTGCCCGCGTAGAAGATGAAGTAGAGCAGGACCGCTGCCGCGAGGCCCAGGGCGATCGACCTGACGGAGGGCTTGAACCTACCGGAGAGCGCTCCGAGCCTCCACGCTGCGACGAACATGACGGACGTGGCGAAGTAGGCGGCGGGTATGAAGTACTTCGACGGCGCGACGAACATCAGGACCATCGAGGCGACGACCGCCAGCGACCAACACGGCCATCCTCTGCGCGACTCGGCCATCGATGCTCCTCGCTGCAAAGGGCAACAAGGGGAGCTAAAGAACTAGGCCCAGGGCGAGGAGGAGGCTGAACAGGACCGAGTGGGCGAACGCGAGCATGGTCCTCGCCCCGTATTCCGGTGGAGCCCTCACCTTGCCCTCGAGGTCGGCCAGCTTCAGGAAGACGGGGAGAGCGAGGAGAACCAGCAGACTCGACAGGGGCGCCACGCGGGTGACCACAGCGAGGACGATGATGGAGTAGGCCACGACGCCGAGGTAGGTGAAGAGCCTCGCAGCCGCCGACCTCCCGAGCACCACGGTCAGGGTCCTCTTCCCGGCGCGCTCGTAGACGTCGTAGAATATCATGTCGTGCGAGATCAGGACGTCCGTCGTTAGGATGCCCGTTGGTAGCGAGAGGAGCACGGGGAGGAGAGAGAGCGACCTCGTCATCACGTAGTACGTCCCGAGGGCGGGGATCGGCCCGAAGGAGAGCATTATGGAGAGCTCCCCAAGCCCGCCTCCTCTGTAGTCCAGCTTCAGCGGGGGGGCCGTGTAGAAGTAGCTCAGGGCTATCCCAGCCGCTGCGATAAGGATCGCCCACCAGCCGACCACGAATGAGAGGTAGAGGCCGATCGCCACGCTCAGGGCGTACAGGGCGGAGGAAGTCGCGTACGCCCTCCCGACCGAGACCACGCCCCTGGCTATCGGTTTCCAGCCCGGGGCGTCCTTGGGGAGCATCTCCTCCGCGAGCTTGTCGGTTCCGTTGAGGTAGTCGTAGACGTCGTCGATCCCGTTCGCGGCCAGGTGGAGGGTGGCCGACCCCAGCAGGACGAGCAAGAGGTACCACGGCTGGAACGCGGAAGCCGCGTGCCACGCGACCGCCGCGCCGACCAGGACCGGGGAGACTATCACCGGTAGGAACTGCACGCGTAGAAGGCGGGGAAGCGACCCGAGGCCGCTCATCTCGAGGCGGGCGCCAGCGACTGGATCGCGAAGTCCACGTCGCCGATGGGCATGATCACGGGCAGCGTCACCCCCGCCTTGACGTACTGGGAGATCCTCTCCTTCACGTGGTCTGGCGTGCCCGTTAGCGTCAGCACTTCCACCGCTTCGTCGGGTATCGACCTCTTCGCGAGGGGCACGTCTCCCTTCCTCCAGGCTTCCTTCATCGGAGCAAGCCTCTCCTCGCTCAGACCGTATGGAAGGAGGACCTCCGGCCTGACGACCTCGGCGAGCTGGTAGTCGAAGAAGTAGTAGTCTTTCACGGCCTGCGCAGCCCTGGCTGGGTCTTTGTCGACTGAAGCGAGCATGTAGGACGCCCTCTCCGGGGTCCGGCCCGAGAGCGATTCTCCCCTCCTGACGTGTTCCACCATCCGCTCGGTCCCCCAGACCGTGTTGAGCGCGGGCGACAAGATCAGCCCGTCGGCGACCGTGGCCGCGTACTCCAGCGTCTTGGGAGAGAGCGAGGCGACGTAGATGGGGACGGGCGAGGGGAGCTTGAAGCCCATCTGCAGGTTGTGGACCTTGAAGAACTCGCCATCGAAGTCGATCTTGCCCCCAGACCAGACCTGCTGGACGACCTGGATGTACTCCTTCAGCCTGCGCAGCGGTCTCGTCTTCTCGACCGGGAAGATCTGGTGGCCGATGAGGGGTATGGTGGGAAAGCTGCCCAGGCCCAGTCCCAGGATCACCCTTCCGCCCGAGAGCTCGGAGAGCGAGCCGAACGTGGCCGCCGTGGTGACGGGATGTCGCGTGAACGTGTTGATTATCCCGGACCCGAGCCTTATCCTCGTCGTCGACAGCGCCATAGAAGCGAGGTAGGTCACAGTGTCCCTCTGGAACAGGCTCTCGTGCATCCAGAGGGAGTCGAATCCGGCCGCCTCAGCCTTCGTCGAGAGGTGTATTCCGTCTCTGGCGGAGAAGACAGGGTTGAAACCTACCGCGAGCCGCACATGTCTTACCACCCATCAGTGGTAATTAGGCGTTTTCTTCAGGAGCGGACGGGCCTCGCCGCCCTCCAGACCTGTCCCAGTGAGTGGGTCATGGAGACAGCGAAGGAGGCGTCCTTCACCCAGACCGCGACCGCCCCGAAAGACTCGTCGCTTCCGCGCGCCGGGACCCCAAAGATTACCGACTCGTCGCCCGTCATCACGTCGAGGACGGCCGCGCTCGACCTTCTCACCGAAGCTCCTATCGAGTCCAGAGCTTTCATGTCCGACGCAGAGAGTGCCGCGCCCACGGGGACGAGTATGTCCACGCGCCTTCCGGCGCTCGCTTCAGACAGGTAGCGTAGGAAGAGACCCTTTGCCTCCAAACCCTTCCTCACCATCAAGTATACGTGTCCCGAGCCCCCGAGGACCTCCGCGAACGCCGCTGCGATCGCCTCTACCCCTCTCAGCATGACCGGCTCAGACTCTTGTTTCTTGGAGTAGAGAGGCTCCAGCGCCTCCACGAGCCTCTTCGACGCGGCCTCTCTTCTGGACTGGGATTCGCCGAAGTCCCTGGCGAGCGCCTCGACTCTGGACTTCAGTGCAACCGACGGCCTCACCGCGGCGAATGCGCCTAGAGCGTCGTTCGCGAAACCCTTCTGGCACAGACTCCTGAGCGTGTCGTACGTCCGGGGAAGAGGGACCCCCGAGGAAGCCGCGGCCTCCTTGGGCTTCTTGGGCCCCGAAAGGAGCGCAAGGTACACCCGCGATTCGTACGAGTTCAGGCCGAAAGCCTCCCGAAGGTCTACCTCGCTCCTCGTTGAGGTCATCTAATTGCCAGGAGAGAGACTATCCCTCCGATTTCATTGGCTTCCTCGATGTTCCAGAGCACGTCCAAGACCTTCTTCCTTCTGGACGCGCTCAGCGTCTTTCTGGTGAGCCTGGCGAACTTCTCCTCGACCTCATCGTCGCGCATCGGGTTTAGCGGGTGCCCCTTCGGGATCACGACCTGCGAGCTGAGCCTTCTCCCGTCCCTCGTGGTCACGGTAACCCGGTTCGCGATGCCGCGCGCGGGGTAGAGCCTGGTGAGCCTGGGATCTTCCTTTACCTCGGTCTTGTCGACGATATCGAGTAGCTCGCGCGACCTCAGCCTGGCACGGGTGTAGCTCTCGTTGGTGACGGAACCCTCCACCAGCGCGGTGGCCACGATGAAAGGGAGGCTGTGGTCCGCGGTCTCCTTTGTCTTGGGCCTCCACTTCTCACGGTCCTTCCCGAGGATGCTGTAACCGGCTTCGTGAGTCTCTATCAGTATGGACTTGATTTCTGTGATTTCGCTGACCCTGCTCCTGAGGTCGAGCGCAGCCCAGACAGCGCTCTGAGAGTGGTACTCGGCCGGCCAATACTTGATGTAGGTGTCGGTGAGCCTGAAGCGTCGCCCACTCCCCCCGAAGCTGGCGGTGTTCAGCCGAAACGGCCCCGAGACCTGCCTGAAGAATCCCATCTCGCCCTCGAAGATCGGCGCCGGCCCGTTCAGTCCCTCCCTGGCGAGAGAAGCGGCGAAGACTCCGTTTCTCGCGGCGTTTGCGAAGGACGCCCCTTTCCAGTCCGACAGCTCACCCGCTCTCACCTGTCTCATGGCTATGTGGGAGTTGAGTGCGATGTTGACCGACTGGGCCGCCATCTCGACGCCCGACCCCATCAGCCTGCTCGACGCGAGCGCCGTCGAGACGAGACCGTAATTGACGTGATCCCAGCCCCTTCGCCTGAGCTCCGCGGCGTCGCAGAGCCTGCACTGCAGCTCGTAGGCGACGACGATCGAGGCGAGTAGTTCCTCACCACCCGAGCCCACTGCTTCCGCAACGGCGAGGCACGCTGAGATGTTGTCGCTGGGGTGGGCGGGTTCCTTGGAGAGATAGGTGTCGTTGTAGTCGAAGTACCTCACCATGAAGCCGTTCACGAAGGCCGCGAGGTCCGGGGAGGTCCTCTCCCGAGTTCCCAAGAGCGTCGAGCTCCTGGACGACTTCACGCGAGACGCGACCTTCCTCACCCGAGTCAGGGGCTCAACTCCGAATGCCCCCATGGCACAGCCGAGGGCGTCTATGATCCTGCCCTTCGCCTGGTGTCGCGTCGCATCGTCTACGTCCTTGAGCTTCAGCGAGAGAGAGTAGTCAGCGAGGCGGTGGGCTAGGTCCAACGTGTGTCCACGGCTGCTCTCGTCCGTGTTATCAGGGTTGCCGCGATTCACGAGAATCATTAAATCAGCCCGGAAGGGAGTTCGTTCAGGTCCTTTCGCTGTTCGCCTTTTTCAGAGATCCCCGCAATAACGTGCGCAGAGTTCGGTCGGCATGAAGGTAGCCGTGTGCGTCAAGCAGGCCGTCGACGAAACTGACCTCAGGGTCGACTCCTCCGGCGCGCCGATGGTCTCCGCCGCCTCGACCAAGGTGAGCGTCTTCGACAAGAACGCGGTCGAGGAAGCCCTGAGGCTGAAGGCGAAGGCCGGAGGCGAGGTCGTCGTGTTCTGTCTCGGGCCTCCCGAGGCTAGGAAGACGATCAAGGAGGTGCTAGCGATGGGCGCCGACAGGGCGGTGCACGTCGTGGGGGACGCGGGCTCGGTCGACTCGATGTCGACGTCGTATCTGTTGGCAAAGGCGATAAGGCGCTGGGGTCCCTTCGACGCCGTCCTCTGCGCGGAGGGTTCCTCCGACACCTACAGCGGGCAGGTCCCTCCCATGTTGAGCGAGTGGCTCTCTCTCCCGTTCCTCGGCTACGCGAAGAGGGTCGAAATCGGTGCCTCCACGGTCACGGCCGAACTTTCGCTTGAGGACAGGGTGGAGACGGTCGAAGCTCCTATTCCGTTCCTTGCCTCCGTCGTCAGCGAGATAAACGAGCCACGGTACCCGACCCTGATCCAGATCATGCAGGCTTCGAAGAAACAGGTGGAGGAGGTCCCAGCCGTTGACCTCGCGGGGGGAGAGCTCCCTCGTGCCACGAGTGTCACGAGCTTGACGGCCCTGTCGATGGACAGGAAGAGGATCATTTTCTCGGGACCTCCCGAGGAGGCCGCGAAGAAGCTGTTGGATGCGCTGAGAGGCGAGGGAGTGATACAAAAGTGACCACGAAGGTCTGGGCCTACTCCGAGTCGTCAGGCCCGGCGTCTGAGGTGGCGGCTGCTGCCAAAAAGATCGCCGACTCCTGCGGGGGCGAGTCGGTCTGCCTGGAGCTGGACGAGCTCAGAACCCAAGTCGGGGGATGCCACAGCAAACTGCTCCTGAGGTCCGAAGGAAGGCTGGGCGACTCGGTCGAAACGGCCGGCGCCGCGATAGGCGAGGCCGCCGCTAGTTCGGTGCCCGATTTGATACTCGTGGCGGCCACAAGAAGAGGCAGGGAGGTGGGGTCGATGCTGTCCGTCAAGCTCGGGAGGCCATGCATCGGCGAGTCGTTCAACCTCAGGCTGGATGGGAGCAGCCTCAAGGGAGACAGGAGCGTCTACGCAGGAAGAGTGGTGGCGACGGTGTCGTGTGAGCTTCCGGCTGTCGCCGTCGTCAAGCTGGGCGCGTACGAACCCTCCGTCGAGGATGGGGTCCAGGTCGTGGAGGAACGCGTCGGCCTACCAAAGGCGAGGGTCATTACTACGGGGACGAGCAAGAAGGACGCAGCAAAGGTCGACCTGCGGACAGCGAAGGTGATCGTCTCGGGTGGGAGGGGCTTCAAGAGGCGAGAGGACCTGGACCTGCTCGTCAAGCTGGCCGGCGCGCTCGGTGGGACGATAGGCTGCTCGAGACCGCTCTCGTCAGACCTCGGTTGGCTGGGGGAGGAGTACCACATAGGGCTCACGGGAGTGAACGTCCATCCAAACCTGTACCTCGCGGTCGGCATCTCCGGTCAGCTCCAACACGTGGCGGGGATCAAGGACTCGAGGGTCATCGCCGCGATCAACTCGGACAAGGACGCTCCCATCTTCCAAGCTTCGGACTACGGAGTCGTTGGAGACCTGTACCAGGTCATCCCCGCGATGCTCAGGTTGATCTCTGGGCAGGCTTAGGCTCTTCCGACGGACTGCAGAAAGGCCCTGGCCCCTCCCGTCATGAACCTCACGTCCGAGCCCAGTCCGATGAACTTGAAACCGAGCTCGACGTCCCTCTTCGCCTCCTCCGGTGTCGCAGCGAGGACGCCAGGCCATTTGCCGCGCCTCTCGCAAGCCGAGACGACCGACCTCATCGCGTCCACCACGATGGCGTTGTTCCTGTCGTCGAGCAGCCCGAGGGAGACGGTGAGGTCGGTGGGCCCGACGAAGAGGATGTCGACCCCGGGGGTCGAAGCTATCTCGTCGAGACTGTCGAGGGCCAGCCTGGTCTCTATCTGAGCCGCGACTATCGTGATGTCGTTGGCGGTCCTGAGGTACTTCGGGAACGTCAATCCGTAGTCGGCCGCCTTCCTCGGCGCTACTCCCCTGATGCCCGATGGAGGATACTTCGCGTAGCCGACCAGAGTCTTGGCTTCGGCGCCGGAGTTGACCAGGGGGCACAGGACCCCGTGAGCGCCCATGTCGAGCGCGAGCTTGACGAGGTACTGGTCGGGGGCTCCCACTCTGACGATCGGGCATACCTTCGAGTCATCGACCGCCTGGATCATCGAAGCGACGATGGCCGGATTGAGCGGGGCGTGCTCCGTGTCAAAGACCAGCCAGTCGAAGCCCAACGTCTCGAGTATGTCGGGTACGTCGGTGTGCCCTATGCTCACCCACGTCCCGAAGGTGACATCGCCATGCCCGAGCTTTCTCTTGAGGTCGCAGTTCAATTCGGGTCACCCAAAGACATCGCCACGAGCTCCGCTATGTCTGCTACCCGCATCGGGTCGCCTTCGAGGTTCTTCACCGCGTCCTCAAACATGGTGATGCAGAACGGGCACGCGACCGCGAGCGTCCCGGCACCAGTGGCGCGCGCCTCCTCCGCCCTCAAGACGCTGATCTTCTTCTTCTCCGACACCTCGTACCACACGTTCGCGCCCCCGCCCCCGCAACAAAAGCTCTTTGCCCTGTTCCTCTCCATCTCCACCACCTGCGGGCTCAAGGAAGCCAACACGGAGCGCGGCTCTTCGAAGACCCCGTTGATCCTCCCTAGGTTGCAGGGGTCGTGATACGTCATCGTCCCTTCGACCTTGACCTTGGGCAGCTTCCCCTGGCTCATCAACGATGCGATGAGCTGAGTATGGTGTATCACCTGGAAGTCAGCGCCGAACTCCGGGTACTCGTTCAGAAAAGTGTTGAAGCAGTGCGCGCAGTGGACGATCACCTTCTTGACCCCGTAGCGCTTCAGCGTCTCGACGTTCTTCATCGCCATCTCCTGGAATCGGCCCTCTTCGCCCATCCTTCGCACGGGCTCCCCGGTGCACGATTCTTCGTCGCCGAGGACGGCGAAGTCGACCCCGGCGAGCCTGAGTATCTTGACCATCGACTTCGCGACGTTCCTCCCCCTGGGGTCGTAGCTCGACTGGCAGCCCACCCAGTAGAGGTACTCTGCGTCGGGTTTCTCCTTGAGTGTGGGCACTCCCATCTCGACGAGCCACGTCTGCCTGTCTCTCTGGGGGAGCCCGAAGGGGTTGCTGTTCTGGGCGACGTTCTCGAGGAAGATCCTCTTCCTCCCGTCGAGCTTGCCCTCTGAGACCAGCGTCCTCCTGTACTCTGAGATGTAGTCCACCTGGTCGATGAAGACGGGGCAGACCGAGACGCAGGCGTTGCACATGGTGCAAGACCACAGCTCGGAGTCCCTGATGACGCCGGTCGAAAAGACGTCCGCGTCCCTCGACAGCTTCATGTCCTTCGCGAGGTCCTGCACGACGACCCGCGGAGAGAGGTCCCTGCCGCTCGCGTAGGCTGGACAGACCTCCTGGCACCTGCCGCAGTCGGTGCAGGCGTCGAGAGCGAGGAGCTGGAGAGGAGCGAGTGCGGCCACCGTCTTCGCGGGCTGTGGGAACTCGGCGCTGCCGGCGGCGAGAAGGGCGGGGAGGCTGAAGGGGGTCGACAGCTTCCCCATTGGCTTGACGGGGGCGAGCGCCACGTTGGCCCCTGAGGTGAATACGTGGAGTAGCTTCGTGTAGGGGGTCGCCGCGATCAGGGCCATCACGGAGAGCATGTGTGCGAACCAGAACACCTCGTACACGCCGACCGCGTCAGACTTTAGAGGTCCGAAGAGGGAGAGCAGCATGGAGAGCGAGTCGCCCACCCAAGAGTAGCCAGCCCAGCCCACGGGGAAGGCGATGAGGCGGAGAGACTCGAGCATGAAGCCGGAGACGCCGATCCAGACAAGCATACCCAGGACGAAGTAGTCGTCGAGCCCAGTCTCGAGCTTGTCGAGCTTCTGAACGAACCTCCTGTAGATGGCGATCATCAGACCGACGACGAAGGCTAGCCCGAGGGTGTCGCCAAGGAATTCGAGCAGGAGATAGAAGTTCCCCGCGATGAAGACGTACGTGGTGAACAGCGGAAGGATGTCGTTCTGCAGGAATATCAGGGAGGTGTAGGCGAAGAGCATCAGGAAACCGAAGAAGAGCGCCCCGTGCATCAGGCCGCCCTCCGGGTCGCCCAGCACCCTTCGCTGCCCCACTCCGAACGCCAGGAAGCGCCTGAGCTTGGTCCGAAAGTCCTTGAAGCAAAGGGATAGGAACTGGGACAGGCCGATCCCGTAGGACTGAAGATGGGTGTAGAGGCCGTAGAGCATGACCAGTCCGGCCGCGAAGAAAGCTGCGTACATCACATCGTAGGAGTAGGGCACCAGATGAGTGATGAATATCTCTCTAACCGGGACGACCAACGGTGCCAGTTCTCAATTCTGGCTATTATTCCCTATCGTCCTAGGCCTCCTCCGAAGCACCTTCCCTCCCCCCGAAGGAAGAGCCCGCATCACGTCGTCGAGCCTGCTTCGAAGAACGGCGCCCGACTCGTCAAGCTCCCGAGCGACCGTCTTGGCGGTGTCTGAGGCCTTCTCCCTCGCCGGTCCGAGGAGCACGTAGTTCTCAGTCGACGTCCTCAGGGCTGCTTCGGGTCCGGAGAGGACTCTTCCCAGCTCGTCCAGCCCCACAGCGATCTCTACGGGGTTGCGAGGCACGAAGTTCTTTCTCCCTCGAATCATGAAGCTCCCTTTGGAGAGGTATTCGCCGCTCGGCGCGGTGGTCGAAACCTGGTCTGGCGTGACCCAGTAGGCGTCCGCGGAGGCCAACCCGGTCTTCCACGCGCTGCTGAAGCTGACGGTGGCCCCGGCCACCTCCCGAACCTCTTCCTCGCTCTGCTCGCGGCCTCCCTTGAGGAGGAAGAATGGCGACCCAAAGAGGTCCGCGTGGAAGACGGTGTCGCCCTGCTCCGCGTGCCTCTTCACAAGAATGGAGTTGGTCTGCGCGTCCCTCCCCCCGACCGCAAGCTTGCCTCCAGAGGTGAAGAACCATCTGAACTTCTCGTACCATTCCACCTTGGACCTCCTGAGCTCTACGAGCCGTCCTCGCTTTTCGCCCTGCGTAGAAGTCTCTCTGGACGCCTTCCTCTCGATTCTCTTGGCCGCTTCCCTGACTTCTTGCGCTTTCGCCTCGAGCTCCTTCGCCCTGTCATAGATGGCCGAGGATGCGGCCGCGGGTGTCCACTCCTCCTTCCTCGGGGAGCCGACGCCCGATTCCAGGACGCGTTTAGAGAGCTCTTCGGGAGTAGAACTCCTCGCCGCGAGGACCGCCGCCTCCCTGGCTTTCGCGGCCTGGTCCGAGAGCGATTTTTCTTCCCTGCGCAGCTCTTCCGCCTGCGCTCTGTATTGCTTCTCTTTGTCCGGGGCGGTCTCCGAAGCTTCCAACGCCTCTCCCAACACCGCAGGAAGCAACAGGGCATCACACAGCTGCGAAATGGAGCTCGCCGTGGCTGACACGGGGGCGCTTTCCGGCTTCAGAGAGAATATCTCCTTCCCCTCGGCGGTGTCGCAGACGCAAGGATAGGGATGGTCCCTCGTTTCGGCTACCATCCGGGTCAGGGTCTCTGCCACTTCGCTCGCTCTGTCTTCCAACGCTGAAGCCGGCGCGCTCTCGGGGACGCCTAGTCGGTACAACGCCTCCCTGACGTACTTCCTCGGCATGGCGAACCTACTTCCAAGAGCCTTTCCAGCCGTGCCACCCGACCTGGCAGCATCCAGCACCGATTCTCTCCTCGCGTTCTCCGGGCTCTCTCGCGACTGCGAGGGTGGGCGATAGTGACCGCCCCTCGTCAGTCGTCTCTTTGGGGAGCGGACTTCCCTGAGCGCTTCAAGGACGATTCCGTCGCCGTCGGTCACCAGTATCTCGCCCGGAGGCGCCATCTCGAGTATCAGGTGGCGTAGTCGATCTCCTTCTCCCAGCCGCATGTCGTATACCCGGTCCAGACCCAGCTGGCTCACTTCGCTCACCTTGGCCCTCGTGACCTCCTTCCTGAGGCGAGACGTGAACGAGGACGTCTCCATCCTTTCAGACAGGCTCTCTGAGACCCAAGCCCCGCGCTTGGGTGAAGCGATCACCCACGTGTCCCGCCCTCCCGGTGCTCTGAAGCGAATCGCCTGCGACTCGCCGATAGAGTACACGTTGCTCACGAAGCTGCCCAGGACGCTCGAGCCAATCTCCCTCGTCAGGACGAGGACCTCGAACCCTGATAGTTCAGGCACTTCCCTCACATCTCTCCGCCCTGACTTAAGGGTGATTTGCCGGGAGGGCGACTTCATCGAGAATCAGAGTCGCATGAGAAGGCTTCAAACCAGGTTCGAAATGTTATTAACGCAACTAGCTCGCCGCCTGACAATTATATCATTGACGAGCGTCTTCTCCTCGCGCGAAGGGCGCCTCATCCGGAAGCAAAGGGTCGTGTCCTGAGCCGTGTCGGTCTCGTTCGACAGGCTCTACTGGATGCGGATAGGCTTCGGCGTTCTGGGAGGGGTCGCGGCCTACTTCTCCTTCAAGCTCCAGGGAGGTGTGGTCGGTGAGGAGAACGGTTTCTTCATCGCGATCCTGGTCTACCTCGCTTCCTTCTACGTGGCCCGTTACCTCCTCTTCAAGAAGGTCCCCGCTGACAAGCTCGGGAAACTCTACACGGTTGGCATCGGGGGCTTCGTGATGCTCTACATCTTCACTTGGATTCTTCTGTTCACTCTTTCACAGATATGAGCTGGGCGTACTCGACGAGGGTCTCGGCAAAACCCTTGTCGTAATCGTCCGACATCTGACTGCGCGAGATTCTTCCTGCAGCTCTCTTGACCTTCTCCGGGTCCCACGACTGCAGCGTTCCCTCTCTCCCCTTCGACATGCTGGTGGCGATACCGTGTGCGGCCGCCATGACTCCCCGCTCTCTGTCCGTCTTCACATCGCGCGTGATTTCGTCTATCTTCTTCTTTGCTTCCTCTGGGTCCGAGTTCTTCAGCGCAGCCAGCACGCTGACTAATCCTTCGCTCACTGTCTTGCTCGTAAGCATTACGACAGTCTGTCTATTTAAGCGGCCCTTAAGTCCGAAGCCCTAAATGATTCAATTCTTTGTTCACTTTTCATCAGTAGATTCCCGCCGCTCCGATTGAAGTGACACCGGAACCACCGGACGCGGAATCAACCCTGACGCGATCGCCCTCACGGCTCAGACGTAGAGACGTCTCTACCGTCTGCTCTATCGCCGCTCCTCCCACGAAGTTCTCTCCGGAAGGAGACGACGCGACCCTGTTCGCCAGAAGATACGCCCTCGAGTTCAGAAATGCGTCCCGCGCCATCTCGCTCATGTGCGTACCAAGCTCAGCCTGCCGCAACGGGGCGTTCTCCCTCCCTGGATAGTCGAGAGTGAAGTTCTTTGTGACTGTATCCACGACGACGAGCTTGGGCCCTCCCTCTCCACCTCTAGCGAGCCTTCTGACTACCTCGACCTGCTCGGCGGAAGTCGCCGACCTGACGTATGTTATGCGCTCGAGAACGGGTCCAGGCTCGAGGCCCCTCGCGGTTGCGATCTCCGCGGCCCTCTCCGGCCGGAAACTGCCCTCCGTGTCCAGGACAAGCGCTGACGCCCCGGAACTCGCCGCCAACACCGCCGTCTGCAAGCCCAGCTGCGTCTTCCCCGAGCTGCTGCTCCCGTAAACCTGCGTCAGCGCCCCCGACCTGACTCCTCCACCTAGGATCCGGTCGATTACTGTCGAGCCGGTCTTGAGGGACTCCATTGTCAACCTCGCGGCTTCGTTCAGCTCTATCTTGACGCCAGGGCGCATATCACTATGTTCCTTTTTTATTTCCCCACCATTATCTTTTTAACCCTGAATCCGGGCGTCGGAAAAGTCCGAAGTGTCCTCTCCACAACAGGCAAAGAGACCACTCAGCGTCCTGCAGAAGGCGACCAACAAGATGGTAGCTGTCCGTCTCAAGAGCGAGCTGGAGTACAGGGGCAAGATCACGAACGTCGACCCGTACATGAACGTCATACTTGTGGACGCGGAGGAGTCGGAGAACGGCTCCAAGAAGGCGAACTACGGGAAGGTCGTGATACGGGGTAACAACGTCCTCTACATCAGAATAGAGGACAGACTGTAAGGGGCACGTCCATGGCAAGGTCACTCCACGTAGAGCGACTCCTAGGCTCTGCCGTGGGAGACCTCGAGGTCGAGATAGTCGAGAGAAAGGGAAAGGGCCACCCTGACAGCCTCATCGACGGCGCGTGCGAGTCGGTCTCTCTGGCGCTGTCGAAGTACTACGTCGACCAGTTCGGCGCGATTCTCCACCACAACGTCGACAAGGGTCTCCTCGTGGGAGGGAAGTCAGAGCCGAGGTTCGGGGGAGGCAGAGTCACGTCGCCGATCAACATCCTAGTCGCGGGGCGCGCTACCGAAGAGGTTCCCTACAAAGGGAAGACGGTGCGGGTACCGGTCGAAGACATTTCAGTGAAGGCGGTCAAGAAATTCATCAGAGAGACCATGCGGTACCTCGACCCAGAGAGGCACGTCAGAATAAAGACCATGATAAAGCAAGGTTCCGCCGACCTCATCTCGGTCTTCATGAGGACGGGGGTCATACCCATATCGAACGATACGTCGATAGGGGTCGGTTATGCCCCACTCACACCCACCGAGCAGCTCGTCTTGGGGATCGAAAAGAAGCTGAACTCGAAGGAGTTCAAGCGCCGGTATCCTGAGGTCGGAGAAGACATCAAGGTGATGGGCCTCAGGAAGAAACGGAGGCTCGACCTGACCGTCGCAGCCGCGATGGTCAGCCGCAACGTCCCAGATGAGGGGCACTATGTGAGCGTGATCTCCGACGTTCACGAAGAGGTGATGAAGCTCGCGTCTCGGGCGGAGCTCGACGTGGACTGCCGCCTAAACTCCGCCGACGACCTCAAGAGGGGGAGCTACTACCTGACGGTGACCGGGACATCCGCGGAGCAGGGGGACGACGGGAACACCGGGAGAGGGAACAGGGTCAATGGCCTCATCTCTCCCATGCGACAATACTCGATGGAGGCGACGGCCGGCAAGAACCCCGTTAACCACACTGGGAAGATATTCAACGCGCTCGCCATTCTTGCGGCGCAGCGAATAGTCGAGGAGGTGCCGGGTGTGAAGGAGGCATACGTCAGGGTCCTCAGCAGGATAGGGCGTCCCATAGACGAGCCTCAGATCGCGAGCGCGGCCCTGGTGCTTGAGCCGGGAAAAAGAGTCGGGTCGGTGCAGAGCGACGTAGAGTCGATTCTGGACGAGTCCTTGAGAGACATCAGGGGTGTCACAAAGCTCATCTTGGCCGAGAAGGTCGTCCTATTCTAGAGATTCCGACTTCCCCTCGACGTAGCCCATCGCGCTCCCTTCCGAGATCTCAACCCCGTACGCCCGCCTGAAGAATTTGAGCACCGTCGTGACGTCCCTCGTCAGCAACTCCTTCGCGTTCGGGTGGCTGGCCTTGACGGCCTGCGGCCAGTCTATGATCCAGACCCTCTCGCCGTCGGTCAGAATGTTGTACTCGCTCAGGTCTCCGTTGATCAAGCCCTGTCCTAGATACGCTGCCCGGACCGCTGCGAGTATGTCTCCGAGCACCCGTCGAGAGTCTGTGAGCTCCGGCCTCTCGTAGAGGGGGACGCCCGAGAGCTGCTCGAGTAGAACCGTGCTTCTGTTGTAGGCGACGGGTCTCGGAAACGCCCCCGACTTGCCTTCGAGCGTTCTCAGGGAGGCGAACTCCCTCTTGGCGGCCTCGTAGTTCACGGTCATCCAGTTCCCGCTCTCTCCCTTGTCCACGAATCGCTTCTTCCGTACCCTCGTGAAGCTGACCCTCCCCATCTTGAAGAACTTGAGGGCGAAGACCGTCCCCTCTTCACTGACCGCTTCATAGACATCGGACTCCTTCCCCTTTCCGATGACCGCGCCGAGCGCGGCGATGAGGTCCCTCCTGACATAGTCGCGCAGAGCCAGCGCCTCTATACCCTCTCGGGTGAGGGAGTAGCTCCTACCAGACCTCCTGACGAGCCCCTTCTCCGCGAGCTTGGAGAGGGCGAAGCGCACGCGCTCTCGGGGGAGCTCGATGAGCCTTGAAATCATGTTCTCGTCGGTGAATCCGTATCCCAATGAGCCCTTCTCCAGCCCCTGGAGGGCCCTCCACTCCTCGTCCTTGAGCAGTTTGAACACCCTCGCGGCCCGGTCGACCGATGACAGACTTCCGAACTCCAGTACGCTCGTTGGTTGCCGCATATTTGAGATTGCGGAGGCCGGCCGTCGGGGCTAGCTGAGACCCATTCTCGTCGCCTTCCCGTATGCCCTCCAGAAGGGGTCGTTCCTCGGCGAAACGCGCTTTCGCCTCTTCCCCGCGAGCCACAGGCCCGAGCCTTTCTCCACCTTGCCTATCACGAAAGCCCTGGCTCCCGTCCTCTCGATGGCTGCGGCAACTTCCCCGGTGCGGGTTATCTTGCTGGTGAGGAGGAGAGTTCCTTCGCTGAGAGACACCAAGGGGTCCATCCCGAAGGCGCCGCAGACTCCCCCGGTGATGCGGGAGACTGGTATCCTCGTCTCCTCGATGACGAACATGGAGCGCGACGCCTCCGCCATCTCGGCCAGCCCGCCGAGAACACCTCCCTCCGTTGCGTCGTGCATCGACGTGACCCCATCATCACCGAGCCCCACACTGGAGACAGCCAGGCTCTCTGCGACGGTGGAGCATTCACGGGTCATGCGCTTCGCCGTCTCGACGGCGCTCCTTCCGAGTCTCTCCTCTAGGAATCTAGGGAACGAGTTCGCGAGCGTCGCGGTGGCCTCGATGGCCACCCCCTTCGTCATCAGGACGTCGTCGCCGGGGCGAGCCATGGTGGGGTCGATGTAGCGGCCCCGGGGCGCGAAGCCCAGCATCGTCCCCCCTCCTATGACCGTGTAGCCACCTCCCGGGTAGCTCCCCGTGTGTCCGGCGACGATCGAGACGCCCAGCCTGCCGCACTCTCTTCCGACCGCCGAGAGGTATCTTCTCGCTTCCTTCTCACCGAGGGTGGGAGGGAAGTTGAACGTGAAGGAGGCATATTGCGGCGAGACGCCAGAAGTCGCGAAGTCCGATGCGATGAGATGGACGCTCATCCAGGCGGACGCTTCGAGTTCGATCGTCGGTATGATGGAGACTGGGTCTGCGGTCAATATGAGGACGTCTCCCATCGTGGTGGAGACCACCGCGTTGTCGAGCCCGACGCCTGGCCCGACCAGCACGTCTTTCCTACTTGCGCCAAGATTCCTGAAGATGGAGTTCATGAACGACTTCGACGGCTTGCCCTGTCGCCTCATGCGAAACCTAGTCTCGTGAACTCGGGGCGAGCCCTCTGGATTATCAAGAGCGCTGCGGGGATGAAGACGAGGTCGACCATCGTCAAGAGGTCGAATGACGCGGCCCAGAAGCCGGGCACCAACCCTTCGTTCTGACTCCCATAGAAGAGCCCCTTCGAGTAGAAGAGCCAGTCTGGGAAGAAGAACGCGAGCGTCTCGAACAAGGTAGCCAAAACCATCGCAGCCACCAATGTCCTCCGGCTCTTCTTGCGAGCCCAGCCGACTATCAGGGCCTCCGGGGCCCTGGCCCAGACGATTCCCAGGGCGTAGATGGGCGGGAACCCCTTCAGCGGGATGTTGAGGGACTCCCCTATGAACGACCCGATGCCTGTGGACCAGAAGCCTACCTCGGAGCCGGCGAGCACCGACAGAGCCAGGTAGATGGGAGGCGCCCACGTCAGCTCCCCCAGAGGCTGGGGGAGCGGTATCGAGAGGACGGTCGAGAGGGCTATCAGGGCAGAGAAGACCGCGACCACTGAGAGCTTGACGCTCAGGCGTGGCCCTCCGTTGGAAACCACGGTTCATCCCCGCCGCTCGACTTTTATAAATCAGTCAATAACAGGGTTATAACGTGGAACCTCCGGACGAATTGATGGTTGACCGCTTCCTTCCCTCGCTTAGAGTCTTGGTCTCCAAACGCTTGGAGTCGCAGGGATACTCCCAGAGCCAGATTGCAAAGTTGCTGGGGATAACGCAGGCATCGGTCAGCAAATACCTGGCGTCGGGCTCGGAGAAGGCGTACGCGGCCCTCAAGTCGCTATCGGTCCGGGCTGAGGATGCGGATGGCTATGCGTCGGTGCTCGCGGAGGACGTGAAGGACGGCCTGGTAAGGGGGACAGGGACGATTCTCTCCCTGTGGACTTCCCTCTTGGCAAGAGGTTCCGTTTGCAGTGCACATCGCGCCGAGCACCCTGAGCTCGCGGACTGCGAAGTCTGCATGGATCTGTACGGCGCGAACCGCGGCGGACTCTCGGAGTCTGTCCGGATGGTCTCCGAAGGCGTCAGGATCTTGGAGAGGAGCGATACCTTCGCGTCCGTGATGCCCGAGGTCTCGGTCAACCTCGCGTACGTCCCCGAGGGAGGAGACACCCTGGAAGAAGTCGTCGCAGTACCTGGCCGCATCGTCCGAGTCTTGGGGTCGCCGAGGGCGGTGCTGGCGCCGGAGCTGGGCGCGTCCAAGCACATGGCCCGGGTGCTGCTCTTTGCGGCCAGCAAGGTCCCCCGGTACCGTTCTGTCGTGAACCTGAAGTTCGACCGCCGGATCGAGAAATCGTTGACCAGACTGGGGCTGAGAGTTGTCAAGACCAGCGGCGCATATCAAGAAGGGACGGAAGACCCCTCGGCAGAGGCCATAGGGAGGGCGGTGGTGAAGGCGAAGGGAGGCTTCGACGCTGTGATCGACGTCGGCGGAAGGAGCGTCGAACCCAACCTCTACCTATTCGGTGAGATGCCGAAGCAGGTCGCAGAGCTGGCCGTCAGAATCTCGATGTTTTACTCAGCGAGAGAGGTTTCGTAGCTCGATCTCGGGGCCCCTGAACTTCTCTTGTCTCTCTAGGCACGCCCTGGTGAAGGCAACGTAGAGTGGCTCGGGGTTCTCGGGCCTGCTGATGTACTCGGGGTGGAACTGGGAGGCCATGTAGAACGGGTGGTCGTCGAGCTCCAGAATCTCTGCTCTCTTTCCGTCGTCGCTGAACGCCGTATAGTGCAACCCCGCCTCCTCGAACTTTTCGAGAAACTTCTGGTTCAGCTCGAACCTGTGCCTGTGCCTCTCGCGTATCTTCTCAGACCCGTAGACGTCGTACGCTCGGCTCGGCTTCTTCAGGAATATGTCGTGTCCGCCCAGCCTCATCGTCCCTCCTAGGTCTGAGACGGCTCTCTGTTCGGGGAGGAGGTCGACGACTGGGTAAGGAGTCTCGGGGTCGATCTCCACGCTGTTCGCCCTCTTGAGGCCCAGGACGTGGCGGGCGAATGAGATGCTCGCGAGCTGGAACCCGAAACAGAGACCCAGGTAGGGGATAGCTTTGACCCTCGCGTGGTTCGCCGCGGCGATCTTCCCCTCCGTCCCCCTGCTCCCGAAGCCCTGTGGTATGATCACGCCGTCGTAAGAGTCCATCAGCCCCAGCTTCTCCGGGTCCTTTTCCAGCTCCTCGGACTCGATCCAGGATATTCTCGGCTTGGCTCCGTTGACTGCGGAGGCGTGGACGAGCGCCTCGTTCACGCTGACGTAGCTGTCGGAGAGGCTGGCGTACTTCCCTATGAGCGCGATTCTAAGCGTCTTCGTGTACTCAGAGAAGGCGTCCGCCGTTTCGTCCCACTTCCTCGTGTTCAGGTGCGTCTTCAGCCTGAGCTGCTTGCGGACCGGTCTCAGTATCCCCTCTCTTTCGAGGACGTGGGGGACCTTGTAGATTGTGTCGACGTCCGGGTTGGAGATGACGTTCTCGACGGGCACGCTGGTGAACAGCGCGAGCTTCTCCTTCGCGTCCTTCGAGAGTTGCCTTGCTCCTCTGACCACTATCACGTCGGGCTGTATGCCTATCCTCCTCATCTCCTGGACACTGTGCTGGGTCGGCTTCGTCTTCATCTCGCCGACAACCGACAGCTCTGGCGCGAGACTCACGTGGATGAAGAGCGTCCGTGACGGGCCCTCCTCCATCCTCATCTGTCTGAACGCCTCGAGGAAGGGCAAGCTCTCGATGTCGCCGACCGTACCGCCGCACTCGACGACGAGAACTTCGACCCCAGAGCTCTCCGCGAGGCTCCTGACTCGCTTCTTTATCTCGTCTGTTATGTGAGGGATGATCTGGACCGACTTCCCCAGGAACTTACCCCTGCGCTCCTCCTCTATCACACGCTTGTAGACCTGCCCCGTCGTGATGTTGTTCTCCTTAGACAGGTTCGTGTTCAGGAACCTCTCGTATGTCCCGATGTCCATGTCCGTCTCGCCCCCATCGTCCGTCACGAAGACTTCACCGTGGGTGATGGGGTTCATCGTCCCAGCGTCGAAGTTCAGATAGGGGTCGACCTTCAGGCACGTTACGTTCACCCCCGAGAGCTGTAGGAGCTTGGCGACCGAGGCGGTCGTTATCCCTTTGCCGAGACCTGACATAACGCCGCCCGAAACAAAAACGTACTTCGGCACATACTGACACCGGCCTGAAAGTAATTAAGCGTTTAAGACACGGAGCGTGACTTAGACGACAGAGTCTCGCCTCGAAGCTGCGAGCTCGCGTTCCATCAAGATTCTAGGCACAGCGGAATCCTTTGCGCAGACGAGAGAATCAGTGCTCAGATACTTTTTTAACGAGGAGAGGCGCGTTGGGCTCTCTTGCACCCGAAGGCGCTGGTTCTTGTCTTGGTGTCTGTTACGCTTCTGACCGTTTCAATCCCCTGCTTCGCTTCCTCTCCCAAGGGGTTCGTGGTCTACTCCGTCACGTACTCGTCTGTAGGAAACTCAGGTTCTTTCGTCGTCAACGAGACGGTCGCTCCTGGCTCGACCTCTGGCTTCGACGATTTCCTTCTCAGGGTCACATCGATCTCCACGAACTTCACGGTGAGCAAGGTCATCAATTCGTCCGTCGCGAACTTCCCATACGTACCCGCAATCACTAACCAGACTTTCACGTTCGAAAGAAACTCCACAACCGTGTCTGCCAGCGTGCTCCAGACGGGCTCGAGCTCTGTCGATTTCGGAGGCTCAAGCTACTCGCTCACAGTCTACACGGCCAACCTCGCCCTCTCATCACCGAAGGGGGGTTTCGCCTCCTCTTCGACGGTCAAGGCATTCCCGTCGGGGCTGGCCTACTCAGTTGTAGGGACCATCGGGAAGTCGACAACCTTTGCCGTCGTGCTCCTTGCCACCTCACTATCGCTGCAGGGCCCCGCCGCCTCTAGTACCGCGCAAGCCGTCTCCGTCGCCGTGGGTGGCACCGCCGTAGCCGGAATGGTCGCGCTCACATACGGGTTCAGAATCCGAAAGAAGAGCAAGCCCGAGACGAGAGAAAGACCAGACTACTGGGTCGACTGACGACCCCGACGGAGTTGCCATCCGTGGAGGAGCTTCTGACCTTCGAGAATGCAGAGAAGGACTACGGCTCAAGGAAGATCGGGCCGGTATCGTTTTCGGTCTCGGCAGGGGAGATAGTCGGTCTCCTGGGGCCGAACGGCTCTGGGAAGTCAACCTCCATCAGGATGGCCCTGGGTCTCTCCAGGCCAACCGCTGGAGCTGTCAGGCTCTTCGGCCTCGACCCTCTGCGCAAGCACACCGCTGCCCTCGCGGCCGTCGGCTACTCGCCGGAACTCCCAAACCTGCAGACATTCATGACGCCTCGCAGTCTGCTGGAGCTCGTCGGCAGGGAACTGGGCCTCTCCGGACAGGCAGGGAGAGAGCAGGTTCCCAGCCTGCTCGAAGAGGTCGGGCTCATCGCCTACGCGGACTTCAGGATTGGGAAGCTCAGCAAGGGAATGGTCCAGCGGCTGAGCATAGCCCAGGCCATGATGGGGAGACCAAGAATGCTGATATTGGATGAGCCGATAATCGGGATCGACCCGGCGGGCGCTTCGCACTTCAGGTCGGTCTTCAGGAGGTTCGTTGAGGGTGGAGGCACCATCATACTCTCGTCTCACATAATGTCCGAAGTGGAGTCTCTCTGCACCAAGGTGGTGATGATCCACTCGGGGAAGCTGCTCTTCTCAGGAACCACCGAGGAGTTCGTCAGGACCGCGCTGGACTCACGGCAGATTGTCGTGGAGGTGGGTCGGTCTGAAATGAGCGTCGCGGACATCATCAAGGGGGTCAGTGGCGTCATGAGCGTCTCGAGCACGCCTACCGGGTTCGCCGTCGAGACGGAGAAGGGGTCAGACGTCCGGGGAGACATATCGAGGGCGATAGTTGGCGCGGGGGTCGAACTGCTTTCCATAGGATACTCTCGGACAGAGCTGGAGGCGGCATACGTGGCATCGCTAAAGGGGTCGGGTGTTTGATGCTCCGAAAAGTGCTGGCGTTCGCCAACTATGAGATACGCCGTGCCGCCGCGAGAAAGAAGGTGCTCGTGTTGGCCGTCTTCACGCTGCTACTGGACACTGTCCCCGTCTACCTGATCAGGACGGTTGGATCCAACTTCTTCCCGCCCGGGGTGGACCCCTACGTGTGGGTGCTCGGCGTCTTCGTCCCAGAAGGATTCTTCCTCCCCTTCATCGCCCTTCTCATCGCCGCGGGCTCGATGTCCGAGGAGTACGAGCAGGGTACGGCAGAGGTGCTCCTCTCCAAACCGGTCTCGAGAAACGAATACTTTGCGGGCAAGTTCCTCGGAGGCTACTGCCTTCTCTCCATCATAGTGCTGTTCAACGCCGTCCTCAGCACTGCCACCTCCACACTTGTCTTCGGGGTCCAGTCGAGTCTCTGGGTCCTCCCTGAAGTCGTTCTCGCCCAGCTCCTTGGCGGGCTCGTCTTCTACTCGTTCGCGTTCGCCGCCGGAGAGGTCGTCAGGAGGTCCTCACTCGCCTACATCCTGACCTCCGCGGTCTTCTTCACCTCGTACCTCCTGGGAGTGTACCTCTCCCTGATCTATGGAATTACTGGCGACCACTTCTACCACGCGGTGGACGTGTACCTCCCGACCTCACCGGT
>DASPVO010000063.1:0-7579 GCA_035622335.1 Nitrososphaerales archaeon
TCGACATGTTGTCCAGACAGGACCCGAGCGGATGGTGGGTAGGTGGAGACAGCTTCTACAAGCCAAAGTACCTCTCCACGAACTGGATGCTACTCGTGCTCTCGGACCTCGGTGCGAGGAGGGAAGACCCAAGAATCGCGAAGGCGTGCAAACTGTGGATCAGCAAGTTTTCGAAGAAGGACGGCGGCTTCGGGATGGACGGCTCGAGAAGCAGCCACCTGTGCGTCGTGGGGAACACCGCTCGCGCGCTCGTCAAGTTTGGATACGAAGATCACCCGAAGGTTAGGAGCGCGTTCGAGTGGATGGCCGCCCATGCGTCCGAGAAAGGGGGGTGGTCGTGTTGGGGTACGGGGAGGAACCTTGACTCGTGGGAGCCTTTGAGCGCCTTCGCGGCGTACCCGAAGGCGAAGTGGACCAGGAGAATGAAGACGGCCGTCGAGATGGGAGCTGAATTCTTCCTGGAGCGTGAGCTGCACATCCAGGGAGACCACTACGAGCCGTGGTACCGGTTCCACTACCCCGTTCACTACTACTACGACATCCTCGTCGGTTGCGAATTCATGACGGAACTCGGATACGGGGGAGACAGCAGGATGGCGCACGCGATCTCGGTGGTGAAGAAGAAGAGGAGGCCCGACGGCAGGTGGAATCTCGACGCGACACACCCCGATCTGGAGGGCGGCACGGCGACGTGGTACAAGGAGCACCCAAAGCAGGCGCCCGTGCCATTCGCCCTTGAGAGAGCGGGTGAAGCGAGCAAGATGATTACCTTGCGTGCAATGCGAGTCCTGAAGAGAGTTGGCTGACAGGAACCTCAGTTACTTTAGCAGCCCGAGCGAAATGGGTGAACCGCCTCACCTTGGCATGGGCAAAGGGATATTACTTGCTCGAGGACGGCGATTCCATGCCAAAGTACATTGACGTTCACAAGGGAGTGAAGGGAGTCAAGCTGAAGGACGTGGCCGAGGCGCACGCCAAAGATCTCAAGGTGCAAGGCAAGTATGGGGTCAGCTTCCAGAAGTATTGGCTGGACGAGAAAGAGGGAACCATCTTTTGCCTTTCAGACGCGCCGAACAGAGAAGCAATAGCCAAGGCGCACAAAGAGGCCCATGGGCTCCTCCCTTCAGAGACCTTCGAAGTCCAAGAAGGGATGTAAACCTCACCTCGGTGCAGGGCGATGACGGGAGACCTGGATTTCAGGATACTCGGCATATCAGGAAGCGGACGAAAGGGATCTTACAACACGGCCCTACTTCGTGCCGCCGAAGACCTTCTGCCCAAGGGAGCGACACTCGAGCTATACGATGTCGCTAAGCTTCCTCTGTACAATCAGGACCTGGAAGCTGAACCCCCTACCGTTGTGAGCGAATTCAAGACGAGGATAGAGGAATCACGCGCGATTCTTTTCGCGACGCCTGAACACAACTATTCTGTCTCGGCCGTCATGAAGAACGCGTTGGAATGGGGGAACAGACCAGAAGGTCACAACTCGTGGGATGGCAAGCCCGCCGCGATAATGAGCGCCTCATCCGGTCCTAGAGGAGGGGCAAGAGCGCAACTCCACCTCAGACAGATTTTTGTGGATGTGAATGTATATCCCATGAACGAGCCTCAATTGTTTGTCTCCAACGAGGGGACGAAGTTCGACGGTGACCTCAGACTGACAGACTCACGCACGAGGGAATCGCTGCGTGAGCTGCTACTCGCCTTGGTGCAATGGGCGCGAAGGTTGAACCCGTGATGGTCGTGCATGAGCCTCGAAGGATTTGCTCAAAGGACGCAACCGCTCGATAGGCACGCCTACCCAGTATGAGTGAGGGGACAAAGCCACCAGATAACAGTAGCCCGGCTAGGATTCGAACCTAGGTCGAAGGCTCCAGAGGCCCCCATCCTTGACCACTAGACGACCGGGCTGCAGTCGAGGCGACACCCGGATAACGAATAAAAGCCTTGTCGGGTCTCGAAACTATCTTCGGTTCGTCAACTGGACCGGCCGCTTTTCTGCTAGATTCATCCCGGTCAAGACCGTACCCAACTCTTCAAGAGCCTTGTCGAGAAGAGGCTGAGTCAGGGTCCCGAAGTGTCCGATCCTGATCATCTTGTCTCTGGTGTCAGAGATGCCCCGTGCCACGACCACACCCGAAGCCTGCTCGAGCTTCGTCCGTATCTCAGATGCGGAACCGTCACGGACCCAGAATGCAGTAACCGTGTCCGCATTGTATCCTTCTTCCGCAACCAAATTCTGGCCCAGTTCTCGGAGGCTCTTCCTCGCAAGTTCTCCGAGTGCCCGGTGTCGTGCCCATCGCCGCTCGATGCCTTCCCTCTTCACCTGTGACAGGGCAACCCTGAGGGCTCGGACAATAGGCACAGCAGGTGTCGTGAGGTAGATCTTTGGGTCTTCCATGACCGGCTTCCAACGAGCTAGGTTCATGTAGTAAGAGTCGATCGGTGTCTTGCGCTTCTCGAAGTGCTCGAGAAGGCTGTCGGAGGTCGCTATGAGGGTTGCACCTGGCGGAGCCGCGAGAGCCTTCTGCGATGCCGTGAAGATGGCGTCCGCCCCGAGCTCATCAAAGTCGAGCGCTTCGCCACCGGTCGAGCAGACCGCGTCTACAATCGAAAAGACTCCGGCGTTCCTGCACTCCTCTACGAGCTCCTTCGCCGGGTTCATCACCGATGTCGCCGTCTCAACGTGAGTGATGAAGACCGCCCTGTACTTGGTCCTCGATAGCCTCTTGCGAAGAGCGTCCGGGTCGGAGTGCTTACCAATCTCGGTCGCGACGTCTTCGACCTTCGCCCCGTGGATCTCGTTCAGCGTCGCCATCCTTTTGCCGAAGTAGCCCGTCTCCAGTACGAGTACTTTGTCGCCGCGCTCCACCGTACTGGCGATGACGCTCTCCATCCCTATGGTGCCCGCGCCCGACAGCACGAACTGGAACCCCTTTTGGTTCCTGAAGACATACCTCGCGAGCGAGACCGTCTCCTTGAACTCTGTGTAGAACTGGTCTCCTGTATGCGATATCATGGGCTCGGCCATGGCGTCCCTGACCTCCTTGCTCAGGTTTGTCGGACCCGGAATCAGTAGGAGCCTTTCTTCCAAAAGAATCTCTTCACCAGCCTCCATGCATGAATTAAAGCGTTGTCAGGGTCGAAGGGGCCGCCTTCGCTCCTGTTAGAAGTGAGCGAAGAGGTCGTCGAGACTCTCGATGTTGACGATTCTGGGGTCGTCTGCTCTGGCGGAGTGAGCCAGCATGAAGCCTAGCTTCGCCGATCTCAGGAAAGCGAGGTCGTAAACCGTGTCACCGACTGCGATGGTCATAGAGGTATCAACCCCAAGTTTCGACATCAGCGCTCTGAAAGCGACGTCTTTCCTGGTGGGATCCACCCTCGCGATCCCTCTCCCTGTGAGTCTCCCGTATCGGTCAAATTCCAGGCCGTTTGCGACCCAGTGCCTGATTCCTAGGTCGTCGGCAACTCTCCGGGCGAGGATGTCAATGCCGGATGTCACCAGGGCGACATCGACTCCTCTTTTCCTCAACCGTTCGATGGTGGGGGCCGCATCCTTCCTCACTCTGTAATGTGACAGAATCTTCTCTATTTCCCGTCTCGTAGTACCCTTCGGCCAAGCCGAAATGTCACGCCTCATGAACTCCTCGTAGTCAATCCGTCCCTTCGAGTAGAGGTCTAGCGAAGCCCTCCCCGCTTCCGCCGTCCCGAAGTGATTGTGGATCGCGACCCAACTGCTGTCTTGCTCAAGGAGGGTGCCATCCATGTCAAATGCGGCGAATTCTATTTCATGCACCGTGAGTGGGTGGTCTTTCATATCCTCTCACAGACCTTGACCCCTATCAACTCCATGGACTGGCTCATGACGACGGAGAAGGCGTTGACCAGAGCCAACCTCGCGGACTTCAACTCCGAGTCCTCCTCGCGGTTGACGGGGACTTTTTCGTAGAACTCGTTGAAGGATGCTGCGACCTCGTGAGCATACTTCGCTACCTCCTTCGGCGAGAAATACTCTTCAGCCGATTTCAGCGCGATGTCGAGCATCGCCATCTTGATCACCAGCCTCTTCTCCGTTCTCTGGGTTAGTTTCGAGACTCCCTCACTCGTGATCTCCGGCTTCGAGTCTGACCTGTCAAGAATCCTCCTCGCCCTTGCATACGTGTACTGGAGGTAGGGTCCGGTGTCTCCCTCGAACCTGAGTGACTCTTCAATGTCGAAGACTATCATCTTGTCGGTGTCCTGCTTGAGGAGCTCATACCGCAAGGCGGCGACCGCGATCCCCTCCGACACGTTGTCGACCCACGCTTCGTCCTCCTCCGGGTTCCGCTTTCTTGTCTCCTCCGCGGCTTTCTTCTTGAGGGCATCGAGCATGCCGTCGACGTTGACGAAGAGCCCTCTTCTCCCTGACATGTGGACCACTTCAGCGTCTCCTTCGATACCGAGAGAAGTCGCTGTCTTTTGAGAGAGCGCGACCACTTCGTATCCTCTGTGGAGGTATCTCTTCCCTGAACCCTGCTTCATGCCCTCCAGCACCCGTGTCACTATGCGCTGGAGATAGGATTGTTTAGAGTCGATGAGCGTGATTGCCAGGTCTGCCCCTGCGAATGACTCGTGGTCTCTGGTCCCCCCAAGAGTTGTCGAGAACAGCGTCCTCCCGTCTGGCTGGGAGTCCTGCCTCCTCTCGTAGCCGAACGGGTCTCCGACCAGCCCAATCTTCCAGGCCGCGTAGGGTATGTCTTTTGCGACGTAGACAGCCGTTCCGTCAGAGCGGACGAGCACCTTCTGCTGTCCGGTGTCAGGCTCAGATATTACCCAGCAGCCCTTGTTTTCCCCCTCCGTTTCGAAGCTCGTGATTCCAGACTTCTTCATCTCCCCGAAGACTTCGTTCCACATCCCTGACTTCACAATCTGGGACTCCCAGTTCAGAAGGTCGTAACTAGCCCCCAGCCTCCAGCACGTGATCAGTTGAGAGCTGAGAATTCTCTGGACGACACCAGACGCGTACTCGGCTAGCTCGCCCCTTCCTTCCTCGATCTCGCGCAACACTATTGACTGTTTCTTCTTCAGCTCTGGCTGGGTCTCGTAGAGCTTTGTGACCTTTACGTACACTTGGTCGCCGCAGTAGTTGTCATACTTTACGCCAGCCGGCGGCTGGTCTGGAATATCGAGATACCTAAAGCCGACGATGACGTCTGCCACTTGAGCTCCCGAATCGTCGATGTAGTTCAGGGCTCGGACATCATAGCCGCAGCGACGCAGTACCCTCACGAGTGAGTCGCCCAAGACTAGGTTCCTTGCATGGCCTATGTGCATAGCCTTGCTCGGGTTGACGCTGGTGTGCTCGACTAGCGCTCTCTTCCCTTCGCCGACCATCGCTTGAGCTCGAAAGCTCGAGTCCGAGCACTCTTGGAGGGTGTCGAACGCAAATCGGGCAAGGTCGATCTGGAAGTTGATGTAGCCGCTCGGATGAGCGTCCAGGGACTTTACGTACTTCTCATCGTGTCTCAACTGCAGGGCCTTTACAACGAGCTTCCTCGCCACGTCAGAAGGCTTCTCTCCGGCGGGCTTTGCAAGCCGCATGGCGACCGAACTCGAGAGCTCACCGAAGGATGGGTTTGGAGGTATTGAGACATCAACATCGGTTTCAGGATAGCCGCATGCAGATATCGCCGCTTGAACCAGCGTCTTCGCTTCGTTCTCGAATTCGATGAACTTCAAACGACTGGTGTCGCGGTCGCCTTCCCGAGTTCATAAACGTGAACAAGGCCCAAAGAGGGACTCTAGTGGCTGGAGCTTTTCTCTTGCCCTGATAAGTCCCGAACGGGCGGACGAATCTTCTACCGAAGTGCCGATCACCACTGTCTGTTTTAAGAACGCGGGGTTGAAGGGTCGTCGGGCCCGTAGCCCAGCACGGATTAGGGCGTCAGCCTCCGAAGCTGAAGATCGAAATCAGAGACCGTGGGTTCGAATCCCACCGGGCCCGTTTCAGAACTCCAGCCAGCTCGGGGAAGCAACTTAGGTTCACAATGCGATAAATAGTGCAGTCGACAAAGATTGCCCCGTGCCAAGAGCTCAAACCGTGATTTTCGCGTGCTTGGCGTCATTCCTTCTATCATTGCCTGCGGTCTCCGCGATGGCGCTCTCACCTCCGACCACGGTGACCTTCTACCTCGAGTACAACGGTCTGTCGAAGGTGTGCCCGACGGTCGGGGATGCGAGTCTGGTCACGACGATACCACCGCCAAGCTCATTCGGCCTGGACTACTGCGGCTACTTCCCCGGTCCCACCATGGTGGTCACCTCTGTGTCGACGGTTCTCTATTTCAGTGCGTCCTCCTCGGGTGGTACCGGATACCTGTACCTGGGGTCGGCACCCGAGACACAGGTAGCTCACTTGACTGTAGGTAGCTTTTATGCCAGTGGCTGCACTCCCTCTACCTACTACCTCTTCAGTGGCCCGCTGACAATGGACCTCTCGGGTCAGGTCCTTACGACTGGTGAACAGGTGAGACTCGAGCTTGCGAACATAGTCAAAGTACCCGGCTATGCCTTTCCCTGTACCGGCGCCATCATTGGAGGACAGGACACGCCTTCTGCACTGATGATTACAGGGATTCCCGTTGGCCCGTCCGTGCCTCTGTTCCCTCTCGGCCCTCTTTTCGTGTTGGCGGCTTGCCTACCCCTCATATTGGGACTCAGAAAGAGGAATTTCAGAAGCCCAGGAAGATAATCCTCTTGTATACCATCTGACTCTCGAACACAATCGAATTACCAGATAGGAGCCTTCCAGAATAGTGGACAATACTGCCACGGCGAGCAGGAACGGAAACACTGGAGTATCTCCACTGGCTGAGAGCAGAAGAACCGGTAACGCGCTCTCCCTCATGAGGCACACTGAGGGTTCGCAGATTTGACATCGCTGAGATTTGAAATTGGGTGCTACGCAGCCGATCATTGTAGGATTCGCTTAACTTTCTAAGCGCATCGCACCGGGCCCGTTAAAT
This sequence comes from Nitrososphaerales archaeon, assembly GCA_035622335.1. GTDB lineage: Archaea > Thermoproteota > Nitrososphaeria > Nitrososphaerales > Gagatemarchaeaceae > DATJAJ01. The sequence continues at coordinate 7,008 of DASPVO010000063.1, forward strand.
ACCAACAGAAGGTGTTAGAGAAGGCTTGGCTTCCAAGGTCCCGAGCTGGCTCGAACGGGTGCTACTCCCTCAGGTGAACGAGCTCAAGGGGGAAATCAAAACACTCGACGCCAAGGTTGAAGGTGAGTTCAAGGCTGTGCATTCAGAAATGAAGCGACTGGACGAAAAAATAGGCGGTCTTGACAAAAGGATGGACATGACTCAAAGGGTCGCGGTCATCGAAGAGAAGATGCGCGAGATCGAATCTAAACGCTGAAACACGTCAACAGTCTACGTCATCAGGGCTCCAGAGGCAGTTCGCGACGTCATCTTCTCGAATCTTTGAGAAACTGCTAGGAGTTCACTTACTCGCGCACCCCGAGCCATTTCCTCGGAACGTGGAGTTCAAGGTCGGAGGTGCCTGGGTGCAAATCGTGGCCGGGAGACCGCAGCCTTCGAGCTGGGATCTCCAGATTGAAGTCAAGGATCTTGCCGGCGAACGACAGCGACTACAAGGGCTGGGGATCGAAGCTACTGAAGTAAAGGGGGTCCCAAAAGTAATCAGCTACTTCGACGTAAAGGATGCGGACGGG
>DASPVO010000064.1:0-2314 GCA_035622335.1 Nitrososphaerales archaeon
GACGAGGACGTGGACGTTGTCGCCCTGTCGTTGCTGAACGGAGCCCACATGACCGCATTCCCCAGGGTCAAAAGGCTGCTGGAAGTGGGAGGAGGGAAGCGCATAATCGTGGTGGGTGGAGGGATCATACCCGAGGAGGACAAGCCCAAGCTGGAGAGGATGGGTATCACAGGGCTCTTCGGACCGGGGAGCTCGCTGGAAGAGATCATCGAACACGTAAGAACGAGAGTGAGAAGGGAGAGAAGGAGGGAAGGGAGACGATAGAGGAGAAGGAATTCGCGAACCTCTCTAGCATGAACTTTGACGTCTCTGAGGAACAGGCCATGGTGCTCGAACAGGTCGACAGGGCGTGCAGGCAGGTGCGACCCATTGAGGACAGGTGCTACCTCGAAAGGAAGCGCAACGACCAGGTCGGACCGATATTTTCCAAGGCGCACGTGCTCGGTCTCCCTGTCTCTCGGAAGTACGGCGATGGACAGGGCGCAGACATGGTCACGTACGCGTCGGCCATCGAGAGGATCGGACGCGAAGGGACTGGGGTCAGGACGTTCTTCTCCGTACACATCGCTCTCTGCCAGCTCACAATCCAGAAATGGGGGAGCGAAGAGCTGAAGGAGAGGTATCTCACGCCTGCCACCAAGGGGGAGACCTTGCTCGCCTTTGGGCTGACTGAACCCGGAGCCGGGAGCGATCCCGCGTCGCTGACGACGAGCTTCGAGGAGGTAGGCGGGAAGTACGTTCTGTCTGGGCAGAAGATGTGGATTTCAAACGGGTCGATAGCAGACTCCGTCATAGTCTTCGCTTATCCGAAGGGGAGAAGAGAAGGGATGTGCGCCTTCGTCGTCGACAAGGTCGCAGATGGTTTTAGCGCAGAGCCGATCGAAAACAAGATGGGCCTCCCTACCGCGGACACCGCGACCATCTACTTGGACAGGGTGGAGGTTCCCAGTACCAACATCCTTGGTCCCCCCGGGAAGGGCCTCTCAATCGCCTATTACGGTCTGATGAGCGGGAGGCTGAGTGTCGCCGCGGGGTGCGTAGGAGTCGTTCGAGATTGCATCGATGAATCGGTCAGATATGCGGGGGAACGGGTGCAGCACGCAAAGAAGATAGGCAAACACCAGCTCGTGCAGAGGCACATCGGCATCATGTCCACGAACTACGAGGCCGCGAAGTGGCTCGTCATGAGAGCGGCATATCTCAAGGAAAAGCTCGAGCAGTCACCTTCCAACGTCGGGCTGAGGGACGAGGCCGACGTCGAGATTGCCAGGGCGAAGTACTTCGCAGCGAACGCTTCCTTCGACGCCGCGAACAGAGCCGTCCAAGTCTTCGGTGCCAACGGCTATTCGCTGGAGAACAGGCCCGCGAGGCACCTCCTCGATACGCGGGTGACGATGATATACGAAGGTACCAACGAGATACTGGAACAGAAGATAGCGCTGGGGTCGCTGGGGAAGGGCTTCGAGGCGTACTCCTAGAGGAGTAGGTGGAGACGAACGAAGAGGAAGCGAATCGTCACACTTGTCCTGATAGCGATTCTCGCGGGGGCGAGCCTTTACGCGTACTCCGTGATAAGCAGACCCAATCCCTGCGAGCCGCTTGGCGGAGCGAAGGAAGAGAAGAGCACAGTCACGAGCTCCACCTTCGGAGCGGTCACGGAGTGGAGCCTGCCAAACCCCGCGAGGTGGCCGAACTCCGTAACGGTCGCCCCCGACGGCTCCGTCTGGTTCGGTGAGCAGTCGGTACCGGGGGTCGGGCACCTTTTCCCCAACGGTTCGCTGGTCGAGTACGCGTGGCCCTGGAGCGGCACTCAGGACACGCTGCAGGGGTGCGGGTACAAGACGGGAATCTGGGGGATCGTTCTCTGGAACGGGATGGTTTGGGCGAGCAGCTTTGACAGCAACCAAATCATCGGTCTCGACCCGGCGAGCGACTCCACCGTGGTACTTAGCGCCAACTCTCCCGGCAACCTGACCATCGGGCCGGACGGGGCGCTGTGGTTCACGGAGCAGACGTTCAATCACGCGGTGATAGGCCGGATATCTCAGGGCCTTGATGTCTCGACCTACAAGCTGCTCAACTACACGGAATACATCCCCCAGGAAATCTCATTCGTCAACTCTAGCTACGCGTACTTCGTCGCGCTCAACCCGACGAAGAACTACGTCAGCGGCCTGTTTTCGTTCGACCCGGACAACGTCTCCGGAGGAATCGAGCCGACCCTGGTGTCGTCGGGGGTCGGCCTCGTCGCGACGACCAGCATCTCTGAGGGAGACAACGTACTGTGGATAGCGCAGCACGAGATCTCGCAGAT
>DASPVO010000065.1:0-4587 GCA_035622335.1 Nitrososphaerales archaeon
GCGCCCTACGTCCTTCTCGCCCTCCTGGGAACCTACCTCATCTCCGGCGGTCTCTCCTTCCTCTTTGGCTCGAGGAACGTCTGTTCCGTGTTCTGCACGGCCGCCCTCATGTATCAAGGAACCGCGTACGACGCGATGAGCTCCTTCAACAGAACATCCAAGATAGGGCGTCACCTCCTCACCAGCCGCATCTCGAACGCCTACAAGATCGTCATCTCCCTCGTCTGGATATCTCTACTCGTGACCGCGGCGCTCTCTTACCTAACTTCGGTGGGAGTCATCAAAGTCTCGATCTTCGGACAAGACCCGAGCGGCTTCTTCTACGGCTTCTATTTCGGCTTCCTCTGGTACGCGGTGTGGATAATGATACCTTTCGTGGGTACGTACGGATGCGCGACCACGGGGATGTGCGGCTGGGGCTCATTCAACCAGTTGATTTCGAGATTCGGGCTGTTCAGGCTCAAGGTAAAAGACGGTAACACGTGCATGGACTGCAAGACGAAGGACTGCACGAAGGTCTGCCCCGTAGGACTGACAGACATGCCCGGCGCCTTCATAGACTCGGGCGAGTTCAAGAGCTACAAGTGCATCGGTGTCGGCGACTGCGTTAGCGCCTGCCCCTACAATAACATCTTCTTCTTCGACGTGAGGAACTGGATCCGGATGAAGCTCAACATGCCCCTTCCTCCTCTGTCGCAGCCCATCACCATGGGCGCCTCCGAGAGCCCGCTGGAGTTTAACTCCCAGCCGAGAGACGAGCAGGGCGTCTGACCCTTGAAAGAGAGTGAAGTGAACGCGCACAGCAGTAGCAGAATTGGAAGGAACCTGACTTATCCCGTCCACGGGCTCACTCTCATCAGCCTCGCTGTGATCACTTCGTTCTTCGCCTATCTCTGGGGGGCCGCATCTCCGAACCCTGCAAACCTGCTCGCCCCCGCGCTCTTCTGGTACTCGGCCTCCTTCCTGCTCCTAGCCTATCCGTTCCGGGATGCCTTCGCGGCGTTCACGAAGTACGTCAAGACCGCACTCGGGGCGAGCGTCTTCATAGGTTACCTAACCATCCACATACTCCTCTACGGCTTCATGCTCGAGAGCATACTGGTCTCCGTCTTCGACGCGCCCTTCGTCTCGGGCTCGGCGAGCGTCTACGTCACGACCTCTGTCTTCGCTCCGCCCAACCTCTTGAACGCGGTGGTCAGCTTGTGGTTCAATCCATGGATCACCATCACCATTCCGCCGTTCTTCGGGGACGCGGTCAGCTTCTACAGCCTTGCGGTGGCCGTGATCATAGCGATGCTCATCGTCGCGAACATCGGCAAGACGAGAGAGCTTGGGAGCATCTGCTCAACCTCGCTGAAGTCTAGGTCGGTGGTCATCTTCCCCGCCCTGGGAATCGCGTTCGGGGCGTCCTGTTGCCTGAGCGTCCCCTTGCTCTTCACCATCGCCGCCCCGGCTGGAGCTGCGCTCAGTTCCTTCCTGTGGCTCTATGACCTCACCTACTTCCTATTCCCTCCGATCGCCGTCGTCCTGCTCTATCTGAACCTCTACTCGATCAAGAGGATAACAGCCAGCGCAGAGCTGCAATCCAACTCGGCGCCCCCGACCGCAAGACCTCCAGAGGAGACCTAGCACGGACAAGACCGGGTCGGTCCTTTTGGCTCTCACCGTGGCGGCGGTCGTCGCGTCCTCGGTCGTCCTTCTCGCCGGACTACGGGCGAGCCAGAGTGCCTCGACGCCTCTCCCCGCAGTGACCCTCCCACAGGGATGCGTCAAGCCTCAAGGCGGGTACCTGATCATAGCGAGCAAGTACGGTTACAACAACAGCGTCCTCGAGGGCGCCGGACCATCGAAGCACTGGCCGGTCATAAATGTGACACTCGGACAGGAAGTCAACATCACAGTCTGCAACGTGGACACCACCGAATCTCACGGCTTCCAGGTCGGGACTTTCCTGGAATCTCCCATTGAGTACATCAGCCCAGGTCAGGTGATCACTGTCTCATTCGTCGCGGACAGAGCCGGCGACTTCCCAATCTACTGCGCCATCTTCTGCTACATCCACCTCTTCATGGAGTACGGTCAGCTAAGAGTCGTCTCCTAGCAGCTACGTTCTGCTAACCTTCACGAGCTTCGTGGTCTTGGCGCTCGGGATGATGGTAATCTCGTCGCCTAGTCCGACCGGCATACCTTCCCTCTTGCTGCCGACCCCGTAGAGCCGCGCGTCCGCCTCCCTCGCCAGCGCAAGCGAGACTTGGCACCCCCACGGGACAGTGTATCTCAAGGGGTGGCCCGAGAGCCCTTTCCTCGACGTGTAAGAGGGCAGTATATGGCAGACCCCAACCTCCTCGGCTCCGATGACCCTGTGCGCGCTCGGGTCAAGCCAGTCTCCTCGCCTCAGCTTGTCGACGTAGGAGAAGTAACCTGTCGAGCCGGCTCGGGTGCAGACCACGGCCCCGCCGCCAATCGCGGACTCCTCGATCTTGAGCCCTTCTCCTGTGACCGAGAGTTCATACCTCAGGCTATTGCTGTCGCTACCCCTCTCGAGGTAGACGTCGGTGAAGATCTCTCCAATGGGCTTCCCGTTCTTCGTCGCCTCCAGCCTCTTGGATTCAGCGACTCTGTACTTGCCCTCCTTGATCCGCTTCAGCGCGGAAGCGAGCTCGCTCAGGTCGACCTCCGCCATGAACGCCTTCGACCCGGTGGGCCCGTCCGACCTGACGCCGACGAAGAGCAGAGGGATGTCTTGCGTCCTTCCGAAGTAGCCGAACACCCCGTCTCCCCCCACGGCCACTCCGAAGTCAGAGCCACGCTGAACGGCGTCGATCCCCGACTCCTCCAGGGCGGCCTTGACCTGCTCTCTGCTTGCCTTCGGCCTCTCCAGGGGCAGCAGAATGCTCGCTTTCACTTGCGCTCGCCGACGAATTCCAGGATGCTGCCCTCGGCGGGGTCAAGCGGCTTGCCCTCGATAAACCTCGTCGCGCGCTCGCCGACTTCGTCCTGCTTTGTCGTTGACATACCGAGCATCCGCATCATCTGGATTGAGTTCTCTACGGCGAAGCCATGGAAGTGGTTGTTGAAGTATCCGTATGTCTTCTTGGATGCCTTCACGACCTCCTTCACCCTGGGGACCCATGCCTCGAGCTCTGCCCTTCTGTACCTATAGTTGTACCAGGGCCTGTTCCCTCTTCCGTGCCATCTGATGAACGAGAAGTCCGAAGTGACCACGGCGTCTGGTGGCAGGAGGGGCTCGTCGACGATCACGTTTGCCACCCTGTGCGACTTCAGCATGGCGTACGATTCAGCTCTCATCCACGACGGATGCCTGAATTCCACGGCGAACATGATGTCTTCCGGAGTCCTTCCAAGGAACGAATCGAGCCTCCCGAAGTCTGCCTCGAAGGTGAAGCTCGGGGGGAGCTGAACGAGAAGGGGGCCCAGCTTCCCCGCTGCGATGAGTGGTTTCAGAAGGCTCAGGAACTTCGTCAGGTCTCCCTCTACACCCAAGTCCAAGCTCAGCTTCTTCTCGTGCGTCATGATTCTAGGGAGCTTCGCTGAAAATACGAAGTCGTCAGGGGTGTACCTCGTCCACCCGATCACCAGTCCCTTGGTCGGAAACGCGTAGAACGTCGAGTCTATCTCCGCGGTCCGGAAGACCTTGGAATAGAACGACAGCTTGTTCGAAGTGCCAATCGGATAGAAGACCCCATTCCACTCATTGTACGACCATCCCGACGTGCCCACGAAGACTTCATTTTCCAACTCAAAGCGCCGGGATTCTCTCGACGATTTAACCTGATGGCCCTGGTTCGTTCATATGCTCTGAATCATCGACCTCAGCTGAGGACTGACATCTTCTATAGCGAGGTTCGCCTTGCAATACTGACACTGGACGAACCTCCCCGTCGGTATGGGCATCGATGCGCCACACTTCGGGCACTTCAGCTCGATCAGATCGAGCTTTCCTGTGTACTCCGGCGGCGGATTTCCCGCCTTCTTCGCGCCCTCTTCGTCGACCACCTGTGTCGCGAGCTCTGAGACCTTGCTCTCTATCTCAGCCTGTAGGGAGTTGACTTCATCCGTGAGGGACTTTCTCTCCTTCTTTTCAGAATCATCCCCAAGCTTCGACGCCGCTCTCAGAATCAGACTCCTGTCGATCCTGCTTTGCTCCCCCCTCTGGAGCTCGACGATCACGTAGAGGTGGCGCTGAACTGTCGCCAGGTTAGTTATCGCCTGGTTCGTGGCCGGAGTGAGGTCTCTCTCGTCGAACTGGTGACCGACCTTGAGCGTGATTCTCCGAACTATCTCTTGCCGGGAAGATTGCGAGAGCATTTCGGACTACATGAACTGCATCATTTGCTGATAGAGCGCCTTTACTTCTTGGGCCGACCCCCAGAGGTCCATCTCCGTCTTTAGCGTCTGTATCTTGATGGTGCCCTTCTTGCTTATCACGCCCTGCTCCGAATACTTCACGCCCTGGAGCTCCTCGAACTTCTGTGTCACGATGTCGTCGCTCTTGAAGAGCGCCCCCCGCCTCGCGTAGAGAAGGATTCTTCGGTCCGTCAGGATCACCTGGTAGGGCTTGTTACC
>DASPVO010000066.1:0-2415 GCA_035622335.1 Nitrososphaerales archaeon
ATACCTCAGGGGCGTGTACCCGAGCATGTACAGGGGCAGGGGATGGACGATGCGTATGTTCTCGGGCTTCGGGACGCCCGAAGACACCAACAAGAGGCTGAAGCTCCTCTTGAAGCACGGGGAGACAGGGCTCAGCATAGCATTTGACATGCCGACTTTGTACGGCTACGACTGCGACCACCAGAGGGCACAAGGGGAGGTTGGCAGGTGCGGCGTCAACGTCTCGTCTCTGAGGGACATGGAGGTAATCTTCGGCGGGATACCGCTAGACAGGGTCAGCACCTCCATGACCATAAACGCCCCCGCGGCAATCCTCACATGCATGTACGCGAGCGTGGCCGGGAAGCGTGGGATACCGATCGAATCGCTGAGAGGGACGGTCCAAGCGGACATGCTGAAGGAATACATCGCACAGAAGGAGTGGGTCTACCCCCCGGCGGCGCACCTCAGACTCGTGAGAGACCTCATGGTCTTCTGCACGAAGAAGATGCCCCTCTGGAACTACGTGAGCGTGAGCGGATACCACATACGTGAAGCAGGTTCCAGCGCGATTCAGGAGCTCGCGTTCACCCTCGCGGACGGGTTCGCTTACGTCGAGCTAGGCATCGATGCTGGCCTAAAGGTCGACCAGTTCGCCCCACGGCTGAGCTTCTTCTTCAATTCGACCATGGACTTCTTCGAGGAGATCGCGAAGTTCAGGGCCGCGAGAAGGATATGGGCGACCGTGATGAGGGAGAAGTATGGGGCGAAGGACCAGAGGAGCCTCTTGATGAGGTTCCATACTCAGACCTCAGGAGCGTCTTTGACGTGGCAGCAGCCGCTCAACAACGTGGTTAGGACCGCCATCGAAGCGCTTGCCGCGGTTCTCGGTGGGACCCAGTCCCTTCACACAAACTCTTACGACGAAGCGTGGGCGCTCCCGACGGAGGATGCAGTACGCGTGGCGCTGAGGACCCAGCAGATCATATCTGAAGAGACGGGGGTGAGTTCCGTCGCCGACCCGCTCGGCGGAGCTTACTACGTCGAGTGGCTGACCAAGCAGATGGAGGAGGAGGCTTACAAGTACTTCGACAGGATCGAGTCCGCAGGGGGAATCCTCCGGGCGATCGAGAGCGGCTTCCTTCAGCGGGAGATAGCTGAAAACTCGTACAGGCTTACGAGACGGGCAGAGGATGGAGAAGACGTGGTGGTTGGGGTCAACAAGTACAAGGTGGAGGAGAAGGAGCCGATCAAGACGCTGAAGGTGAACTCGAAGGCGCAGCGGAGTCAGATTGCACGGCTCAAGGCTGTCAAGAGAGCCAGAAACGAAGGAGCGGTCAGGGACGCCTTGGAGTCTGTCCGAAGGTCCTTCGAGGACGACGGGTCCAACTCCATCCTGCCTATGATGGAGGCGGTCACCAAGTACGCGACACTCGGCGAGATCGTTCAGGTGGGCAGGACGGTCTGGGGCACGTGGGAAGAGCCCAGAATACTCTGAGCTTCTGAACCTTTTTCTATCTGAGGGGGCGCGCGGGCCTCAGCCATGCCAAAGAAGGCACGGGCTCCAGAAAGAAAGATCCGGATATTGGTCGCGAAACCTGGACTAGACGGCCACGACAGGGGTGTCCTCGTGCTAGCGAGAGCCTTCAGGGACGCCGGGATGGAGGTCATTTACAGCGGTCTCCTCCCTCTGCCTGAGCAGGTTGCTCAGGCTGCCATCGACGAGGACGTGGACGTGGTCGCCCTGTCGTTGCTGAACGGAGCCCACATGACCGCGTTCCCCAGAGTCAAGAGGCTCCTGGAAGAAGGAGGAGGGAAGCGAATAATCGTGGTAGGAGGCGGGATCATACCCGAGGAGGACAAGCCCAAGCTGGAGAGGATGGGCATCACCGGGCTCTTCGGACCGGGGAGCTCGCTGGAAGAGATCATCGAACACGTAAGAACGAGAGTGAGAAGGGAGAGAAGGAGGGAAGGGAGACGATAGAGGAGAAGGAATTTGCAAATCTCTCGAGCATGAACTTCGACGTCTCTGAGGAACAGGCCATGGTGCTCGAACAGGTCGATCGGGCGTGCAGGCAGGTGCGACCCATCGAGGACAGGTGCTACCTCGAGAGAAAGCGCAACGACCAGGTCGGGCCGATATTTTCCAAAGCGCACGTGCTCGGTCTCCCCGTCTCTCGGAAGTACGGGGACGGACAGGGCGCAGACATGGTCACGTACGCGTCGGCCATCGAGAGGATCGGACGCGAAGGGACTGGGGTCAGGACGTTCTTCTCCGTACACATCGCTCTCTGCCAGATTACAATCCAGAAGTGGGGCAGCGAAGAGCTGAAGGAGAGGTATCTCACGCCTGCCACCAAGGGGGAGACCTTGCTCGCCTTTGGGCTGACTGAACCCGGAGCCGGGAGCGATCCCGCGTCGCTGACGACGAGCTTC
>DASPVO010000067.1:0-2260 GCA_035622335.1 Nitrososphaerales archaeon
GGGTTTTTCGACGAGAGGTGCTTGACCACGGTTCGGAGCGTATCTCCTTCGTCAACCAAGTCGTCGACCACTAGCACCGTCTTCCCCGCGACCTCCTCAGTCAAGGTTGAGACCACCTTTGGCTTCTTTCTCGAGGCTATCCCGTCATACGACTTGATGTTGATGATGTCGAGACGTACACCGAGCTGGTCGCCCAACACCATGGCGAGAGGGATTCCGCCCCTCGCGACGCCGATTATCAGATCCAAACGGATTCTCTCGTCCCGGAGCATTTTGACAAGCCGGTTGGCGAGCGCCCCATACTCGGACCACCGTATGTACCTGAACTTCGGCACTGCTAAGGCGTCGACTTGTTCGATAGATAACTGTTGGAGCCGAGTGAAACGCGTGGCCTTGAAAGCGAGCCAAGTCAATCAGAGAAGACAAGTGGGCCGGGGCGGATTCGAACCGCCGGCCTTCGCCGTGTAAGGGCATGATGGATTTTTGTCTGACATCCTAACCGAGCTAGACTACCGGCCCACTACCCAACCGAACCACCGAACATCGCTATTAAGCGATGCGACAGGGGCTGCATGGGCTAAGACCGAGAAAGCCTATTCACATCTGGGAGTTTGACCGCTAGGTGCTTGTCTCCTCGACAGAGAAGCCCCACGTGAAGTCCCCCGTGTGTTGGACCACGCTCACCGGTACAGTCGCCACAGAAAACTCACCGGGATATTCGGGGAGGTAGGACCAAGGATTGTTGACCTGTGATGCCCCTGCCATTGGACCTGTGCAGGTCAAAGGCACCGTGTAATTCACTGGCGCTTCGCTCGAGAAGAACACGGTCAGATTCCCTTTGAGTATGAGAGTCGCATCTGGTACCTTGAACGTGTATGGCAGCATGTAGGTGGCGGTGCAAAAGCCCTTAGTCACTATGGTCAGGGTCCCCTTTCCGCTACCGCTCCCTGACTCGTTCAATGATGAAATGAAGAACGAGAACGTTCCGCTCGCTTCTTCAGTGGAATTGTAGTACTGGGCTGTTCCATTGCTGAGGCTCCTCACTCCTGACGGTCCTGTGGGAATCGAGTAGTTGAAGGAACCACTGTAGGTGTTGACCGCCGTGCCTTGGGATGACAAGGAGTAGGAGGAGGTCGTCTTCTGTCCCGTGGATGAGCTGCTATGGGTAGTCGTGCTTGAGGTTGATTTCGGCTTGGAAGACAGTGAAACGTACGCACCCACCCCGGCTACAATGACCACTAGGACGACCAGGATCGCAAGAACCGAGGTAGCAACACCTGGTCTTCTGCACCGCGAAGAGTATGTTATCTTCAACTGAAGAGTTACGACTAGTGTCCGTCGCCTAACGTGGGATAATAAGCGTTGGACAATTTTTTACGGCATCCTTAATTGCGCAAAGCGCTCGGCGAAGCATGTTGCGACCTGGAGAGGCGGGGCGAGCCATCATTGACGGCATAACAGCTCGACAGGTGATCGATTCTCGTGGGAATCCCACGGTCGAAGCGGACGTCCACGCGGGGCTGTTCGTCGGAAGAGCCAGCGTCCCCTCGGGTGCATCCAAGGGCAGACTGGAGGCCGCAGAGCTCAGGGACGGGAGGCCAGACAGTTACCACGGGATGGGCGTCGGTCAGGCGGTCCAAAACATCAGGACGATTCTTCTTCCAAAGCTCCGGGGAGTCGATGTTACAAAGCAGAATGCAATCGATGAACTCATGATCGTGCTCGATGGCACCCCAAACAAGGGAAGGATCGGCGCAAACGCAATCTTGGCGGTCTCGATGGCCGCGGCTCGTGCTTCCGCCGCATCCAAGGGGGTGCATCTCTTCGAATCAATCAGACCGAGAAAGCGATACTCCCTCCCCGTCCCCATGATGAACGTGATAAACGGAGGAGAGCACGCCGGCAACGAGTTGGACGTTCAGGAGTTCGTGATAGAGCCTGTTGGCGCGAAGACGTGCACGGATGCAATCAGGATGGGCTCGGAGGTGTACCACTCGCTGAAGTTGATCTTGAGGAAGAAGTATGGTGAACTTGCCACAAATGTCGGGGACGAAGGAGGTTTTGCCCCTCCGATTCGGGTAACAAGGGATGCGCTTCGCGCTCTGTCCCAAGCGGTCGCGAACGCGGGATACGACGAAGGCGATGTCAGAATGGGAATCGACGCTGCAGCCTCGACCTTCTTTAACGAAGGGAGAAGCGTGTACGGTATCGATGGTAGAGAGCTATCGGAAGCCAAGCTCGAGGACTTCTACGTTCGGTT
>DASPVO010000068.1:0-3273 GCA_035622335.1 Nitrososphaerales archaeon
TTCGTGGAGACCATTCTGGTGCTGGTACTGGCCACTAGAGCTTACGTGCGGTCCGATGTGTCGTTCGAGTGAGGCAACCTAGAGGGAAGGGTTGGTGGTCTTTTCCGGCAAACACTTATCTGCACGACATCCGATGCTCGACATCTTCGGTGAGCTGAGTACTGAAGTTCCAAGGCCGCAGCGGTGTGAGCACGGTCATAGTCGTTATCATAGTAATAATCCTCGTCGTCGGCGCTGCTGGAGCCTACTATCTTGTGAGTTCTTCCTCCAGCAAGTCCACCTCTACCTCTTCTTCGTCCTCCACAGCCTCTTCGACCCACAGTTCTTCGCAGAGTTCCACTTCCGCCACGCAGTCATCTACCAGCGCATCGTCTAGTTCAGAGACATCCCAGTCCAGCTCGAGCCAGGCGTCGAGCACGTCTACCACTTCGTCTTCCACGGCATCTTCATCTTCCTCCACCGCGACCTCGGCATCGTCTTCGTCCTCCTCCTCTTCGACCACCCCGACGTCTACATCGACGTACACCTGTACCAGCACCACTGCTACGGTGACTACGTCGACCACCACTGTCGACTACACCCCGCAATACATCAGCCTGATACAGACCTTTAGCGCGATCAAGTTCTCGATAACTGGGACAATCAACGGTACCGCCGAAAACTCCACGATCAGCTACACATCTACTTCGATGGGCGGAGGGATCTACAACGTGACCATGACCCTCGCTTCGTCCGGTTCGACGACGTCCGCGACATTTTCAATAGACGCCAGCAACTCCACTGTGCTTTCAGCCACCATCGAAGGCTACACGGTCACCGGAAGCACTGCCAAGTCAGAGTTTGACGCTTTCATGGGCCTCTTCGGCCTACAAGAGTACTACTCTGGTGAGATCGGTGTCTTCACCGACTCCTCGTACTTCCACTCCACGGGCACGAAGACCGAGACGTACGGTACGACCTCCTTCCCTGTCACCACTTGGGTGGCCAACTCTCTCCCGGAGAGCATCGACTTCTGCGGGGTCAACTCCGACATCACAGCGTACACACTCTCCGTGGGGACTCCCCCGGGTACCACTCTACAGTTCATCACGTATCTGAACTTCGCAAGCTCGTCTCCCTCCAACGAGAACATCACTTTCCAGCTCGTATCCATGACGGTAGCCTAGACACGGGCCATCCGGTAATCTGAAAGTTATTAACCCAGATACAAATAAATATCTGAAAACTAATAATATCTTCGATGCCAATCATCAGCCTATCTCTCCCTTCGAGCATGATGAAAGAGATGGACGAACTGCAGGAGTCCTACGGGTTCACAGGACGGTCGGAACTTGTCCGCGCCGCGATTCGCCTGATGATAGACGACAACAGGGAGAAGAATTCCCTGCAGGGCGAAGTCAGCGGACTGGTAGTCGTGACCCACGACCAGGATGACGAAGAGCCTGTGACGAAGCTCAAGCACGACTACGACGACATAATCAAGACGCACATCCACAGCAAGGTGACCCCGAGCGTCTGCATCGAGCTCTTTCTCGTTCACGGAGGCGCCGACAAGGTCGCTTCCATGAGCAAGGCCTTCGAAGCCCAGGACGAGATGAAGAGCACCAAGTTCATCCGCGTCTAGTCCCTATGGGACCGTTAACCAGTTATGGTCAGGAAGAGGTACGTAGAGCGCGAGATGAGGCCGCCGTTCAGGGTGATTAGTATCGTGTACTCGCCCGGGGTGATATCGCTCTCGACGGCGATTCTGACTGTGAAGGTTACTGGGCCGTGCCCAGCATTGAACTGCTGAACGCTCGGCGAGATTGATACCTTGGCCGGCACCGATGTGGCGTCCTCCGAGTCAGAGTACTGCACGCGTAGCGGGTTGGACCAGGTCCCGTTGACGACGAACTGGAGCGTGGCGTTCGCCCCCGCTCGAAGCGAGACCGAGTCTCCTCCTACGACCGAGACAGTGTACCCGGGGCTGTATGAAGCGTTCACGTAGCCCAGGTAATTGCTCGAGATTGACGCGAACCACAGCCCTGACTTGGATTGTCCTATCGTCTCGTCGTTCCCTATCAACGACAGGTTGTACACTGGCGGGTTCGCTTCGCTGTATTCTGTGAGCGAGTCCTGCTTGACGTTTAGGAGGGCTATCTGGTTGGCATAGTGCTCGCTGAACCAGACCTCGGAGCCGTTGGCGCTGACGAAGTACGGGAGAGTGGTCGACTGCGACGTGAAGTTATCGACCGAAGTAGGGTATTCGGTGAATGTGCCCGTCGTGATGTTGTATCCCGTCAGCTGCGAGATCTCGTGCTGCGCTATCCACAGTACGTTGTCTCCCTCAGAGATGCTGGTCGTCGCGACGAGGTCGACCCCCGACGACACCAGGGTCGGCTCGATTCCTCCTGAGACGTTGTCCGGGTCGAACGAAAACAGGCCGCTGACGTAGTTCTTCGTCGGGTTGAGCGCGACGAAGTACGCGTAGCTAGAGTTGACGAATGAGATTTCCTGGGGGATGTACTCCGTGTAGTTGAGCAGCTTGTAGGTCGAGACATCTAGGCCCTGCGATATCCGGCCTATCACCGCGTGATTGAACGTCTGCTCCGTGAACCACAGCGCCCCGTCCGGCCCGATGGTCAGGTTGCCGGGGGAGTTGGCGCCAAGTACCACGGTGGAGTCGCTCGCTGGGTCGAGACCGATGATTTGGTTGCTGTCAAAGCTGCTCGCCCAAACCATCCCGTTCCAGAGAACGATCCCCCAGATGCCCGTCTTGTACCCGCACCCCTGCAGCGTGTCCTGAGTGCCGCTCCAAGGCCACGCGTACTCGACCAGCGAGCCGTTGGGGAAAAGGTGCCCGACCCCCGGTACCGACTGCTCACCGAACCAGATGGAGCCGTCGGGGGCGACAGTTAGGGAGTTGGGCCACCTCGCGGGGTTCGGCAGGCTCCACTCCGTGACCGCTCCGAAGGTGGTGCTCGTGACTGTGCTCTTCTCTTCCTTCGCTCCGCCAAGCGGCTCGCAGGGATTGGGTCTGCTTATCACGGAGTACGCGTATAGGCTCGCTCCCGTGAGAATCGCTATCAGGACAAGTGTGACGATTCGCTTCCTCTTCGTCCGTCTCCACCTACTCCTCTAGGAGTACGCCTCGAAGCCCTTCCCCAGCGACCCCAGCGCTATCTTCTGTTCCAGTATCTCGTGGGTACCTTCGTATATCATCGTCACCCGCGTATCGAGGAGGTGCCTCGCTGGCCTGTTCTCCAGCGAATAGCCGTTGGCACCGAAGACTTG
>DASPVO010000069.1:0-13493 GCA_035622335.1 Nitrososphaerales archaeon
TGGATACGGGTCAAGGGAGGGCAAGTCATTCGTCCTCCGCGACTACGAAGCGCTCTACCTCGTCTATTCCAAGAAGCTGAGGCTGACCGACTCTGAGGGGAAGGAGGTCGGTTTCGAGGAGCTCGCAGAGTCGACCCAAAGGAAGGAGAGTGACGCTTGGACCAAGTTCATCATCTATCGTGACCTCAGGTCGAGAGGATACGTGGTGAGGGAGGGCTTTGGATTCGGGACCGACCTCAGGGTCTACGAGAGAGGCGACTACCCAAAGAAGCCTGCCCAGTACGTCGTCTTCGCTCTTGACGAGGGGATAGAGAAGAACGTCGAGGAGCTCCAAAGGTCCGTCAAGGAGATGGCGAGGATGGGCAAGGAAGCCATCATCGCCGTCATAGAGCGGAGGGGGGAGGTCATCTACTACAAGATGAGCCGGGCAAGATTCTGAGTGATGGGTTGAACCCGAAAGCCGCCTTCGCGATACTGAGACCACTCAACTGCGCGATGATAGGCTTTGCAGTCATAGTCGGAGAGTTCGTGTCCAAGCCGGCGCACATCTCGCTTCCCCAGAGCGCGTTCGGTTTCCTGACGGGCTTCTTCGTGTGTGCGTACTCCATGGTGGTCAACGACGTGTACGACGTCGAGGTGGACAAGGTCAACGAGCCGGACAGACCCATCCCCAGCGGGAAGATCACGATAGAGGAGGGATACAGGTTCTCATACGCTCTGCTGCTCGCGGGGCTCGCGTTTTCTGTGCTTTCGCTGAACCTCGTAGCAGTCGCGATAGCCGCTCTCTACGCCCTCCTATCCTGGCTCTACAACAGCAGGGCCAAGAAGGCCGGGCTGGCTGGCAACCTGATCGTCGCGTCGTCCTTGGCCATACCATTCGTCTATGGTGGGGTCGTCGCGGGCGGGGGGATTTTCAGCTCCCTGCTCCTCATGATGGCCTTCACCGCTTTCTTCGCGGGTGTGGGTAGGGAGGTGGTCAAGGCGATGGCGGACGTGGAGGGCGACAAGAAGAGAGGTGTGAGGTCGATCGCCATGGTTCGTGGCATGGGGGCTGCGGCTGACGTGGGCGCGGGGCTCTTCTTGCTGGCGGTGGTGACGAGCTGGCTCCCACTTGTGCTCAGGCTCGCAAACGCGATCTATCTATTCGGGGTCGCGGTGCCGGACGTGATTTTCGTCTACCTGGCTGTCTCGATAGTCAGAGAGCACGACGAGAAGAATGCTCACAGGGTGAAGACGGTTGCGTTGCTCGGCATGCTCGCGGGGCTGATCGTGTTCATAGGCGGAGCGGTCTAGCTTGTGGTCGGAGAAGTACAGGCCCAACAAGCTCGAGGCAATGGTCGGGAACGAGGACGCGAGGGAGAAGCTTGTCTCTTGGCTCTCAAAGTGGAAGAAGGGCAAGTCTGCAATCCTCGTCGGTCCGCCCGGGACTGGTAAGACGACCACGGTGAAGCTCCTCGCCAGGAGCGGTGGTCTCAATCTGGTCGAATTGAACGCGAGCGACGTGAGGACGAAGTCGCAGATGTCCAGGAAGCTCGGGGAGGCCATGGCGAGCTCGAGCCTGCTGGGGGAAAGGACGCTCATCTTCCTCGACGAAGTGGACGGTCTCGCTGGAAGGGCAGACTACGGCGCTGTCGACTTCATCAGGGAAGCGGTGAAGGAGAGCCTCAACCCCATCGTGATGGCTGCGAACGACCCCGACTCGGACGAGGTGGCAAAGCTCTCCAGGGGCGCCCTGCTGGTCCACTTCAGACCTGCTCCGCCGAGGGAGGTTGAACTCTATCTGTCCATGATCGCCTCGAAGGAGGGTCTGAGGGGACCCAACATGAGGGAGATAGTGAAGGAAGCGAAGGGGGACATCAGGTACGCGATAAACGCTCTTCAGGCAGGGAAGGCAGACAGGAAGGACACAGAGCCGACCAGGGAGGCGGCGCTCAACGCCTTCTTCGATGCGAGCGACCTCAGGGGCCGCATCGGGGCGCTCAGGTCCTACCCGGGACAGCCCAGGGACAAGGTCAGGGACCTGATGACGAGCGTCCTCGCGTCGGGAGTCGCTGGCGAAGAACTCGTCAACTCGATGAAGGCACTGTCGGACGCCGACCTCCTGCTGGGAAGGATGATCAGGGGCGGTGACTGGAGGCTTCTCAGATACCTCGACGCGATGCTCGCATCGGGGTTCGGCCGGGAGCCAGAGAGCGGGATGCGATTCTCGGCGGGGTCGGTGCCGTGGCCTCTCCAGCTCAGGATATGGAACGACTCCAAGAAGGTCAGGGAGATATCGGGGCTAGCTGGCAGGAGGCTCAAAGAGAGCGCGCGCAAGGCTCTCGTTGAAGACTTTCCCTTCATGATGGCCATGGCACGTGACGAGAGGTTCAGAGACGAGCTCGTCCAGAGCCTGAACCTTGGAGAACCTCTAGCCACGTTCGTGACGAAGGAGGCAAAGAGGAAGTGAAGATAGTTCTGGGCTCCTGGTTCTCTCTGCCGAGGCTAGGGACTGAGGCGTACGCGTCCCTGATCAGGAGCGGTGCGAAGTACGAGAGCGGGATGGGGTTCATGCTCCCGCAGGATTGCGACCTCTCCGAGGCCGTCCGGATAATACGGAAGGCGACGGGAGAGGGGGTCCAGCTTGCCGTGAGGTGCGTGGTCTGCCTGAAGGAGGCGTGCGTCTCCTGCCCATATGACGACGTCTGCGACAGGAGCGTCGTGTCTCCGATGTGCCTCTGCGGGGTCCACTCTTCGGGCGAGGGCGCCTACGAAGGTTACGTGGCCGCTTTCCTGTCGAGCCTATCCGAATGAGCTCTGCACGGGGAGGGCGGCTGTCCTCTTCCAGTCGCTCAGGAAACGCGAGAGGACGCTTACGAGGGGGTTGGAGTAGTCGACCCTGAAGATGCGTATCCTGTTGAACCTCTTTTCTGCTATTATCCCCGACCCCACCAGGAACTCGAGGTGTTTTGCGGTCGCGGAGTGGGAGAGCCCGGACCGCCTCGTTATCTCGGAGATGTTGAGCTCTCCGCTCTCGAGCAATATCCCGAGTATCTTCGTCCTTCCGTAGGACGAGAAGACGTCCTCAACCTCTAACGTCTGCGACCATCCCCTTCTCCAGCTCGCCCGCCAGCTCCTTGGCCGAAACGAGCGAGAGCCCTATGAGCGTCGTCCTTCCCCTCATCCCCTTTCCCGAGATCTTGGTCTCGATTATCCCCTTTCTCGCGAGCTCGTTGACGTCGCTCCAGACCTGGGTGTGGTGATTCGCCGCTGTGTTCATCTCCTCGCAGAGCGAGGCGTAGCTCTTCTCGACCTCCCCTATCGAGACGTAGGTCGAATCGCCCCTGAGCAGGCTGGAGATGGCCATCAGTATCAGCCGCTGGTGTTTGGAGAGGTAGGTCAGCTCCTCCTTCCTGAACTGTGGAGGCAGCGAAGCCTTGGCCGCCCTGACGTATTCCGGCTTGACCCTCGGAGACTCGGCGAGGTCGGCGGCCTTGCCCGCGCGATAGATCAGGTCGAGCGCGTATCTGGCGTCGCCGTAGGTCGAGGCTATGTCGGCCGCGAGCTGCATGCACTCGTCGTCCAGACAGCCTTCCCTGAAGGCCTCCTGGCTGCGAGAAGTCAGTATGTCAAACAGCTCCTCGGACGAGTAGGGGTCCAGCGATATGGTGTTCCACTGGACGGAGCTAAGAGTGCTGAGGTCGACCATCTTCAGGTAGTCGAGCGTCTTTGAGATTAGCAGGGAGGAGAAGACCTGGCTTCCCTGGGCGGTTTCCCTCAGCCTCGTGATGGTGTAGAGGGCCGAGGGGTCGGCCGTGATTAGCGAATCGACTTCGTCGAACGCGATTATCAGATGCATGCGGCTCGCTCGCAGCTCCTCGACGAGGGCGTGAAGTAGTTCCTCGAAGCTGTAGCCCCTCGAAGGATAGTTCTTTCCGACGGTGGTCAGCGCCCTGACCATCACGGCCTGGAGGCTCCTGTCAATCCTGCAGTTGACGTGCAGCACCTTGACCAGGTTGCCGTAGAGCATCGCCTTCTTCTGGAGCGCTTCGCCGAGCTTCTTCGCCATCAAAGTCTTGCCTGACCCCACGGGCCCGGAGAGCATCACGTTCTGGCTCGCTCTCGAGGCGTTCTGGACGGTGCTTGAGAAGTAGAGCTCCAGCGCTTTGAGCTGGGTCTCGCGGTGCGGTATCTGGTGGGGGAGGTACTCCGGAAAGAGAATGCTCTCGTCTTGAAAGACAGAATGGGAGACCGCCAACTTGAACCTTCAAAATTTCAGTTTTTCGATATTTAACTCTGATTATGCTTAGCACCGTACGATTAACGGAGACCAGACTGAAAGTGTTTGCCCGAAACGCAAAAGAAAGACGGAGGGCGAGGCGCGCCAATGAAGGCGGTCAGGTTCCACAGACACGGCGGGCCGGAGGTCCTGGAGTACGAAGACGCGCCCGACCCGGAGCCCAACGGCGACGAAGTGCTCATCAGGGTGAAGGCCTGCGCTCTCAATCATCTGGACCTGTGGGGCAGGCAGGGACTCCCGAACGTCACGATTCCTCTGCCGCACATACCCGGGTGCGACGTCTCGGGGACGGTCGAATGGGTTCCAGACACGGAGAAGGAGCTGCGGAAGGGGATGGAGGTGATAGTCAATCCCGGGATAGGCTGCGGCAGGTGCAAGGAGTGCCTTCTGGGCAGGGACGACCAGTGCAGGTACTTCACGGTGCTCGGGTACGGGGTCGACGGAGGCTACGCGGAACATGTCAAGGTGCCGCGCACCAACGTGGTCAAGAAGCCTGAAGGGATGGGATGGGTCGAAGCCGCATCGTTCCCCCTTGTCTTCCTAACCGCGCACCACATGCTCCTGACGAAGGCGGGACTGAAGCCCGGTGAGACGGTGTTGGTCCTGGGCGCCGGGTCCGGGGTTGGGATAGCGTCCATCCAGCTTGCAAAGCTGGCAGGAGCAACCGTAATCGCTACCGCTTCCGACGATGCGAAGCTAACCAAGGCGAAGGCGATAGGCGCTGACCACGTGATCAACCGATCCAGCCACGACATACTGGAGGAGGTGAGGCGGATGACTGGAAAGAGAGGGGTCGACGTGGTCGTGGAGCACGTCGGGAAGGCCACCTGGGATGAGAGCGTGCGAGCCCTCACGAGGGGGGGCAGGCTCGTTACGTGCGGGGCGACGAGCGGCTCGGACGTCTCGATGGACCTCAGGTACGTCTTCAACAGAGAGCTGACGATACTCGGGAGCTTCATGGCGAGCAAGGGGGAGCTTCTCTCAGTGGTCGAACTCTTCAAGGCTGGTAAGCTCAGGACGGTCGTGGACTCCACTTATCCGCTCAAGGATGCGAGAGCGGCGCAGGAGAGGATGGAGAGCGACGAACACTTCGGGAAGATCGTCCTGACCGTCTAGCCGACTATCTCATGGGTGTAAGAGATTTTCACGCCGGGCCTCAGCGTCGCCGCGACGCTGCAGAACTTCTCCATGCTCTCCTTGACCGCTGTATCCACCGTCGACCTGTTCAGACCGTCTCCTGTGATGAAGAATTTTACTTCGATGGAGGTCCAGGGCTTGGGGTAACCGTACTCTGGCCTCTCCCCCCTCAGACCTACTCTGAGCGAAGTCAGCTTTTGGCGCCTCTTCTTCAGTATGGCCACGACGTCCATCCCTGAGCATGCGCCGAGAGAGGTTAGGAGAGCCCGCATCGGGCCGATACCCTTCTGGTTCTTGTCCGAGGAGTCGTAGACGACAGAGTGCCCAGAGTCATCGGAGCCCACGAACATGTTCTCTCCAGCCCAGAGGACCTCGGCCTGCCAGGCATCACTCAACCGTGACCGCCACCGGCTTCGACCGAGCACCGACCTCGCCCTTCTCGATGAAGCTCCTCCTACCCCACTTCGCTTTGGCCCTTCCTACAAGCGCGTGCCTCCCTCGGCCCAGTCTCGAAGAGTCGATCTCGAAGGCGTTGACGATGTCCAGCATCTTGGATTGCGCGTCCTCCACGTTCAGAGGGATCTGGGGTGCGCTGCCGTCCTCGTGCATTATCATGGCCCATATCCTGTAGGGGAGGTCAGGGTCTCTGCTCCAATAGAAGCTCGACCTCCTTACCTCCTTTTTGTTCTCGACCAGCTTTCGGTAGACGGGTCCTCTCCTTACATCGATGGAGGCGGAGTAGGTCAGTCTGACGATCTTGTCGTAGTCTTCCCACGCGACCGTCCAGACGTCCGGCGTGAACGACTCGCGTAGCCCCCCGATGATTCTGAACGCCAGGCTGGCCGATATCTTCTCGTCCAAGCCGTACACGCGTTTGTCAGTGATGAGCTGGACGTCCGCCATCTCCGTGTCGGGCCAGGAGTACTCCTGTCTTCGGTCCTTGAGGGGCACGGCCCGACCAAAACGGAATCCTCGTTAAATGTTTGCAGAATGAGCACGTTCTGCAAGCCCTGGAAAAGGAAAACGGCTATTTTCAGTATATATCAGACTATATGAACTAGAGTGCCAAGGTCAGGATTTAGAATCAGCATAGGTTAAATAACAATGATACATGCGATATCGCGGAAGCGGGTGAGATAGCCAATGGAGCTAATGACCAAGTCGAAAAAGGACGTCAGTCTCCGCACCGCCCAGATGGTCCGGCTACTGGCCGAGATCGGTCCGGACATACCCGAGATTGCCAGGAGGCTGGGCCAGTTCAAGGAGTCGGTCAGGTACAGGTACAAGCAGAAGATACTGAACGGCGGTTTCGCCGTGCAGGCCGCGCCGAACTATGAGAAGCTGGGGCTCAAGAGGGTGATCATGATAGTAGACTTCAACAACGACTTCAGGCCATTCGCGACGTCGATTCTGACCGCCATGACCAAGCTATGCTACGTCGTCAGCTTCGAGAAGACGCTGCCGCGGGGCGAGTACGTGGTCCAGGCCGCCGTTGCGGCACCTTTCGTGAACGAGTACATCGGCTTCATACACGAGTTGAAGTCGAAGGGTATCTTCTCGTCGGTCGAGGCGCTGGAGTTCGACTGGTACAGGAATTCTCCCATGAAGGCGGATTACTACGACTTTGACCACGGTAGGTGGGACTTCGACTGGTCGAGCGTTCAGGGCACCGACGCGTCAGCGGCGAGCCTGGTTCTCTCGGAGCCCGTCAAGTTCGACACGGTGGACCTGGAGATAATCAAGGAACTGCAGGCCGACGCCAACAAGTCTCTGAAGGAGATATCCAAGAACATCAACGTCAACTACAAGAAACTCGCGTGGCACTACAGCACCCACGTCATAGGCAGGGGCATGATACGCAACTACAGGGTCAACTGGATGGGGACCACGTACGACTTCGACGCGGAGAAGGCTAGGCAGCGACAGCACAGGTACTACATGTGCGCCCTCTTCGTGAAGTACGTGGACGAGGTGGAGAAGATGACCCTCAGACAGAGGCTGAGCAGACTGCCGTTCCTGTGGGCCGAAGCCGCGGGCAGCAACTTCTACGCGGAGCTGGCTTTTCCCGTCGAGACGGTGACGGAGGCGTTCCAGTATCTCGAGACAGCCATTCTGCCCGTGAGAGAGAAGTCGGAGATTCTGACGATAGACCAGTCCAACGCGATCGCCTTCTCCGTGCCTTGGGAGATGTACAGCTCCGACAAGGGGTGGACGTTCAACAGGGCGGCGCTAACAGCACAATTCGAGAATCTGATCCTGGAAATAAGAAGAGCCGGGTCGGCCCAGGCCAAGTAGGCCAGGTCGACCCAGAAATCGTCTTACGAGCCGCCGGCGCCGCCGATGGCGTCGCCCAGTGGCGCTACGTGTAGCCCCAACGCGGCGAACACTATACTCGCGCCGGTCAGAGCGACCATTCCGTATCGGACCTTTTCGTCTAGAGTCATTACAACAGCCTGAGGAGAGTATGAATTTAATCTCGGATTATCAGTTAATTCTAATCTGGCGGGTCCACGTGATTTCTAACGTTTGGCGAAATCCAAGCTTGAAACGGGTTTATTTTTGGAATCCGGCATAGTGGTCGATGCTAAACATTTGTTAACAAAGCCAAAGAGACCCCTTATTCGGATTTTACATGGAGCAGCCTGTGCACAATGACACATAATCCAATATTTCGACCCCCAAGACCGATTTAGGAGCCTTTTCAGCCCCCAAACAGCAACCTCAGATCGCTGTTTTGACTTGGCTTAATTATTATTTACAACTCTTCGGGCGTTCGCTCAAGCTTGAGCAGGGCGCCCGCAGAGAAACATCGGCACATTCCTGTGAGGGGGATAGTGGACAGAGTCGTGCTAGGAGGGAGCGACGGCACGATCGAGAGCCTAGCCACGACGGCGGCCTTGAACGGGGCGGGCGTGGTCTTCAGGACGCTCCTGGTGGCCGGGCTCGCGCTGTCTCTCGGCGGGGCGGCCTCGATGCTGTTCAGCAACTACCTTTCGAAGAGGTCGGAGCAGGAGTCCCTGAGAATCGATGTCGAGCGGGAGAGGATGGAGATAGAAACCGAGCCCGAGGAGGAGAAGAGGGAACTGGCGGACCTCCTGGCCAAGGAGGGGTACGGGCCGGGGGAGGTCGCGGCTATAATCGAGCGAGTCACCAAAGACAAGGAGACTTGGTTGAGAGCCCAGCTCAGGCACGAGCTCAACATCAACCTGGATGACACGTCCCCGAATACCGTGAAGACCTCGCTTGCCGCGGGCGGAGCATTCCTCCTCTTCGCTCTCATACCCCTGGTTCCCTACCTGTTCGAAGCATCCCGTCTCGGCGTCCTCCTCCTTTCGAGTTCCTTGGGCCTCCTGGCGCTCTTCCTGCTGGGGTCGACCCGACTCATCTCCTTGGCCAACTTCAACCCGCTAAGAGGTCTGGAGTCGGCAGGTGTAGGGGCGGCCGCGGTCGTACTCCTGTTCGCGATAGGCAAGGTCCTCTCTGTCTTTCATTAATTAGGAGGGAGGGCCAGCGCTGTCCGCCATGGAGAACCAGCCGCAGACTCAGGTTCCCGTGGTGGAGGGCGGAAGAAGCTGGAGAAAGACACTCCTGGAGTTTGCGAGTTCGAAGAGGCTCATCGTCTTCGCGGCAGTCCTTGGCATCGAGATTGCGCTCTTGTTCGGAGCAATGCTCGTCCCGATCGCACCGGCAGAGCAGCAGGTGCTCGGCAACGAAGCCAGCACCCTCGCGAACACCACAGCGAGCGCAGGCTTCTTCGGCACGATCTTCCTCATCTTCCAGAACAACCTGAGAATCGCACTGATCGAGATGATACCGATTCTGGGCGCGGTGGCGTTCCTCGAGTCGATCTTCGTCACTGGGCAGATCATCGAAGTGATAGGGATGAGGAGAAGCGTTCCCGGTCCACTCCTCGGCGGCGCCCTCTTCCTCTTTCCATTCACCTTCGTTGAGCTTTCGTCATACGCCATAGCGGTCTCCTCTGGGTCTCTCTTGCTCCTCTCCACCGCAAGGCAGAGGGCGGTAGCGGAGGCCCGGGTCTTCGTCCTTCAGATAGGCGTCGTGGTGCTGCTCCTTCTGCTCGCCGCGACGATGGAGACGATAACGGACTACGCGCCGGTCGTGGGGCTTGCGCTCTGGATTCCGGCGATACTCGCCGCGGTGCTGGTCGAACGGAGCCTCAGAAGGATTCGACGGACTTGAGAGAGAAGTATGCGACCTTCGACTGCTACGGGACGCTGATCGACTGGAGGACGGGCATCCAGGAGGCGCTCACAAGGGAGTACGGACCGCTCCCCTTCGCGGGAGCCGCCCTCTACCGAGCCTATGCCGAGGCAGAGCTTGAGCAAGAGACCACCTACAAGAAGTACAGAGAGGTGCTTAGTGGGACGGCCCGCGAGCTCGACAGACGCTTCGGGCTAGGAGGTTCTGCGGCCGCGGCGACGCGATTCGCAGACTCCGTGCCGACCTGGCCTGCCTTTCGAGATACCGCCGAGTCTCTGAGGAGGCTAGGAGCCCTTGGATACAAGCGCTACATACTCTCCAACGTTGACAAAGACATGCTGAACGAGACGATCGAGAGAACGGGGCTCGAGATTGAGGGGTCGGTGACCGCGGAAGAGACAGGGTCATACAAGCCGAAGCCGAACCACTGGTTGAAGTTCTGGGAAAAGACTAGCTCGACGGCCGCGGAGGAGCTTCACGTCGCCCAGAGCGTACTCCATGACGTCGCGCCCGCCGAGGCGCTCGGCGTGAAAACGGTGTGGGTAAACAGATACCGGGAAGCGCTCCCACGCGACGTGCACCCCGGCTACGTGTGTGAATCTCTTGCAGACCTTGTGGACCTTCTCGGGGCCGAGGGGAAGGCCCCGGGATAGGCTATTCGGGTGGTATCTCCGAATAGAGAAGGCTGAGCCGTATCCCTCGTCTCTTGTTAAGGTAGTAAGAGACTAGGTATATGCCGATGGGGACCACGAGCGAAGCTACGGTGAACACCTGCGCGGAGAAAGCGAATGGACCTATCGCGCTGTTGGTCAGACTCACGTATCCCAGATAGGCGAAGAGGACGGCTCCGAGGACCCCGAGGAGCGACAGGAAAGGAATACCTCGACCGCCCGTGACCGCCGCGTAGACGTCGCGCCTCGAGTATGGGATCACTATGGCGCTCACTGCCGCCAGGAACCACACGATGGAATAGAACAGGATCGCGTTGACCTGCGCCGTGATGAAGGACGTGAAGTAGACCAGGTACATCGGGATGACCGCGAGGACGGCGGCGAAGAAGAGCGCGTTGACCGGTGTGTGGAACCTGTCGCTGACAGAGGCGAGCCATGACGGAACCACCCGGTCGAAGGACCACGCCATGAAGAGCCTGCCGATGAAGATCAGTGCGAGCCAAGACCATCCTATGTTCCCTATGAACAGACCGACGACGATAAGCCACAGCAGCGTGGCGTTCGGATTGAGGACGGTCGCGAACGCCGTGGGGACGGTCGAGAAGCCGCCCCCCGTGGACTTCGCCCACGCCTCTATGAAGGAGAGCCCGACCACGCGGTCCAGCTCGTAGGTGAGCCCGAACCAGACGGCCGTCGAGAAGAGTTGGGCGAGGACGAGGCCGTAGAGGAGAGACCTCTTGGGCCTCCTTATCTCGCCTCCGACGAACTGCATCACAGGATACGGCCCTATGCTAACGAAGAGTATGGGGACCACGGCACCGACCGACGCGAGCGTTGCCCCGGGTGTGTAGCCCGCCGCGCTCGCCTGCGAAAACACCGCGGCGACGCCTCCCTGGAAATAGTTGCCGTAGTCCGTAACGAAGGCCTGGTGGCTGCTCGTGACCAAGAGACCGAGCGTCAGGAGCATCGCCAAGGCTCCGTAGGCGAAGAACGAGTAGAGGACCACCTTCAGTGCCCTTCCACCCACTATCACGAGCCCCGTCCCCACCGACAGGATGGCCAGACCCGCAGCCATCATCCCCCAAGTGAAGGCGCCGGGGGCTCCGGGCGTGAACGTGTTACCCAGCGAGGCCATCGCCGCGTTGTGCAGCATCTGCCCTGCGAAGGAGAGCTGGATCCCTGCCTCGGAAAAGGCCCAGTACGAACCCGAACCCGCGGAGACCAGGATGGCGAGAAGGAAGAGAAAGCTGGCGACGAAGCCCACCCACCCCGACAGAGTCCTCGAGATGAAGATGTAGTCTCCGCCGGACCTCGGCATCACGGACGTGAGCTGCCAATAGAGCAGGACAACGACGATCGCGATCACCGCCCACAGGGCGAGGCTCGCGTAGTAGTTCACGTTCGTGTAGTAGTCGGGCGTAAGCCAGAAGATTCCCACCCAGCTGGTCAACCAGGGAAAGAAGATTATGCTCCAGACGAAGACGTCAAGAGAGGACAGCTCCCTGACGAGCCCTGTGGCTTGACGGACGAATGCAGGCTTGAAACCGCCTTCCGGTTCCCCTCCTTGCACGATGCTTCGGGGCGCGTCTCACTGAAAAACACATCGAAACACTACCTACCTGCAATAGACTGAAATCAGCGTGTGGGCGTCCCACTGTCGGTTGGACGGTTTCCAGCTCGGAAAGTTGCCAATCCCTGTTCTGAAGCGCACAGTGATGAGCATGACGGGTTCACCCTCGGCCAAGGTCATATTGGGCCCGAAGGCGGGAGTCGACTTCGCCGTGGTCAAGCTGGGTGGGGGCTTCCTCGTCGCCTCCTCGGACCCGGTCACAGGGGTGGGCAGCAACACGGGGTGGTACGCCGTGAACGTCAGCGCCAACGACGTAGCGACGAGCGGTAACAGGCCTCAGTATATGGAGACAGTGATACTTCTCCCAGAGAAGGCAAGGGAGGAAGACCTGGCAGAAGTCTCAGAGCAGGTCCACCGTGCGGCGAAGAAGTTGCACATCGCGGTGGTGGGTGGCCACACGGAAGTCACTCCGGGACTCGGCAGACCCATAGTCGTCGCGACGGTCTTCAGCTTCGTCAGCCGGTACATCTCTGCAGAGGGGGGCAAGCCGGGAGACACCATAATGATGACGAAGACCGCTGGCCTAGAGGGCACCTGCGCTTTGGCGAGAAGGGCGGAAGAGAGGGGTCGTGCACTTAGCCCGTCTGTCATCAGAAGCGCCCGGGCGCTCGAAGGCAGGCTGAGCGTCGTGGAAGAAGCCGTAAGGTCGTTTCGCACCGGCGCGGTCCACGCGATGCACGACTGCACCGAGGGAGGAGTCCTCGGCGCGGTCTACGAGATGTCTGTCGCGTCCTCTCTGGGCTTCACGCTGAACGAGGATAGCGTTCCGATAGCAGGAGCGACGAGGGGCATCGCGGGTATGCTGAAACTGGACCCGCTCAAGCTGCTGGGCTCGGGCTCACTCCTGCTGGCCGTCGAAGGGGGCCGGGAGAAGGAGGTCAGGAGGGCGCTCCGTGGGACCAAGGTCTCTGAGATTGGCACCTTCGAGGCGGGCGCAAGGGTTCTTCTGAAGGCCGGCGGTGCCAGAAGGGTTGTCAGGGCCGCACCGACCGATGAGTTCTGGAGGGCTTATTCGAAGCTAGGGTGAGTCGGGCGCCTCCTCGGGCTGCCACCTCACCTTGGACTGGTCCACCCAGGAGAACTTCTTCTGCAGTGACTTGGAGTAGACCTTCTTCCAGTCCAAGCCAACGTAGTCTCCCCACGACTTGTAGACGCGGGGGTCGATGTAGTTCTTCAAAGATGTGTTCAGGTTGTAGTTCTTCGTCCTCTTGTAGAAGTCGAGCTCGTCCTCGAGCTTCCTTATCTTCTGCGGGTTTGGCTTCGCCTTCGCAAGCGCCAATCTCTCCCTCTTTCTCTCGTAGGACTGCTCCCACGTCTTTGGTGGAGTCCGCTGATGGTTGCACCAGATCGCCGCCGCCAGGTTTGCCTCCTTGGCTTCCTGGATCTTGTCCTGCTCTTCGCCTTCGCGCACGTCCGCCGACCCGAGGTGTCTCCTCGTCTCATCTGTGGCGTGGAACGTCCTGAATACCTTCGCGCTCACTCCGGGAACGATGGATGAGAGGAACTCGTTGACCATCGTTGAAGTGACCTCATGGAACAGCTCCTGGCCGGGCTT
>DASPVO010000070.1:0-10527 GCA_035622335.1 Nitrososphaerales archaeon
GATGAGAAAGAGCCTTGGGAACTTCGTGGACCCAGAACCGCTGCTGGAGAAATACGGCGCTGATGCGTTCAGGTTCTGGGGGGCGGGCGAAGCAGGTCTGGGGTTCGACTTTAGGTTCAGCGAAGAGAGAATCATAGGAGCTGGAAAGTTCCTTACTAAGCTCTGGAACACCGCCAGATTCATCAGCTCGTTCCCGACGCCCGAGTCAGCAAAACTGACGCCCACGGACAAGTGGATGCTAAACGAGCTCGCGAGGTTGGAGGAAGATTGCATCGCGGCATACGAAAGATATGATTCCTTCGCCGTGGCTACAAAACTGAGAGAGTTCCTCTGGAATGTCTTCGCGTCCCACTATCTGGAGATGGCAAAGGGCCGCGCTTATGGAGACGGGACGACAAAGGAGGAACAAGAGGCCGCGTGGTTCACTCTTCATGCGGTGGTGAAGGGTGTCCTCCTGCTGTTGGCCCCGATTTCACCTTTCATCACGGATGCCATCTGGAGGAGGCTCTACGGCACCCAGAGCATCCACCAGGAACGCTTTCCGAAACCGAAGAGGTATGACGTGAGCGAAAGGGTCAGCCAAAGCATCATTGAGTTCAACGCCCAGGTCTGGAAGACCAAGAGGGACAAGGGGCTCGCCCTCAAAGATCAGATATCCACCAAGATTCCTTCTCACCTGAAGCCGTTCGAGAAGGATCTTGTGAGAATGCACCACATAAAGTCGAATACCGAGTAAGTCGATAGTTGAGTGTCGAATCGACGTTCGCTTACTACCACATTTTATATACAAAATTTGAAAGGAGGGGCTATGCTTCGTTGCGTCTGGTGCGACAAGGCTCTGGACGAGTCAGACCAGCTCCAGGTAGCTTACACAAGTTGCGAAGGGTGCCTGGCACCCCTCCCGACAGAATAGCCTAAATCAGTTCTCTCGTGATATTCGAGCGTACTCGTCGTCCGTGAATCTGACGGACACGGAGTTCACGTTTTCGATCGCGTGCCTGGTGTTGGATGCCTTGGGTATCGCGACCACGGAGTTATTCCTGGTCACCCAGTTGAGCGCGACCTGGGCGGAAGTCATGCCGTACTTCGATGCAATCTCGTTCGGTATCTCCCACGATGAGAACTCGCCTCTTCCCAAGGGACTATAGGCGATGACCGTCATGCCTGCCCTTTCGCAGTATGGCAAGATCTCCGCTTCGATCTCTCTGCTGCCAAGCGAGTATTGCACTTGGTTGGACACAAGCTCGCTCTTGGAGAGCGCTTCCTGCGCGGAAGTCATCTCTGCCACGCTGAAGTTGCTGACTCCCACGTGTACTACCTTCCCATCTCTGACCAGTCTTTCCATGGCAGACATCGTCTCCTTGATGGGTATGTTGGGGTTCGGCCAGTGAATCTGATAGAGGTCTATCGTGCTCGTCCCCAAACGCTGCAGGCTCCTATCGCATGCGGCTATCACATCGTCATGATGGAGATGATCAGGCCAGACCTTGGTGGCGACGAAGACCGAGTCCCTTTTTCCACGAATTGCTTCTCCCACGAGAAGCTCAGAGAGCCCGTTTCCATAGTATTCAGCGGTGTCAATCAGCGTGACGCCCAATTCAATTCCGGCCCGTATCGCCGAGATTTCAGCCGACCTCTCCTTGGGGTCAGTCGCCCCTATCTTCCAGGTGCCCATCCCTATCGTCGAGATCTTTTGTTTCGACTTCCCGAGGACCCTGTATTCCACGGCCTGAGTTCGAAACACCTGGCTTTAGGAATTGAGTCCAGGAAAGGAGATAAAACGACCGCAGTGCGAGTCGATGTCGCGCCACGGTAGCTCAGCCTGGTAGAGCACCTGCCTTGTATGCTCGGCCGAGAAAGCAGGTGGTCCCGTGTTCGAATCACGGCCGTGGCTTTCAATCAACCAACCCGCTCTCAAAGAGCGCTCCTTTCAATGACGCCGTACACATCTGAGACAATAGCTCTCAGAACAGACCGGTATTCTTCGTCTGAGAACATTATCGTATCGAATCTGTGCGCCTCGAACGCGATCCTGTAGCTCAGCAGATGGTAGCACGTGTCTTCTCTCCCCTCGAGGACACGGAAGTAAAAGTGACTGCAGGAGCAATAGGGCTTCTGTGGGTTGACGAATTCGTCTCCGAGGTTCCCGACCACGGTGTAGATCGTCCTTCCGCTAGGGAGGAACCTGTGTTCTTTCACGCTTCCCGCTGCCACGACGTCGACCGCCTTTCCGAACTTCGAACCATACCTGCTGTACTTCGTGAACCTCGTCCGTAGAGAAAGGACGTCTTCCGAGTCATTCAAGGATTCATGCGCCTTCAGTGTACTGCGCCAGAGACGTCTGGTCGAGCGACCCCTGCAGGTCCGAAACTCTCACGCCCACTCGTCGGAATTCCCTTCCGGTCGACCTAAAGAGCAGAGGGAGAAGCCCGGTGACCTCCCCGCTCAGGTGAGTTGGGTCGCTGACTGGGTTCTCGAACGTCTTGCTCTTCGTCTTCATTGTCAGATCTCCTAGTATTCCAAGGACAGAGACGACCCTGAAGGACTGTTTTGTCGTCAGGAGCCGTACGCGCAGGTCGTCTACAACCGGCTTCAACTGGTTTAGGGCCGCTTCTGGGTCTGAAGTGTTCTCCTTGAGCGTAATGATCCGGCTGAGCTGCGTCATCGGTTTCTCTCTGACCGGGTCTCGATCCTCCCCGTGAGCGGCTTCCCACAGGTAGCTACCCAGTTTTCTTCCCATGAGGCGGACCAGGTCATTGATGTCAGCCGAAGCGAGGTCGCCCAAGGTCTCTACGCGGATCGACTCGAGCGCCCTTGCGGCCTTGGGTCCCACTCCCGACAGGCGTGAGACGGGAAGCGGGCTAAGGAAACTTTCTGTCTCGCTCGCCCTTACCACAGTGAGTCCGTCCGGTTTCCTGTAGTCGGATGCGATCTTTGCCACGGCCTTGGAACGCGCTATCCCCACAGAACAAGTCAAACCCTCCGCGTCAAGTACCGAGCCTTTCAGGCGGGCGCCCAGCTCTTGGGCCAACTCATAGTCGCCATCGGTGAGTTTGGTTATGTCAAAAAAAGCCTCGTCGATGCCCGTCTGTTCAAGCCTGTCGACCGACGCCCTGATGATCTCCATGACTCTGTCAGAGACCTCGGCGTATTTCTCGTGGTCCATCCTGATGAGTTCCGGGCTGGAACCCTCTAACTTTTTCTTGGCCAAACTTATCGGCATGCCAGACCTGACGCCGTAGTCCCTGGCCACATAATTGGCGGTGCTGACCACCCCACTTTCGTCCGTCCTCCCGGAAAAGACGCAGATGATCACCGGCCTGCCCTTCAGGTCAGGGCGACCTACCTCCTCTACTTGGGCATAGAAGTAGTCGAGGTCGACGTGACCAATGATTTGCGACAACTTTCTGAACGGTTTATCGGTCCGCTTAAGACGTTGCGGATGCCTCGTCTGATTGACTGGTCATCGATGTGTGGGGTCGGCCGGATTCGAACCGGCGGTCTCAAGCGCCCGAGGCCTCTTCGCGCTCCTTGAAGCCTAGACCAGATTCGCCCCAAAAGCCAGCGTTAGGCCGGCTGAAAAGGTCTAGCCGACGACCCCTCGACCGACGCTCTCGATTTCGGATATATCACGTTTCTGTCTTTTCGCGTCTCTTCGCTGTGAGAACTCTAGTGCCCATGAACGATAGCGGTCCCCAGCTGAGTATCCTCTGGTCTGAAATGCCGAGGGAAGCCAGCTCTTTGGAATGCTCGCTGAGATAGGAGTCCACAATCACCACCAAGCCTCGGGGTTTCAACACTCTTTCAATCTCGGCCAGCGCTTTTCGTCTCTCGCTCGCACGGCCGATGTGGTGCAAGACCAGGCTCGCAAAGACTACGTCGAAAGTGGAGTCGGCAAAGGGTATGTATCTTGCGTCGGCCTCCTCGACCCCCACGTTAGGTGCGACACCCTCCACGAGCGCGTTGGCCAAAGCTGAGCTCGGTGAGTTTCCGGTCTGGAGTCGTGCTCTCCATAGGTCGATTCCTTGGCTGCTCCCGGCGTGGAGATGTTTGGCCGAGCTGACGAGGAAAAGCCCTCTCCCGCATCCAACGTCGAGCACGTTCTCGTCCCCGCGCCACTGCAGACTGTCGATCAGTCTTTTCATTCTTCTGGGCTTCAGAGACTTGCTGTCCCAAAGAAACACCAGCGCGAACAAGATGAGCACGGCGCCCACCGCCGCTAGTGGCAGCAGTTGAGAGTCGACCGTCCCAGAGATTACCAACGCTGATCCCAGTGCTCCCGCCGAGATGAGAAAGTCAGGTCTGTCAATTCCGTAGTCCGCCCGGCTCAATTGCTACTCGAAGGCTGGGAGTGCTAGATAAGCCGCGGACTTTTTCGGATGGTTTATGTCGAGAACCGACTCCAGCCATCCGGTTGCCCAAACGCCAGCGTGCGAGGGGAAGTTCGTCGCGGTCGAGAACCAGGTGGTACGTCGCGGCACTGTTTGTCGCACTCGCTGTGGTAGTGGGGGGCGCCTATCTTTTGGGATCAAACGGAAGCAAGACACAGCCCCCAAAGCCGGTCATCCTGTACGTCAACCAAGGCAATGGTGCGGTAAACGGATCGAACTTTGAAGAGCTTGTGTCGTTCGCCGTATCTCATCAGTTCAACACCCTGTTCTTCCAAGTGTACAGGTCGGGGACGCTTCTCTTCGACTCACAGCAGCTGGAAGTGTTCGTGAATGATTCGCACTCGGCTGGACTGCGGATCTTCTTCGCGCTCTACATCACCAATTCCTCGCAGACTCTGCCTAGTTCGATATTCTCTCTTGGAGAGGATGGGATCAGCCTTGACATGTCAGCGCTAGATATTGGAGCGCAGCAGACTCTTCTCTCCAATCTGATGACGTACTACCACGGGACCTCTGCCGTCACAACGTCTGACATGACATCCCCGCTCAAGCCCGACCTGCTCGTCCTCGAAACGTATGGTGCCATCGATCAGCAGTACATCAGACCAGGAGTGATCGGCAGCGTCGAAGTTGTCGCCACGGCGAACGAGCAAGACTACAACACCCAATTTCTCTACGCGCTCCAACACAGCGATGGGGTGATGGTCTTTGATTACGCGGGCTTGATGAAGTCCGGGTACTAGTCAGTTTCGGGTTTCTCCCTGAGCGTACTTTTGAGCGGGGGTTTACTTTCGCCTTTATTCTCGCGCCCGTGGTCATCGTTTTGTTGGCGAATAATCGTTCGGTCCTTCTGTCGGAGTCTCCGCGACATTTTGTCATGTATCATTGCGATGTCTGTCTCAGAACCTTGGTGATCAGCCGGAATAGACTCTCTGAGCCCGTCGAAAATAAGCTGCAGGGACAGAGATGTCCAGGTTGTACAGCTGAGCTTTCTGATAACCTGGCGTCCAAAGACGTCGAACTGCCCATCGCCGTCTCATTCTGGTCACATCCAGACCTGGACCTGTCGTTACAGCGTCCGCAAGTCAAGCGTCCCGGATACGTCTCCGCTTCGTCGCTCTTCGGGCTGACGTGTCAGCTCTCGTTCATCGACCGTGTAATCTACGGCCTGCGGCCTAATACGCTCACCATGATCAAAGGAGGCCGCATCGCTAAGGAGGCCGCAGAACGATACTGTGTCCGTACTACCCTCCCGGAGGAGCAAGGAGGGCTGGGCGGGAGAGCCTTGTTCTTGGACGGCGGGAACAGCTTCGATGTCTACCTCTTCACTTCCATCGCACGGGAGTATGGTCTTGACCTCAATCACGTGCTGAACAGTTTGGTCGTGTCACGGGCGTTTACACCCTATCAACTTCTCCATCTCGTCAAGTGCTCAGACGCAATCTTCGATGTTTACCAACCGCGTTTCCTGGTGATATCGGACGTCTTCAGTCTGTTCACCCAGGACTTCGGAGAAGCCGAGTCTGTGCGGATAGTCCAGAACATAGGACTCGCGAGCAGGAGGATAATCGAAGAAAGAGAGGTTCCGATGGTCATCACGTCCACAGGAAATAATCGCCTTGAATCGCGGTTCGATGAGTACTGTGACGTCGAGCTTGAACTGACGGAGTCTCAGAGCACGATAGCCTGTACGCTCCTGAAGCATCCCTCGAGGAAACCTACGGAGTTCGTGCAGGAAGTGAGTCTCGATGGACTAAACCAATCGCTTCTGTCACCTCTGGGGTCGTTCGAGTTTGGGTAGGACGGTACCGTCTTTCAGGCTCGCGCTGGAAGACGAGGTGCGAAGTTGGCAGCGCTATCGGAGGTCGTTGGGCGGCTACTCGAAAGAGGCGCTAGAGCGGGTCTTCGGCGAAGCGCGCCGATACTGCTCTGCCTCTTCCAACGCTGTCCGACCGACGAAGTTCGAAGGGATGCTCATGGCGATCGTTGCCGCGCACGAAACCAGAATGGAAGTGATTGGCTGCGAGCTGGAAAAGGTGAGACTGGAGATTCGTGTACGAGACTGAAGACGACGCCGGCAGAGCTCTGAAAGACGAGCTGAGCAGTTGGCAGCCGTTTTTGGACGCGCTCAGAATCGAAGACAGGATCGTGATGAGGACGTTGTTCGAGGGATGCTTCAGGTTCTCCGAGGCTATCGAGTCGTCTGGGAAACGGTATCTGGTCGAGCCGTTCTTCATGACGGTCCTTCTGCTTCAAGAGGAGAAGGTGCGGGCGCTAGAGAGCCAGCTTGGTGCGCTCCGCGAGGAGTTGGAAGAGTGGAAGTCGAAGGCTGGATCTTAGACGCGTATCCTGGGAGGGCTGGAGAGATGGTCGTCTGGCTGAAGGAACCAGACGGCAAGGCCGTGCGCCTCACCGACGGTTGGACAAATTGCATCTACGTCTCAGCTGACGAGAAATCCTCGCTTGATTATCTCACCACTCGGAAGGAGGTCAAGTCGCTCGTCGCATCGACAGACTTCGTGAAGAAAAGAGAGAGGGTTTCAGACTTTGAGGAACGCGTGGTTCTGCGGCTGGTTCTGCGGGAGGCTGACAAGGCGGAGATGCTCGCAAAGGAGGTCGAAGCGCTTGCAGAGTTTGGCGAATACAGGATATACAACGCCGACCTGCTCCCCGCACAGACATACTTCGTAGAGAAAGACCTCTTTCCGCTAGCTAAGGTGAGAGTGCAGAGCGAGGGAGGTGTCATACGCTGGGAGATGCTCGATTCCATATGCTCCTCGACCTACGAGATTCCTCCGTTGAGAAGGGCTGTCCTTCGCGTGGAACCGGGCGGAGGAAGGATTCCCAAGATGAGCGATCCCATCGGAAGAATCGTCCTCTTCACCGCCGACGGCGATCAGAAGGAAATCTGCGGCGGGAGCGAGGTTGAGAAGATTCTGGAACTGGTGGAAACCGTGAACGAAGCCGACCCAGACATCATCTTCGTCGAAGACGGAGACGAGTTCACTACGCACTACCTGGTGGAGAGGGCGTTCGCAAACGGCATACTTTCTCGGCTGGTGCTTTCTAGAGACCCCGTGCCGATGAGGAGGCTCACCAAGCGGGGTAGCTCTTACTTTACCTATGGGAAGGTCATGCACACGCCTTCCTCTCACAGGCTCTACGGAAGGCTGAACTTCGATTCCGAGAGGCACTTCGTCTTCAACGACCTGGGGCTCGACGGGCTCTTCGAGGTCGCGAGGCTGTGTCGAATGCCTCTGCACAAGGGGAGCAGAGCGTCCATCGGTAAATGCCTCAGCAGCATGCAGTTTAACGTGGCTCATCGAGACAACACGCTAATCCCGTGGAAGCCCACGAGGGCGGAGGTACCTAAGACGGCCAGGCAGCTGTTGACTGGCGACCGAGGCGGGTTCGTCTACGAGCCGAGGGTTGGGGTGCACGAGAGGGTCGGCGAGATAGACTTCACCAGCCTCTACCCCTCGATAATGACGAAGTACAACATAAGCGCTGAGACCGTCCTCTGTGAATGCTGCAGAGGTTCGAAGGTTCGCGTGCCGGACATCGGCTACAACATCTGTGAGCGGAGGAGAGGGGTCATCCCGAGGAGCCTCGAGTTGATTCTGGAGAAACGGATGACCTACAAGAAGATGAAAGGAGAGGAGACTGCGCTGAGAAAAGTCTACGAGGCCAGGGCCGACGCGCTCAAAGGGATCCTGGTCTGCTCGTTTGGATACCTTTCGTACCGCAACGCGAAGTTCGGTCTGATCGACTGTCACGTCGCGGTCTGTGCCTATGCGAGGAGGACCCTGCTTCAAAGTGTCCGGGTTGCAGAGAGACTTGGGTTTGAGGTGGTGCACGGAATCGTGGATTCGCTATGGGTAAAGAAGGACAGGGCGACGCCGGAAGACTTCGAGACACTGCGGGCGGAAATCGAGAGGGAGACTGGACTTCCGCTTTCATTCGAGGGGATCTACAGATGGGTGGCGTTCCTTCCAAGCAGGATTCATCGCGGTGTTCCCGTGCTGAACCGGTACTTTGGCGTCTATGAGGACGGCTCACTGAAGCTCAGGGGTATTGAAGAGAGACGGCGGGATACGGCCAGGCTCGTAAAGAACTGCCAACTGGAGATACTGAAGCTCCTCGCGACAGCGGAAGACCTGAAGGGGACGAGAAGTTTGCTGCCCGCGGCTCTGGACATCCTTAGGTCGTATGCAGACTTTGTGAGAAGCGGGGAGGCGAGTCTCGGCGACCTGGTGATAGCGAACAGGCTTTCGAAGAAAGCCGATGAATACAAGGTGACGACCGCGCAGTCCGCGGCTGTCGCACAGCTCAAAGAGAACGGTCTGGAGCTGCAGGCGGGGCAGAACGTGGCGTACGTGATAACGAACCAGAGGTCTGCTGACATCTACCGCAAGTCTCGGCCCTTTGAACTGACCGATGAGGCCACCGAGTACGACAAGGAGGCTTACGTCGCGCTGCTGGTAAGAGGGGTCTCGAGCATATTAACCCCGTTCGGGTTCACGGAGGAAGCGCTGTCGGATGTGGCCAAGCGCGGGACGGAGAGCGTACCTCTCGCTAGCTCAGTTTGACGGATTGAGCTGAGTCGGTGCTCGGAGACAAGACGACGGCAGTACCGAAGGCTATTATCTCGTCCATCGTGGTACCAATCTCCGTCGAGTCGAACATTACGCTGATCACGGCGTTCGCTCCAATGCTCGCCGCGTGCTCAGACAGCCTGTCGAGCGCCTGCTGCCTTGCTTGGTGCGCCATCTCGGTGTATTCGCTTATTTCGCCTCCCTTCAGCGTGCGAAGGCCAGCCATAATGTTGCCGCCAAGACCCCTCGACCTCACGGTTATCCCGTAGACCATGCCTAGGATTTTGTCTATCTTGTAACCCGAGGCGTAGTTTGACGTAAGCAGCATGACCGATTTTGCACCCGAGCCTAGCGACGCTCCACAGGCTGGGCAGAAGGTAGCGTTGTCAGAAACGGGCTTTCCGCAGTTAGGGCAGTTCGTGGTATGACCCTCCGCTCTACCACCCGAAAAGTCTTACGACCTCTTGTCTTGCCGCGTCTAAGTGGTCGAGGTGGAATTGACGTTCAGCATGTAGATTTGCTGTATTTCCGCGTCGAGAGGGCTCTGAGGCTGGCATGTCAGGTCGCCGCTCGACTGACACTGAGGGTTGACGGGCAGGTCTGATATGGCCACTGCGACGTTCATCCCGCTTACGACCTGTCCGAATACGGTGTAGAGACCGTTGAGGCTAGGGTTGTCCTGCATGTTGATGAAGAACTGAGAGCTCCCGCTGTTGTTGCTCGAGCCCCTGGCCATTCCCAGGTACCCATAGTCGTTGTCCAGCCCCTGGACGATCTCCAGGGGGACGGTCTGCGGTGAACTCGTATCCCCCCACTCGCTCTCCACGCCTCCGCCATCTTTGGTTGTCGGGTCCCCCGTCTGTATGACGAATCCTTGAACAATCCTGTGCCAGACGAGGCCGTTGTAGAAGCCTTGATTGATCAGTCCGACTATGTTGTTGACGGTCTTCGGAGTTTGTGACTGGAAGAGCGCGAAGACCATGTATCCCGTCCCAGATCCATCCTTCGTGACCACGCACGCGTAGAGGTCACCCGCAACCGGGTTTGAAACGGCGCAACCTGATGCAGATGTCGTGGTTTTGGTCGCTCTGCTCGAGACATAGAGGTAGGCGCCTGTGGCCGCGGCCACGAGAATTATGACTAAGGCCAGGCTCACGTAGAGCCTGCGATTCCTCTTCTGTGCCTGTTCCCTTCGCCTCCTGCTGTGAGGCATGCGGCAATCGCCTCACAAACAGGCGTTCAAATGTCGTTCGGTATCGTATTTTGAGCTCGATTCTGGGCTGTTCTAAAGCAAGCCGTTATAAAGGCAGGAAGGAATGGTGTTCTCATATGTCGGAACAGACCAAGACTGTGATTGTCGGACAGTCAAAGCCTCTGCTCAACTACGTGACAGCGTGCATCACCATGTTCAACAGCGGTGCAGAGCACGTGGTGCTGAGGGCTCGTGGCGAGGCAATCAACGTCGCGGTCGACGTGGCTCAGGTCCTGAAGAAGCGGTTCGTGAGCAACGTTGAGATCTCCAACATAACCATCGACGGCGA
>DASPVO010000071.1:0-48201 GCA_035622335.1 Nitrososphaerales archaeon
GGCAGTCAGCCGTCCAGCCTTGACGTTTCTCTTCACTATTTCCGGCAGGCCGGGCTCGTCCACAAGCCCGCACTTCCCTCGGTTAGTCTCATCCACTATCGACTCGCGGACATCTATTCCCACTACCCTGGCCCCAGCATCTGCGAAGAGGGCTGCAGTGGGAAGGCCAATCCTGCCTATCCCAATCACAGCAACGCTCACATCGCCCTCCTTGAGCAGCTTCTTGATCTCGGAGGGCTCTGTGTGAAGAATCCCACTCGCCGCAGAGCCTTGGTTCTTCATCCTCGTTCGCGTCCCGCTCACGCCCGGTGCATTTGCACTGGAATACGTCAACGCGTTCTCGGCCATTTTTGCTCACTTATCTTACTTATTGCCGTTTGAAAGACTTGCAAAGAGCGCACCCGCTCCTCACCTCTGGCCCACTCCTCGGTAGACCAGCCCAGAGCTCTTCGCTTCTTCGGGCGAGACGACGTGCCGCGCGTCAACGAGGACCCGGAGTTCGGCGGACATGCGTTTCAGTGACCTTGAGGTCAAGCTCCTATAGTCCAGATGGTCTGTCAGTATCACCACCCCGGAGCTGCCTCGGACCGCGCTGGGGACGTCTGGCGCCCTCGGGAGGCCTAGGGAAGAGACCAGCCTGTCATTTGGGTTCGTGTAGGGGTCATGGAGAGTAAGCTTCGCGCCGTCGGCAAGCAGCCTCATTATGATCGGAAAGCTAGGCGACTCCCTGGTGTCCGCGGTGTTGCCCTTGAACGCAAGACCGAGTATCGTGATCTTCGAGCGTGACACCGGGAGGCCCGCTTCCGAGAACGCATCCCTTACGAGCCTGTGGACTTGGCCAGGCATAGAGTCGTTGACGTCTCTCGCCGACCGGAGCAAGTTGGGGACGAACCCGTGCACCGAGGCCGGGACCGTGAGGTAGTAGGCGTCCTTCGTCAGACAGTATCCCCCCACACCGGGGCCCGGCGTGAGGATGTTCGTCTTCTGGTCGGTGCCCGCCGCCTCTATCGCCTTCATGACATCGACGCCCAACGCCTCACAAGCGAGGGCCAGCTCGTTTGCAAGCGCGATGTTCACGTCTCGATAGACGTTCTCGAAGAGCTTGGCAGTCTCAGTGATCCTCGGGCTCTCAAAGATGTGGATGGGAGTACGGAAGACGCCGAGAACCGCGCCGGCTGCCCTGGCGCTCTTCGCGTCTACGCCACCGACCATCTTCGGAAGGGTCCAGAGTTCGAAGAGAGCAAGTCCTTCGATCGTCGACTCAGGAGCATGCGCGAGCCCGAAGTCCTTTCCGGGTACCAGTCCAGACCTCTCCCTGAGTATCTTGCCAAGCAGCCCCTCGGTTGTTCCCGGGGAGACTGTGCTGCGGAGCACAACCAGGCTTCCCCGCTTGAGTCCCGCCCCGATCGCCCTAGCTGCCGACTCCAGCGCGCTGGTCTCCGGCCGCCTCTGCTCGTCGACCGGTGTTCCGACCGTTATGATGATGATGTCAGAGCTGGCCACCGCCCTCGTTGTGCTTGTCGTGAGAGAGAGTCTGTTCGAGGAGATGGCTTCCTTGAGCAGGCGGGAGACTTCCTCGGACGCCGACGACGCCGGTTTCGACTTTACCGTCGCCTCCCTCAGCCTCACCTTCCCCCTGAATGCGTCCGCAGTCCTCATGCAGCTGGGGCAGAACATGGTGCTCCTCGCCTTCAGAATCCTGACACCGCAGTTCGGGCAGGTGAGGTCCGTCAGCTTTGAGCCCGGGAAGAGGTTCCGGCTGTGCTCGATGATGGGAGAGTTGCCGCTTCCCAGCTCTTCGAGGTACTGGCGATTGGAGTCGCATCCGATGACGACAACCCCTTCGTTCGCGAGCGTCACCGCGAGAGGGAGCCCGACGTGTCCCAGCCCCACCACGCAGGTCTTGAGCTCGCCCTTGAGCAGCGACTCTGTGATCTTTGAGGGAGACGCGCTCAGTAGGTTCAACTCGCTAGTCCTCCCTGGTGTCCCTTGGCGAACCACCCGATCGTCTCTCGCAGCCCTTCTTCCAAGGTGCTCTTCGGGAAGTAGCCCAGACGAGCCTCCGCCTTTGAAATGTCGGCGAGGCTTCGCATGACGTCCCCAGGTCTCGCTTGCGCGTGGAGCGGCGTCAGATCCGGTCTGCCCATCAGCCTTGCGATCATAGTAGCGAGGTCCTCGATGCTCGTCTGCTTGCCTCCTGCCACGTTGAAGATGTCTCCAGGGTCCGTCTCCGCCTGGAGGCTGAGCAAGTTGGCTTGGACGACGTCCCTTACGAAAGTGAAGTCCCTCGTCTGATGACCGTCGCCGTAGACCATGGGGGGCTTTCCCATCTCCACGCTCTTGATGAAGGTAGGGATGACGCCGCTGTACGGACCAGGCTTCTGTCGTGGCCCATAGACGTTGAAGTACCTCAGCGAGACGGTCGAGAGTCCGTAGTCCTTGGCGAAGACAGAGCAGTAGTGCTCTCCGGCCAGCTTGGACACGGCGTAGGGAGAGATGGGGGCGGGCTTCATGCGCTCCTCCTTCGGAAGAGTCAAGCTCTCCCCGTAGACGGAGGAGGATGAAGCGTACACGAATTTCTTCACGCCCGCATCCTTGGAGGCGGTCAGCAGGTTAACTGTCCCCTCCACGTTCACCGAATTGGAGAGCGCAGGGTCCTCGACAGACCTGGTCACGCTCACAAGCGCCGCCTCGTCGACGACGGCTTCGTAGCCCTTCACAGCGCTTCGGACAAATTCTTCGTCCCTGATGTCTCCCTGGTGGACCGCGATTCTAGGAAGGACGGAGATAAGGTTGTTCTTCTCGCCGGTTGCGAAGTTGTCAATGACGCCCACCCCGGCCCCTCTTTCCAAGAGTGCCTCGACCACGTGGCTGCCTATGAATCCCGCTCCGCCAGCCACAAGTACCTTGGACGGGAAGTCAGCCAAGTCACGCAACGGGTCAATTTCGCGTTAATAATCATAGCTTGGGAGTCAGCAGGACTGGAGGGCTCGCTGGAAGAAGGTACGTGCTGTCTCGTCATGCTTCCTACACGCGCGCCCAGCACGAGCGCGAGTGAGAAGAAGAGCACCGAAGCCAGCTTCTCCGCAAGGTCGAAGGCATACCAGTCAGTACTCACGATACGCTGCACAGTCGCAAACGGGAGGTTCTGGGCGTACGCGAGGACGAAGGCCACGACCGCAAGCAGCCAGGGACCCCAACTGTCTCGAATCGAAGAGGTGCCCTTCATCGAACGCCTGACAGCGAGATAGAAGAATATGGCAGTCAGCCCGTGAATCACTACGTTCATGACTAGGCGCGGGAGAAAGGGGTGAAACTTGGTCACTTCCGGCCACGTCAAGACCGAGTCGAAGTAGATTGGACCGTCGTCGACGACGGCCCAGAAGTAGGCAAGGAAGGTGAAGACGAGTATCCTGTTCTTCCTTGTAGAAAGCGCAGCGGTTCCTATCACCAGAGGGGCGATGATGCTCACAAATAGCGTAGTGAGGTCGTATCTTCCGACCTGGAAGGCGTAGAACCAACCCCCCAAAACTGAGATCGTCGCAACTGTCGTTGCAAGAGTGTCAAGTGCAGCGGATCTCAGGTTCAACGCTGATTCCTGCCTGCG
Source organism: Nitrososphaerales archaeon (assembly GCA_035622335.1). Classification (GTDB taxonomy): domain Archaea; phylum Thermoproteota; class Nitrososphaeria; order Nitrososphaerales; family Gagatemarchaeaceae; genus DATJAJ01. Next base: position 3,608 of record DASPVO010000071.1, read on the forward strand.
CTCAGCAAATAACCTATGTGAACTTGGGAGTTACTTCAAGCGTGCGAGTCACCCAGTAGACTAGGATGTCACCGACGTGCTCCCTGAACTTCCTGAGTGGTCAGCGTCCCCGACATAGGTCGCTGTGATGGTTACCGTGCTTGGAGTGGTAAGAAAATCGTAAGTCACTGTGCAGGTCAAGACTGCCCCCGATCCTGAACAGGAAAGCGAAACGAACATACCATCAGCTCCGTTGTCGCTCATGGTGACATTACCGGTCGGCGTAATCGGGCTTCCCGGTCTCGTGTCTGTCACAGTGATGGTGCAAGTGGCGATGGCGCCCACCGGAGTACAGCTCACGCTGGTGGAGGTCGCCCTTACGGTTGAAGTGACCTCAAAGCTCTCTTCACTCCCCGCATGGTCCGTGTCGCCGGAGTAAGTCCCTTCGATGGAGATGCTACCCTCGCTACCTGGATTCGGAGTGTACGTAACCCCACAAGATCCTGAGGAGAGAGTGCAACTCGTGGAATTGAAGGTCCCAGAGCCTGAAGGATCGTCAGCGAAACCAACAGTCCCTGAGGGGGCTATCGTTGTGCCCGGGCTGGTGTCAGTTACGCTTACAGTGCATGTCGTCGCGGAATCCACAGCGACCGAGGATGGGGCGCAGGAGACGGTCGTCGATGTAGACCTAGTTGTCACTGTGAGCATGAAGGGAGTCGGAGTCGCGGCTGGGTGGTCTGTATCTCCCAGGAAGGAGGCACTTATTGAATCACTGCCCTCAGTTCCTTGGTTTGGAGTGTAGGTTACGGAGCAACTACCTGATGACAGAATGCAACTGTCTTGGCTGAAGACACCATTGTCACTTGGCGTGGCCGCGAAGTCGACTGTTCCCGTTGGTGTGACGACTGTACCTGGAGAGGTGTCGGATACGACAACTTCGCAAGTCGTGGGTGCCTCGACAGGCACGGATGTGGGAGAGCAGTCCAAGGTCGCTGAATCTGCCCTCTGGGTCACCGTGAGCGAAAATGAGTTAGCCCCAGCGCTGGCGCTTCCGGAGTGAGACGCATCTCCGCCGTAGGAGGCGCTCAGAGTGTCGGTCCCTTCGTCTCCGGGGTCTGGGGTATAATTCACTGAGCAGCTCCCCCCGCTGAGCGTGCAGCCAATGGGGCTGAAGGTACCAGCGCCAGTGGTCGAGAACATGATCGTGCCGGTGGGCGTGATCGGAGTGCCGGAACTTGTGTCTGTGACCGTAGCTGTGCATGAGGTAGGGTCGTTTACAGGGACCGAGCTCAGGGAGCAAATTATCGAGGTCGAAGTTGACCGCAGGCCAACGGAGACGACGAATTGCGCTGAGTTGGATGGGTGGTCCTGGTCTCCGTCCCAGCTCGCTCCGACGTTGACGTACCCGGTGGAGACGCTTGGGGTGAAGGTGACCGAGCAGGACGAAGAGCCTGCGCTGCCGCTGAGGACGCAGCTGTCAGAGGGAGAGAAAGTGCCAGATTCGTTAGCGCTCAACGTTGCCGTCCCTCCGGGAGTGAGGGGAGTCCCAGAAACCGTCGAATCCGCCAGCTCAAAGGTACAGTCCGTGGAAGACCCCGTGAGCAGGCCGACCGGAGCGCATGAAAGGGAGGCCGTCGTCGAGCGCTGCACCGCGGAGACGGAGAAGACGCCAGAGCTCTTCGAGTCTTCAGAATCGCCCGGGAATGTGGCGTTGATCGTAGCGGTCCCTTCGCTCCCAGGGGCAGGCGTGTAGGTGACGCTGCACGTCGAGGTGGAACCCGACCCAGACAGGACGCATGACCCGCTGAAAGCACCTGACTGGCTGCTGCTCAGCGAGACGTCCCCGCCAGGAGGAGGGCTTGTCCCGCTAGTGTCTGACACCGTCACGTCGCAGGTGGAGGGAGAGTCGACTGGATCCGAAGTGGGGGAACAAGCTACGCCCGTCGTCGTCGACCTGAGGCCGACGCTAATCGAAAAGGAACCGGTGCTGGTGGAGTCGTCGCTGTCCCCGTCATAGGATGCGGAGACGGTGACGCTACCTTGGGCACCCACCGAGAGCGTGAAACCGGTACCGCACTGGCCGTTTAGGAGATCGCAGCTGGAACGGGTGAACGTGCCTGAGGCCGAGGTGAACGTGACTTTGCCCGTTGGGACGCCGCCTAGAGCGGTTACCTGCGCGATGCAAGATACGCTCCCCCCGCCCTCTGAGGACGACGGAGTGCAGGTGAAGGTAGTGGTTGTCACCCGCTTCGTGACCGTTAGGAGAAAGGTCGACCCCTTCGTTGGAGCGTGGTCTCCGTCGCCCGAATACGAAACCCCGATGACCTGGCTTCCTTCGCTCCCCGCAGCGGGCGCATACTCAACTGAACAGGTCGAGGTGTGATTCTTCACTGTGAGAGAACACGTACTGGAAGGAGTGAACTGACCTGACCCGCCGGTCGAAAACGTGACATTGCCGAGGGGGAAGGTGCTCGGCACAGACAGGTCAGAGACCTTCGCGGTACACGTCGTGTTCGCGCCCACCCCGACGCTGTCCGGAGAGCAGGCGACCGCAGCGTCGGCAACGTCACCGACCTTGAAGGATATGTTGAGTTCGTCGATGTTCCCCGCATAGTCGGACGTCAAGACGGTGAATCCCTGATCTCCCCTCGAAGAGAAGTTTGCAGAGTAACTCCACTGGGACCACCCGTTCGAGGTGGTGGCTGATGAGAGGTTGCCGTCGTTCACCGCCAACCTCACCGAGGAAACCCCTGATTCCGAGTCGCTCGCAGTGCCGCTGATGACGACCCTTCCGGGGACCGAGGAGAGGGAAATCACGGTCCCGTTTCCAGGCGACGTCACAGACACGATCGGTGGGGTCGAGTCGAATTCGAACGAGAAGCCGGTGGAAGCCGTGTTTCCTGCGTTGTCGGTACACACACCGAAGACCTTCGCCGTTGAATTGTCCGGTCCCGAGTAGGCGGCGATCGGCGCACAGCTCGATATGCCGGAGATGAGGTCGGAACCGTTCACCGAGAAGTAGAGGGTGTGGTTGTACCAGCCGTCAGAATCAGGCTCGCGCGACGGATAGACCGAGACTGATGGTGGTGCGGCATCGAGTTTCAGTGTCATCGGGGTCGGTGTTGAGCCTGGACCCGACCCAGCGTCGCCTAGGTTGTCTACCGCCGTACAGGATAGCTCGTGGACCCCATTACCCGACAAACTTACGGTGAAGTTCAGTGCGACGAGGCTTGGGGAGGATGAGGGAGACGAGAGCAAGGGCGTGCCCACGGAGTCCGAGCAGGTGATGTCGCCGTCGTTCATGAGCGCGGAAGGCTGATATGCGCTGACGACTCCGTATACGGTCTTGTCCGTGTACCAACCGTTGCTCCCGTTGGGGACGGGGAAGCTGAGAGTGACGCGTGGCTCGACGTCGGCCCTGACGAGCACGCCCGTGCCCTGCTGGACGTTCGGGGAAGAAACCTGGTTCAGAGCGAGAAAGAGGTCGCTAGCGGCGTAGTTCCCTGCCCTGTCAGCCACGGCAAGAGTCACCGTCACAACATCTGTGGAGTTTGTCCAGGTGTATGGCCCGGCTGCAGGGAGCGTGCCAGCCGAGTTGCTGGCCGAGATTAGGTTGGTGGAGAACCCGCTCTCGCCGAAGCTAGAAGAGTTCCAAGGCGTTGACGACGTGAAGGGATAGGCAATCGAGCAGTAGCTCAAGCAGACGGGGGAGATCCTGACGACGACTTGGGATGACGTGCTCGACTGGCCTACCTCTAGGGTGGTGGAGGGCTGAGTCGAAGAGGGTGCGCAGCCCGCTCCGAAGCAGTACCAGAATACGGATGCTCCAGCTTGGAATGTCGACTCTGCCTCGACTCCGGTCGAGTCCGTGAGCTGGATTTGCAGCGAACCGGAGGACGCTTGACACGAGGAGGGCAGCGCAAATGTCGCACCGGTGAAGGACCCGGAGACGTTCGTCTGGGCAGCGGTGAGGGTCACAGTGGAATTGCAGACGCTGACGCTCTGGAAGTTCGCGAGGCTTGAAAAACCGCTGCCCGAAATGGTCAGGTTGTTTCCCGGCTCACCTTGAGTATGGCTGAGCGCTATGGTAGCCGTGTTCACATCGAACTCGGATGATGCTGAGCCCTGGCACCCGTCGATTCCAGTCGCGGTGACTGCATCCTGGCCGTGGACCGCTGAAGGGAGGCTGAACGTGAAGGCGGTCCTGGCAAACGTCAAGTTCCCAACAATTCTGGTGGAAAAGCCCGAGGTTTGCATTGTGACGACTATGTACCCTCCCGAACAGTCGAACCCGCCGAGCCGGCCCGAGACCAGAGTCCCGACTTCCCCGCTCGCCGGGCTCAGGGCGAAGGAGGCTGAAGCCAGAGTGTGAGTTGTCGAGGAGGTCTGCACAGTTGTCGTCGTCGTTGCAGGCGGCGCTCCGGCTGAGAGCGCGTACCCTAAGAAGGCCAACGCCAGGACGACGAAGACCACCAGCCCTATCGAGAGCCTGTCGAGGACCAAGTGTCTGCGGAGCCAGCCGGGAGAGCTCAATCAGCAACTCCTCCGCGCTGACTGCGAGGGCGAGGGCGACGGGAACAAAGTGATTGATTGCGCTCTTGGTTGGACTTTTATCTTTGTTCGCCATCTTCCAAAGCTTCTTTCGCATCAAATCTTCTCGAAGAATTGCACACCCTAGACGCCTCGGCTTGCAGGAATTGGAACAGCCACCAACATTACGGCTCGGCGGAATAGCGTCGCTTTGGGCGAATGTGTCTGCTGCCTAGGACCGCTTGACCGTCGGTACCGGACCCCCCTGAACCAGAGCTTCCGGCCTTACGTTCGCGGGCTTGCCCAGGTAGCGGAAGGCGAACGCCCAGAAGATGAGGACCCACACTATGAAGAGGGTGTAACCCGCGTAGACGTGCACCGCGTCTCCCATAGCCACTCCCAGGAACTCGAAGGTGATGAAGACGAGGATCAGTCTGAGTATGTTGATCAAGAATGCGCCGATGAAGCCGATGGCGAAGATGGGGACCAGCCTAGAGAGCCGGGGTTTCATGTCAAGTAGAGCCATCGTAGAGAGCATCCCGAACGCTAGGATCCCTTGGAGACCGGTGCAGTCGCCCTCAACGTCAAGGGCGAGCGCGTTCGAGCCTGAGTTGAGGACAACTATGTGTCCGGATGAGACCGCGGTGACGCCTATCGCGTTCATGGAGGCGGCCATCAGACCCGCCATCCAGTCCTGCAGAGCGACGTAGTTGGGGATGGAACTCTCCAGCTGGTATCCGAGAATGAGGACCAATCCGTAAGTGGCGGGTACCCAGAAGAGCCTGAACGACTTGATCCCGTAGAAGGCCAGGACCACTCCAGAGAAGATCACTAGTAGGTCGAGTAGACCCACCGTCGCGTGAATTACCGCCTTGTAAGCATAGACAGCTCCTATGGCCACCAATCCGATTGCGACCTCCCAGTACCTCCCTCGGCTCTGAAGCGCCTTGACGCTCCCCCACTTGATGATGAACCATGCCGCCAGCACGAGAACCATGATGAAGAAGTAAGGGTCGTCCAGTCCGACCCCAGGAATTGCCAGCGGGAGGAGGTACGCGGCGGTGATCGCCAGGATGAAAGAGCGGGGCTTGTCAAGTGTTAGTGGGCCCAGCTTGAAGCTCCACGAGTCGCCTTCCAAGGGAAAAATTCGGAGCCTTCTGCCATAGATAAGGCTCTCGTCTCTTATTTCAGATTACGGCCTAAGTGATGACCCTCTTACTGACTTTAACTCGCGAGGACCCTTAGAAGCTGGTCGACGCCCCTCTCGAACGTGAACTGCGAAGTCACCCTCGTGCGCGCGTTCTTTCCTAGCTCGTTTCTTAGACCCCCGTCCGAGAGCAGCGTTGTGAGCGCCCTAGCAATCCCCGTAACGTCGCCCTGCAAGGCCAAGATGCCTGTCTTCCCGTCGATGACCGCCTCGGGAACGCCCCCCGAGACCGTTCCAACAGACGCCTTGCCGAAGAGCCCCGCCTCCAAGAAGACCGTGCCGAAGCCTTCCACATCGTCCGGAAGAGTTCTTGGGGTCATAGCGAACACGTCGCAGTTCACGTATCGTTCGCTCAGTTCGTCCCCCCTGAGCGTTCCATAGAATGTAACGTTCTTCGCGAGCCCCAGGTCGGCCACGATGCGCTCCAGGTACGACTTTTCCGGACCATCGCCTACGATCTCGAGCTGTGCGGTGGGGCGCATGTTCAGCACCAGCCTGAACGCGTCGATGAGGTCGGCCATTCCCTTCCTCTTGACGAGCCTTCCAACGAAGAGGACTGTCGGAAAGCTTCCGCGGGTCGAAGTGTTCGTCCCTCTTCGAGACAGAGTCGTGTCGACGCTCGGGTAGAGTATCGAGGTCTTCGCCAGGACCCTTCGGGGCAATAGTGAAGACGTGTATCTGGAGTTCACGACTATTCTGTCTGCCAGCCTCTGAGAGAGGGTTAGGAGCAGCTTACCCAAGTTAGTCCTCCTCGCCTGCAGTATGTCCTTCCCGTAGAAGAGGACCGTAGACCTTCTCCTCGTGGCCTTGCAATAGGTGAGCATCGCGATTCCGAACAGGGTGAGAGCCCCGCTCAGCATGAACACCGAGTCTATCGACTTCTCGTCGCAGAGTCTGATCGTGTTCCGGAGGACGTTGGGAAATGACTTCGCGTCAGAAGGTTGTCTGACTGCTACTTCGTCCCCCGAGGGGTCTAACTCTAGGCTGTAACCCGGGGCTAGCCCTTCTAGGACCACGAAGTGCCCTCTCCTGCGCAGTTCCTTGACGTAGCCGTTGGCCCTCCCCTCGACCCCTCCGACGTTCTCGGGCGGATCGAAGGTGACGAGAAGCAGCTTCATCTCTCGTTCTCGCCCAGCTCCGAGGCCATCCGTCTTGTTTCCCGCCTTCGGCGAGTTATAAGCAGTCCTGACGAATCAAGGACGTCTGGGCCGGAGAAGTCTGGGACGCTCGGATGACTGGCCCTTCGGCTCGAGCTGAAAACCACAAGCCATAACTCTCGCAAGCGTTCTCTGCCTGCATCTATGCGTGTCCTTTCGGTCTTCATTAGGTCTGGAAGCGACGGGAAGGCGTGGGGTTCTGAACTATCGTACCTCGACCTCGTCAACGAATTGGCTGAGTTGGGAATCGAGACGGACACCCTGGAAGGCGCGCCCTCAATATCGAACTATCGCCCCTCGAAGTCGAGGCACTACGTCAATACCTCGAAGGGGCCCCTTCCTGTCCGGCTGATGCACCAAACTCTCGATGCGTTCAGAATTGCAAAGTCGAGGTCCCCCGATGTTGTGTTCGTTCCTGCGGACTACTACCCCGGATCTCTTTTGATAGCCAACCTGGTGAGCATAGCAACACGGAGGCCGCTCTTTCTAGAATTCCTCGACCAATTCAACGTCAAGAACGACCAGACCCCCACCGCTAGGCTGATTCTCCAATCGTTCCGAGGGAGCCGGTCGATTCGGTCTGGACTCTTCGTCATCGTCAGGAGACTTTCAGCCAGAAGAGCCTCGGCGTGCTTCGTAGTAACCCAAGAGATGGATGACTATGCCCGCAATGTACTGGGAGCAAGGAGAACAGTTCTGATGGGCAGAGGGGTAAGAGGGGCCGCGGACGTTCTTCAGAGGGTCGACAAGCTTCACGACGGGATATTCGTCGGAAGGCTCGTAAAGAGAAAGGGGCTTGAGACACTGGTCAGAGCATGGGCTGAAGTAGTCAAGACTAAGCCAGATGCCAGCCTGGTCCTTGTGGGGTCGGGCGACCTCTATCCTCGGCTCAGGGCGCTGACCTCCGCCCTAGGACTGGAACGCAATCTCGATATCACCGGGTACGTGAATGATCCGTCGAGAATCAGGTCCCTGCTCCAGTCCTCAAGGCTGTTCCTCTTCCCATCGGAGGTGGAGGGCTTCGCAAGGGCCGTCTCGGAAGCGATGGCGTGTGGGGTGCCCTGCCTGATATCAGACATACCCAACTTGCGTGAAATCTACGGCAAGGCTGCGGCTTTCGCGGCCGTTGGCGACCCCCAAGAATGGGCCAAGAAGACGATAAGTCTCTTGGACGACGAAGGGGAGCTCGATCTGATGAGCACTCGGTCCGTCGAATGCGCTAGAGGCTTTGAGTGGTCCAACAGCGCGAAGATAGTGGCAGTAGCTCTGGATGACGCAAAGCGGGGCAGATGAATTCAAGTCTGAGCCGGATTCTAGACGGCCGCTCTCCATGACTCAAACTGATTTGGACAAATATGCTTCACTCAGTCTCTGAGGGTCGAGCGACCGAGGTTCTCCCAGCATCTTGGCGGAGAGCCACGAAGCTGCGTAGAGCGGCCCCTTCTTGATTGAGAAGACCGCAGGATATCCTATCCTCATCCTGTCGCGGTCCGCGATGTACCTGTATCGTGCCTTCCCGACGAGACCCCTCCTCTCAGGATGGTTGGACCGTGTCTTAAGCAGAGGATAGGTGATTTCAGAGAACTCCTGGGCATCAGTCGCTCTTTCCCAGAGGTCGACGTCCTCGAACCACTGAAGGTCTCTCCAGCCACCAAGATTGCTGAGGACCCGTCTAGACGCGACCGTAATCGAAGTGGTGAATACAGAGTCGCCCTTTGGCGAACGTCTCACCCTCAGGACCTTTCCCTGATAGTTTGCGAGATAGACGCCAACGAAGTCCTTTAGGTTTGGCTCGAAAGTGTCGTCAAGATCCATGCCTGAGATGACGTGTTCGCCTGTCGATAGGGCGAAAGCAATCTGACGCGCCATCCCGCGATTCGACTTCGCCTTGCACAATCGGAGTCTGCCTCGACCGGCAAACTCCTCCAGAACTAGTTCAGACCCGTTGTTGCTGAAATTGTCGACCACCATGATTTCGAATCTATCGTCAGTTTGATCGACGATGCTCTCGAGCGACGCCCTCACGTCTTCGGGGGCGTCATTGTAGTGGCAGATGCAAATGCTGAACAGCGGGTTAGGCAACTGAAGAATTCGTAATCCAATCCGCTTACTTCAAGACTTCTGTCGAGGCTATGCTTATGGAAGATACGCATAGATTGGTGACAGCCTTAAACATCAATCAATCGGGTGGAACTGGATTTGTCTGGCGAAGAGTACCGGCTTAGATCTTGGGCGCTATCGACTTTCTCGCTAGGAGAAGAGCCGCGAAACCCGTCGCTACTACGACCACCATTGGCAGTGGGAATTGTGGTGTGATGATAGCACTGGCTGAGTCAAAGCCGTTGCGCACGTTGAAGGGGGTCGAACCCGTTGGGCAGACCACTGTCCCTTCGACGTCAGCGATGTACTTTCCCTGAGGCAGCGTTGGGTTGACCAAAGTCTTGTCAAGCCTCACTCCTCCTGTATAGCCATTAGGATTGCCTGCTCCTATCACAGCCAGCCACCAATAGTAGGGTCCCTCTGGAGACACCGTGTTGGGAGCACTGCTACCCAAGACGCTGGTGAACGAGAAGCCTCCTGCGCCACTACCGAACGGAATCGTGAAGCTGTCACCAACGGTCAGATTGAGCGCGTCACCGAGCAGATAGATTCCGGAGTATGGAGATCCGCTTCCGCCGAAGCTCTTGGACCAGTACAGCCCAGAAGTTGCAGATGAGCCGAGCATCCATTCATCTCCGTCAGGGTCTGTTACTGTGACCTCGTGAATATTGTAAAAGCATCCTGTTGTCGTAGTCCAGGCGTACTGCGGATAATTGCATGTACCGGTGCACGGGGTGCTGCTCCCCTGGGGAAGGTTCACGTTAGATGAGCCTGATGCAGTGCTTAGGACGATATTGATCGTCCCGCCGGGAGATATGTTAGTCGGGGTCGAAAAGCTTGGACCGTAGTAGGTCGCGGCCACCGCCGTCGCTGGAAGAGCCAACAGGAAAAGCAGTCCAACAGCCGCTATGACTCCCTTTAAGCTGAATCTCAATTTTGACATTTGAAACGTCCTTATTTGGCTTAATAAACGGTTCCTAAGTCAGGGTTCATCTCGATAGATTTGGGCTCTATGAGCCAGAATCTCTCCAAGGGGGTACTTTTCATGACCAGTCTTGAAATTCGTTCAAGATTCTACACTCACAGCTTCATAATTACAAATGAGCCCAGATGTCATCGCCAGGTCAGCATATTTGATGCATAGAGACGAGACTGGTGCAAACTGTGTCCTTCGTGACCTTAAGAGGGTCTGAAGTCGAATGGATGTCGAAGTCTGCTTAAATATCGAACTTCGTTTCGGCCGATGGTTTGAGGAATGAAACTGTTTCCCAATCACCCCCGAAGGCGTTCTCGATGGGATGGGGAACAGGTAGCCATGTTGCTTCCTCTCTCACTCCTTTGCGTCTTCGCAGTGGCTTGTCTCTTCGCCGCTCCCTCAGTCGAAGTTGCGCGCGCTGAACAGCCCATACCTGGCCAGAGTTATTTTGGCAACGCATACAACTCGACGACAGTTTCATCGGTCACTATAACGAACGCCACACAAGAGTTCGAGGTAAGATTCACGGCCAGGTATGGCGGGACCGCGATTCCTAGACTCTACGTGAGCACCGACTACTACCAGCCGGGCGCAGAGTATGACGTCGCGGTGGGTGTACAGTCCGACGTTAACGGGTCAGCGTCGGGCGTTTACATTGGTGCCTTCGTTTGGAATGTAAGCAGCGGGCTCTGCAATGGGTGCGGAGGATGGGTCTATCCGGGATTCGCGGGACGCGCAAGTCCTCTGAACCAGAGCATAGTTCTGAGCGCAGGGAGTGTTTACGACATAGTGATGGAGTACTACAACGGCACCTTCTCGGGTCCTCCTCCAAACTTGTATCCTCCACACTGCTCTGGCGCGGACTGCTTGGTCATGCAGTACATCGGAGGAACCAACTTCCAACAGGAGTCACTCGACATGCACTATGATCCAAACCAGTCGCTGATTTTCTGTGGATTCTCGAGCGACTGTTCCACGATATCCGGCGCGAACGCGGTCTATGCTCTTGAATTCAACGGAACGACTCCTTGGCAGGGACAGGTTGAGAATGGAGTTGTGAACCTCGGAATAGGAGGAGGCACGGGGGGCGAGCCCTACCAAGGTGAGAGGTTTTGGATGTCTTGGAACACGGTAAGCGTCAACCAGCTACAGGTGATTCTGTCGAAGGTAGGAGACCCGAGCGGAAGCCTCAACGTGATAATCTGGAACTTCACAGCGCCTTCGTCTAGCGACATATTTCACTCGTCTAGCCCTAGCGTCGTCCTCAACCAAAGTCTGGTGGCGAACCTCACAGGCATGCCGGATGAGGTGGACCAAGACTTCAACTTCAGCCTCTCCCAAGCCGTGACCTTCCAGACGGGACATCTCTACCAGATATCATTCGGGATTTTTGGCAACACTTCGGTCGTCAGCCCCACGAACACAGTGGAAGTCGCCGCGACGACCAACTCCCTTCCTGCGCTTAGCTGGGGAGGAGCTGAGGGGTCGGGTTTGGGACCTTGTTCGCAGTACGTAGGGGGCTGCGCGGCCACTCTCTACCCAGGAGGAGACGCGAACTCTCTCGTGGGGGCCAATACTGGGCAGGACATGATTTTCATCATGAGAATATCGCAGTCTGCCGTCTATCAACCCATCACTGTGACAATGAACAACTCGGCCCCTGCGACCAACGTCTCTCTCAGCGGGTGCTACCCAACCCCTGCAACGATTCCCGGCGACGGCGGGGAGCACGATGTGTTGATGTTACCCTCTTGTGTGTTTACTCTTTCTCTTCCTAGCTCGGGAAACGCCAGATCGGGCTTTGATGTCTCAGGCACTTTTTCGAGCATCTCTCCCCAAGAGCAAACCTGCGCAGAGGGTACTTGCCAAAACGTTCCCCTGCCCGCGTTTCTACAGCTTCTTGACACTTACGAAGCGGCCCCGGCCAACTCTGGATTCTGGGACTCAAACCTCAACATTTCGGTCTACGGGACCCAGCTTGGCACTCCCGGTCGCGCTGGATGTGTAATCTCGGCCATCGACACGCAGAGCTTGGCCAGCTGCAAGGCCTGGTTCGACTACGAGTCGCGGACAACTTTGGAGAATCCGGTCTACGCGAACTCGGCAGAGAGGTGGTCCGAGACCGGCGGAAACAACTTCACGCAAACTACCGGTGGTAACACGGACGTCGTAGAATACGCGGACCAATTCGCCGTCTATTTCTCTGCCGCCCCAGCTGCAACCGGAACAGTCCATCCATCAGGGCTGACCTGGGAAGACAAGGGCTTCGCATCAGCAATTGCGGTCCCGAGAGCCGGATACCTATTCCATGGTTGGTCGACCGACGTTGGATTGATTTCATTTGTGTCGGCAGAGAACGCGACCACCATAGTGACCGTACTCGGGCCTGGAAACGTGACGGCGACATTCATCAGCGCGGTCGGCCAGCCCATCATTCTTGCCCTTGCCGAATCGAGCGGGACACCTGCGAATTTCACTGTCTCCGGATGCTCAGTCTCAATCGCGAACCTGACTGGGGATGGAGACGAGCAGTCGGTCTCAGCACTTCCTTCTTGCGAACTCATGATTTCGGTCAATTCGAACCTGCAGAATGTCAGGTACGAGTTCGCCAGTGCCGGAGTCGCTTCGAGCTCAACTGTCGTCATGACCTGCTCAGAAGGCACCTGTCCAATCTTGTCGATCATCTACTATGAACAAGTGAGCGAGAAGTTCTCCTACTCGATTGAAGGAGGGTCCTTGCCCTACCTGGAAGCACCAAATCTCACCTTCTCTTCCCTGGGAACTGAATCGAGCACCCAGTTGAGCCAGACCCCTGCTTTAGTGTGGCTCGACAGAGGGGGAAACTGGTCTACACCCACGACGCTTCTCGGTTCGACCGCGACAGAAAGATGGGAAGGGCTGTCGGGAGCTTCCGGGAAAGCAGAGCCAGGTGAAGAGAAGACAGTGGAGTATCAGCGCGAATATTCTGTCGTTTTCTCGACCTCACCTGCAGACTGCGGAACAACTCTCCCCTCTGGAACGATCTGGCTCAACTCTAGCGCAAACTTCGCGGTAGCTGCCTCCACCCATTCAGGATGCACGTTCTCTGTATGGGAGACCGATGGTCTGATTACCGTAGAAGGCCCCGGACTGGAGTCGACGCAGGTCATTGCTGACTCGAACGGTACGATCACCGCCCTCTTCTCCAAGTCTACCGTTCCCTTTGAGTTGATTTATGGAGCCGCGTTGGTCGCCGTTTGCCTCGTCGCAGTAGGCGTGGTCTACCTCTATTACGGGAGAAAGACTCCTCTGAACTGAGTTGCCGACGGTACTCGTCCCTTGGAAACCTGCGGCGGCTTCCGAATCCCAACCAGCTGCCCTTCTCCCTTAGCAGAAGTCCTATGCCGACATATATACGAATGAAGGCTGACTCTTCGAGAGCTTACGGCATGACACAAGAAAACTCCCGCTCTCTCGTCGAGATACAGGACCCGGCTTCGCCCCCTTCAGGAAGCGTGGTGGTGATCGTCAAAAACGGGAAAAATTCGATTCGAAGATGCCTCAACTCGCTGATGGCTCAGACAGCGACATGCGAAATCGTGGTAGTGGATGGAAACTCCACCGATGGAACAAGAGAGATAGTCGGGGAGTACCCCGTCAAGCTCATCATCGCTCCGCAGAGAGACTCTTACGGAGTTTCGAGGAACATCGGAGTCAAGAATTCCGAAGGGGAAGTCGTCCTCTTCATGGACGCAGATGACTACGCGGAACCAATCTGGGCCAAAACACTCCTCAGCCACTTCGAGAAGAGCGATCGCCCCGGAATCGTCACGGTTCCCAGAAGGGTCGATGCCTTCAGGGGATGGTTCATGAAGATGCTCTCCTATGAGTATTCAACATCACCAGCTCAGAAATCCGAGCAAGCACAGAGCTGGGGAAGTGTCACGACCAAGGGGACCGCCTGGCTGAAGAGGGCCATCGTGGATGCAGGTTGGTTCGACGAAGCCATGTACTTCGGAACGGAGGACAAAGACCTGAGCTGTAGGATTTCGCGGCTTGGATACTCTGTCGAGCTAGAGCCTTCGGCACCGATATGGGTGTCACCCGTTGGAGGCGCTAGGAACTTCTTGAAGGACAAGTTCTGGCGGGCCGGAGTGGGCCATGGATACCTCAGGCGCAAGTTGGGAGTATATCGACCTCCTCTGTCCGGGATTCTGTCCATGATACTCCTCTTGGCGGGTTTGACTCTGCTAATCCCTCTCAGGGAGACCATTCTAGCGGTGTGCGCGTTTCTTCTCGCGATTTTCACCCTTGCCTCTGTCTTGAGAGAGGGGATCAGCCTACACTCTGAAGGCGCCCCCTTTGTGAGCACTATTGCTTTCGTTGCCGTAAAGTGGTTGAGCAGAGTCCTAGAGTTCCTAGGATTCTCGGTTGGGTACTTCTGGTATCCTTACTTGAAGGGGCGAAGGGGCCGAGGACCGCGGTAGGATTCGCCAGGTTGAGCTTATGTCGACTACCAGTACTGGTGACCGGTCCACGCGTTCCGACGGTGACTACACCGTTTCGATCATACTTCCGGTATACAACGACTCTGACACCATAGAAAGGAGCTTGAAGAGCCTCTTGGAGCAATCGTACCAGAATTTGGAGATTATAGTTGTAAACGACGGGTCAACGGACGACACCGCCAGTCGCGCAAGAGAGATCACGAAGTATGACTCCAGGGCGAAGGTGGTAGACATACCGCACTCGGGGACAAGTGCAGCAAAGAACTCAGGGTTCTCACTGTCGAAGGGACCGGTCGTACTCTTCGCGGAAGGAGACGCACTCTACGAGAAAGATTACGTGGCGAGTGCAGTGAGATGCTTGAAGGAAGACCCAGAAATTGGTGGTGTCTGCGTGCTTGGGGGTATCTGGGAGGTGAGGAGAACATTCGTCACTAGGTCTATCGAGGCTGAGAATAAGGTGATTCACTCTCTCATTCACCGAGGAGTACTCAAGCCGTATTACGCATGGGTCTTCACACGTGCAGCACTAACGCGCGTCGGGCTGTACGACGTCACACTCAAGCAAGCCGAAGATAGAGACCTCTTCAATAGGGTCAGGTCTGCGGGGTTCAGAATTGGTCTGGTGGAAGGGGTGCACTGGAGACACCGGAGGTTCGAGACGACTCCACAATTCTTTGCGAAAACGGTCCGAAAGGGAGAAAGAAGGATTGAATTCATTGTGAAAGACGGTAGGACCTCTGATTTTGCTAAGGGTGTCGGACTTCTCTGGTCGCTAATCGTACTAGTGTCACTATCTCTCGTCGTGCCAGAGTTTGCTTGGACGGTGTTAGGATGGGTTGTATTCTTTGTTGCAATCTTCTACTGGAGACTTGCGAGAAGAGCACAGGGCGCGAATCTGAGCGAAGCGCAATTTCTGGAGCTACCGATTTACCAGATGCTACGATATCTTGCGAATGCAATAGGCTACACTCTTGGGATTCTGAAATATCCCTTTCGCAACAGAAGCGATTGACTTCTTGTCTTCACGCGCCATCAACCTACAGAGAGTCAGCTGAAGCTATGTGACGAAAGTGTCGATCTCCATCGTCTCGGGAGCAAGAGTCTACCCCCTGGACACAGGCCAGAACAGACGAATCAGCGCGCTGGCCGAAGGACTCGCCAGCAACGGCCTTGAGGTTCGACTCTTCGTACCATGTCAGCTAGAGGAACGGCAGTACCCCTCAAGGCGTGGCCTCGAGGTCATAGAGACTAAGGCTCTGAATGGAATCGCGACAAAGTATCCAATTGGACCCTCCGGAGCTCTGGCGAATCTTTCTGCGATCACCCGTGTGCTGAAGAGTCTTGGGGATTTTGCGGGAGTGGACATCGAGCAAGTTGAGCTCCTCAGGACCGCCGCAGAGGGACTCTTCATCGCAAAGGCGATGCGTATCCCCTGCGTTCTGGACGAGCACAATGTCGAAGCTCTGTTGTGGTATCGCATGGGTCGAGCAAGGAGCGCTTGGAAGAGATTGGCTGTCTTTGAAGGGTTCGCCGTGAGGAACTTCACCAGAGTGTTAGCGGTTTCTCAGATGGAGAAGAGGCTGTTCTGTGAATGGTATGGTATCGAGCCAGAGAAGGTCCTGGTGATCTCGAACGGGGTTGACACTTCAAGATTCGACAGCCAAGTTCAGCCGCAGAGTGATGTCAGACGGAGTCTCGGTATTGGAGACCGACCGATGGTGTACTTCATGGGAGGAGATCTCGTTGGGCGACAAAACAGCGATGCTCTCAGATACCTCCTGCTGGAGATCTGGCCCAGACTGAAGAAGAAAGAGCAAGAAGCAGACCTCGTAATATCGGGGACTGATCTCCCTCAATGGCTGGACAAGGGAAACTTTCCGGGCGTGCGGTTCGTCGGCCGCGTAGAAGACGTGGTTCCCTACATCAACGCGGCGGACGTTTGCGTGGCCCCCCTAAGAATTGGCGCAGGCACGAGACTCAGGATCTTGGAGTATCTCTCGTGTGGCAAGGCAGTCGTCTCCACGAGCGTCGGCGCAGAGGGGCTAGATCTAGTCGACGGGAGAGACTTCCTCATCAGGGATGGACCTGATGAGTTTGCCAGTGGAATCCAGAAACTAATCTCGGATGAGGAGTCAGCTGCTGGTCTCGGCCGCGAGGGCCAAAGCCGAGTCAGGCTCAACTATAGCTGGACTGCAATCGTGAAGGAACTAGCTGACTACTATCGGGAGATGGTCTCTGAATGAATCCCAGCAGCCGGCCGGACTTGGTCATTGACTGCTTGAGACTCTGTCTTGTCCATAGAATCGCGCGCTGTACACGACCGGAGTCTTGCTGATCGTTACTGTCGTGGGGTTGGAATAACCCTGCCTGGTCATCTCAGGCTTTGCCGACCTGAACCCTCTTCTCGCAACGAAGACGACAACCATCGCGCCGAAGGAAAAGAGACCCAGTATCGATTCCATGAATTGGTTCGGCACAGCCCCCGGCGGGCCCGATGCATAGCCAGAGCAGTAAGACGAAGCCTCAGAAGTAATGCTCCCTGTACCACTGTTACATATCGTGATCGTAACTGACGATTCTACAATCTCAGTTCTCACGGCTGACGTCGTGGTAGTAGCGGTAACCGTGATCGGGGTGCTTGGTTCGCTCATGGTCGACGTAGTCGTCGCTGTAGTCGTACTCCAAAGAAGGACGCTTGTAGCCGTACTTGTTTCCGTCACCAGGTTGGTTGAAACCTGGGTCTGAGTGGACGTCACGGTTGTGGTGGAGGTACTCGTCACAGTCTGAGTCGTCGGCTGCCTTGAAGAGGTAACGGTTACGGTTACCGTCTGGGTTGTCGGGTCAGACCCCTGTACCGTGGTCGATGAACTACTGGTGGTTGCGGAAACCGAGCCGCTCGACGTCGTTGAGGTCGAACTGCTGGACTTCAGTGAGGTCGTACTGCTCGATGAGGATTGAGTGGAAGTCGAGGCATCTGAGGCAATCACGCCAGTCGAGAGAGTGAAGCTCCCGGCATAGCTAGGGCTGTCGTAGATAAGCCCCCTCAGAATGGGATTGTCCCACATGGCGGTCTGCCCAGATAAGCCCGTGTCACCCGCAAAACAGTAGTTCGTACTCGGAGGGCAGCCATTGCTTGAGTAGCCCGGAACCAGTATCAGCCAGGTTGCCGTCTCTCCGGGACGCTCCAAGAAGTCCCCAAGAATGTGATTCACTATCAACTGATTGTACGAGCTCTGGCAGTTGGGCGAAGTCGAGATCTCGACATCCGACGCAGGCAGCTCGCTTGCCGTGCAAGTAGAAGGAAATGCGTTTGCGCCGGTTCCTTCGTAGACGTAGTCCCATATTGACTGGAATCCAATCATCGCCCCCATGTTTGGCGTCTCAGTTCCGTAGTCACTGATTCCTATCTCCGTTCCTGCGAACGGCCACTGGAGGTAGGTCCAGTTAGGGTCGGTATCGTCATTTTCTGGGTTCCCGCTGTCCTGAATCCACTTGAAGCCGTCTGCCGTTACGTTTCCCCGCATCTGACTCCAGACTGAGGGAGCGACCGTGGAGTTGAGATACTCGTCCTCCCAAGTGACGCCTATGATCTGGGACGAATATGGTTCAAGAGCCTTCATGAATGCGGAGAAGTTGCCCAGTTGTTCCGGAAGAGTCTGAACGACCCCAGCGAACATGAAGACCTGGAAGATCAGCTTTGCGTCAGGGTATGATGACGCCATCGCCTGCAAGATAGGAACGTAGACGGAAATAGCTCTCGAAGCCGTCAGTGATGGCGCGTCAAACCCCATCGAAATCAGTGCAAAGTACGGATAGGGAGGAGTTCCGAAATAACCCTTGACGAATTGAGAAGCAGTGATTCCTCCAAACGATCCATCATCTACCCAGAATCCAAGGACATGAGCAGGAGGACTTGAAGCGGATGATGCAGGAGAGACAATCAGAAATCCGGCAGCCAAGATGAAAACCAGTAGCAGAGTCGCCGAGATACTGGCTGCTCTCACCGACGACACACCACACCATCCCCTAGGTCAGGCTTCGCGCAGCTGGTTGCCAACATCCAGAATTTTCCAACACTGGGATTTGGTATATGTGGCTTATATGGCATGTAGAGGGGAAATCGATATTTCGGATGTGTGGATTCGGCATCTATTGCAGCGGAGGGGAACGACCGTAGAGCGTGCCAAGGATGGACTCGAATACCCTTAGAAACACGAGGTTAGCTGAGAGTTGAAATTGCGAGTCTGCGTCCTGGCCACGACATACTTCCCCCTCATGAACGGCCACGTGCGTCTCATTCACAATCACGCCTCAGGGCTCGCGAAAAACGGAAACGAGGTGCTTCTAGTCACCCCTATGCGCTGGAGTTCAAGGTCTCAAGAGACGGTGGACGGGGTCCGCGTGCTTAGACCGAGTTTCCCTGAACCTCGAAATCGGTTTGCAGTGGTCTTCAGGTTCATTGCCCTGGTTGATGGGCTCAATGCGCTCAGAAAATCGGGCAGAGTTTTCGACACGGCATATTGCTTGGGTATAATACCTGCCGCAGCCGCGATATTGATGCGCCCTCTCATGCGCTACAACGTAGCGATGGGACTAGACGACCTGACATCGATGAGGAGTCAGCGGAGGCTCAGCCACAAGGTATACCGAACTATAGCTGTGATTCTCGTCAATCTGTCTAACGTTACAATATTTCCTACCTTCTTCGCCAGGGGATTTGTTCTAGGCAGCCAGACTGCAAGGCGAGGCAAGACGGCGGTGGTTCCAGCGGGGACAGACCTTGGTTTCTTCACGAAAGAGAAGGGCGCGACGGTACAGAAGGGACTCGTGCTCTACGCTGGAGGGATTAGAGCGAGAAAGGGACTGGACACTCTGATAAGGAGCATGAAGCAGGTTTCGGACAGACTTCCGTACGCCCGCCTTGCGCTCGTGGGTGGCGGAGACGGAAGATTCGCGTTAGAGAAGCTCATTTCTGAATTGGGCATGTCTGACAGAGTCACCATGCCTGGGAGAGTCTCGGAGGCTGAGCTCAAGGAGTATCATTCGCACGCGAACGTCTATGTCATGCCGTCACAGTTTGATGCTTACGCAACAAGCCTGATCGAAGCAATGGCAATGGAAGAACCCGTCATCTCTACCCGAGGCTCTGCGCCAGAGGAGATAATACGGAACGGCGAAAACGGCATTCTCGTCCGATACGGGGACGTCGAGGAGCTCACCCGAGCAGTCGAGAAGCTGATTCAGGACGATCGAAACGCTAGAGCGATTGGGATTGAAGCCAGGAAGACGGTCGAGGAAGATTACGACTTGAAAAAGTGCGTTACGAGCCTGGAGAGAGCCTTTTCCTCACATCAGTGACGCTCACCTATCTGATGGGTTTACTTCGGACCCTCTATGACTCTTCACATAGCTGGTCGAGAGATATACCAACTCGACCGCGACGAACGTGATTAGTCCGAGAACTATTATGGAATCTGGAGGGGAGGAAGTTTGGACCGGGCTCGGACT
Source organism: Nitrososphaerales archaeon (assembly GCA_035622335.1). Classification (GTDB taxonomy): domain Archaea; phylum Thermoproteota; class Nitrososphaeria; order Nitrososphaerales; family Gagatemarchaeaceae; genus DATJAJ01. The sequence goes on from DASPVO010000071.1 coordinate 23,552, forward strand.
GACGTACAGCACTCTGACGGAGTCGTTACCTGTCGCGAAGTATTTGATGTACAGCGTGTCGCTGTTGCTGTCTTGGAACCAACCACTGGTCGCGTTCTGTAGAGCAAAGACAGACCTAGCCTGACCAAGGCTGTTTGCGTCGTCGACGATGACCTTGGCGACCTGGTTGGAGGTGTGGGCGACGACTAGGGCGCTCTGGTCTGCCACGCCGTCGAGGTACAAGAGCGATTGACTTGGGTATGACAGTTCGTTTTGGACTCTGACGCTGGAATAGTATACGACCGCCGAGCCGCCGTTCGATGCCACGTAGATTGGTTCCCATGACTCAGGAGCAACCGTAGCGTTGACAGTGACGGTGTCTCCTCGGCCGCCGAAGAGCTGGAGGCTGGAGAGATAGAACAACCTCCAGTCACCAGTCGTTTCGTAGTACGTCCCGTTCAGAGACAACGACACTTTCGCGGTGCCACTCGTTGGATTTGAAAACCAGATCAGCGTGGTCCTCCCCGGTAGACCATAGATACCATAAACCAGACCAGGACTCGAAGACTGTGGAGCGTACCAGAATGGACTCCCTCCCCCCTCGGTCTGATAGAAGACCGCGTTTGAGACCGTCTCAAACGAGTCGGACACCTGCTGGTAGGCTTCGGAGGAGAAGTGTAGAAGATACACGTGCCCTTGACCGACCGCATTGAGCCCCATCAGTATACCGTTTCCCACCGCGAGAGATGAGTTCTTTGAAATCGAGCTGGCGTGCAGTCCGTTGGCGAATTGTGTGTGTGCAACAAAGTCATCGAATGCCGAGATGACTGACTGAGAAGAAGCTGACTGGTTCTGAGACGGAGGTGACAGCCAATCGAAGCCGACGAGGCCGCTGAAGGCAAGCGAAGGAGAGCCCAGCAAGAGGAGAGTCCCCCCTCCTAGGACGTATGCCTTCAACTCGCTCAAGTCAGATTCAGGGACGCTCGAGTTCGTCGCCCAAACGACCACGTTGTAGTCTCCAAGGTGTTTGACCGTGGAGAGTCCGGGGTCTGTCGGGTAATTCAGGAAGCTGGCGTTGAATGCGTTTCTGAGATAGATCGTGAGATTGAACGATGCAGGGCCTCCGATCACGAGGACCCTCACGGGTGAACTAACCCCAAAGACAGGACCCGTCGAATACATGTATCCAGACAAGTCCGTAAACTGCGACAGCGCAGGACCGCAGAGAGGAGGGAATAGTCCCTGTCCAAGTGATGGTAAGGGACTCTCGCCGAGGGGGACGGACTCTGTCGCTGCAGCAGCCAAGCTCGAGCAGGTGGTTCCAGCTGGCCCAAGAGGAACTATGTCAGAATATCCCAATGACTTGAAACCGACGAGATTGACGCTCGCGTAGAACTCCCAGGAGTTTCCGGTCGAGTTGTCGAACCAGAGCGTGATATTGTGCATCGTGGTCAACTCGGAGGTCTGTATGTATGCGTTCCAGCCATCTAGGGGTATGGAAGAGGCGTTGCTGTCAAAGTTCCGGGACAGGTCAGAGTAAATTGAAGTCGAGTTGATCGCTAGGAGCGGAGTCACAGGTGATCCCAGTGCAAATGAAAGCATCCCGGTTTGGTTGTACAAGTTTCTCCACGAAGAGCCCGAGTTGTCGGACAAAAGAGCAACTGGCGCCCCGTTCGAAGGGGCGCCTGAGTTCGCATAGACTACAGGGTAGACATCGAATGACCCAGAGAGTGGTTCGACGACGATCCAGTAGAGGGTGCCCGCCGCCAGTCTCGCTATGCTGTTGAACTGAACGTATTCGTTGGAGAGGACCGTCATGTTTGACGCAGAGATGGCACCAGAGGCCAATACCAGACCGGAGGGAGCCCCCTCACCATCGTCCGGCCGCAATGAGACTTGAAGTTCGCCTGCGGAACCAGACTGTCCCCTCGCGAGGCCGCCGAGGTACAAGCCTTGGACCTCGACGTTCCCCGAAGCAACGAAGGGTTGCGCGTACAGGCTGGACCTATCCAGGGCGACCTGCGGAATTGCTTGCACAGCATTCTCAAGCGTCTGGCCAGAGAGCGTTATGATGGTACTCAGATCGATAGGACTGCTGGGAGATGTCCACGTCGTTCCGTTGCCCGTCTTCGTCAAAACGGGGGAGTTGTACGGGTTGGCCAGCCTGGCAAGGCTGAAGCCTTGAGTCGAGTTGGTTGACAGGACTATCCAGTATTGGGTACCCCCGACGACGTGTGCGGAAAGACCTGAGGCGTTTAACCAGCCGTTCTCGGGAACCAGGTCTGCCGGCAAAGTCACCCTTGAGACTTGGGTGCTTGGTCGAGATCCGTTGAGGCTGCTCGTCCAGAGTGAAATCGCGAGATCTCCCTGAGTGTACGTGGAGTTGCTGGTTTCCGGATTGGACATCAAGACGTCGACCCTCTCGAGTGTTTCGTTGGTCTGGGGCGAGAAACGAAGTGCGACTTCCGTACCCTGAACCAGGTCTCCTGTTCCCGCCGGGGAGAGAGTCTCGTAATCTAGGTGCGATTGAGGAAAATAGAGCTCGGCAAGCTGAAAGAGCCAGAATGAGCCCTGTCCCTGAAACCCGGCGCTCGTCGGCTCGACGGTGAGACCTTCCAATGAATTCAACCAAGACTTGGCGGATGACAGCTGAATTTCGTATTGGGCACCTGCTGCTGCCGTGACTGAAGCGTTCAGTTGGACAGGCACCCAGCCGACCACCCCATGAATCGACTCTTGGCTGAGCAATCCAGATGCGACCGTTCTGTTCGTCGCAGAGTCTACCACGGAGAGCGTTGCATTGGTCGGGTCGTAGGGCCTGTTCGAGACGAACAGAAGAACCGTGTTGAAGTCGAACGTCTCCTCTGCCTCGAACTCTTGAGAGCTCTTCGCGATGCTGCCCACTTGCTGGTATGGATAGACGCTCAGTGTGGACCCTTTGTCGGATTGAACCCAGAGAACGGTAGATCCCGTAACCCTGTAGCCTGAGGGGAGGACGTACTGACTGGTCGCGTTTCCTGATTGATACGCTTCTGTGTAAACGAGGTAGTCATTGGTGCTGTTGCTCGATGGACTGGATAGGTCGAGCCAGTAGAAACCAGAAGTGAAGTTGCCGCTGAATGTCAGGGGAACCTGCCAGCTGGTCTCGCTCCCAATCAACGAAGGAGGTATAGTCTGCGCGGAGATTGGAGAAGGGGCTTCCGTTCCGTTCACATCACCGTAGAGTGCCCCCACGAGGTCGCCGGGTGACCCGGCCTCCGCACCATAGAATCTGATGAGCAGTTGGCCCTCGTAGCTCTTGAGGTAGAATCGCAAGTCAAGCGAGTGGGCGTCGGTGCCATTGCCGTAGACGGCGTTAGAATCTGACTGTTCTACGCTTCCCGAGTACAGCGAGGGGGTGGGCTCGAGGTCCTTGAGGGACCGCCACAAAAGGTCCGTTCCGAGGCTCCCGTTCGCTCCGGCTGAGAAGTAGACGGAGTTGACGAAGGAATCAACGGTATAGTTCGAGTATCCCAGCGAAGGTAGCGAGATGCTGGTTTCGCCATCGTAGTACGGGTCTTCGTTCGAAGAACCTGTGCTTAGCCCTACCAGTGAAGTATGGCTTCCGTAATAAGAATAGATGGTGGTGAGATCTGACTCGACCATCCTGGTCACGTCGGGGTCAGCCGGAGAGAAGTAGGGAGCGGCTGTTCCATTCGAATAGTATGTCTGTGCTGATGGGTCGTCCCTTATGGCGCTCAGTGCCCATGGGGAGTCTATAGCGGAGGCGGTCAGGGGACTTACGTAGAGGAGGTTCTTTATCCCCAGCGCGTCGGAAGCCGACAGCCAGTTGTCCACCCACTGTTCGTACGGTACGTGACCGACTGTGAAATTCTGCCAACCGATGTCGAGCAGAACCTCCCTGACGTCGTACTGCAGAAGGTCTCCCTGGATGAGTTTCTCCAAATTAGCGATGGAGGTGTCGTTAGATGTAGCGGACTCCAAGGCATCGAGAGTGACTCTGCTTCCAGGTGAGAGGATAGAATACGAGTGATCCGCGAACGAGTCGCCCGTGCGTTGCGATGCCGCCGCTGCGAACAGCCCAGAGTCCAAGATCAAGGCGAGGGCGAGAAACACGAGGACAGTCCTTACAGTTTTCAACAGAGCTTCACCCTATCAAGCCTGAAGCGCCGACGCTCCCACTAGGCGGTCGCTCAGTACCAGCCGAGGGTTCCGTCTCTTTTCGCTCTTCGTAATCCCCACTTGTAGATGAAGACGGAGATCGGGACGAGGAAGAGAGCATACCCCGCAGTAACCAGAAACGGCAGGGCGATTTGCGGATTAATGATGGATCCGGCCTCCAAGGTTGATAGTCTGACTATGTGAAAGATCCACGTCTGGGGCAGTAGCCAGGAGACTGTGGACAGCCCTGGGTAGTAGTTGTTGAGTTCCTGCACGGGATAGGTGAGACCAGACAGCAGCGTGGCGGCCATCGCGAGACCCCAGGTTATCGGATCGGTCACCTTGGTCACGATCCTGATTCCGGTGGAGATCATCGCGAGGCAGAAAATTATCACGCTCGAGATGATTATCGAGATTAGAAGGGAGACGTAGTTGATGACTAGGTGCGCACCGAAGACGTAGATCCCAAGATAGAGCTGCGGGATGAAGAGCACAACAGATAGAATGTAGGTCCAGAGAGAAGTACCCAGAACGAAGGTCGGCGTCTTCAGGCCTGTCATGAGTATGGTCTCCAGAGTCCACGGGTTCAACTGCTTTTGAACTCCTGTCCCAAGCGGCAGTATCAGGTTGGTGACCAGTATGCCCACTATCAAGAAAGACACGTAGTCGGTGTTGTACTGGGGAACGGCTATGTTCCTGTAGTCGGCATTCACTCCCCAAGCGGCAACCCCGATTAGCGCGGCGGCGACGGTGGTTATGATCTGGCTTCTGTATGAGGACCAATTGTATATGTCTCTCTTCACCAGGGCCCAGACCTTCTTCCACTCGATCGGAGACTGCACTAAGACCTCTCCTCCCTCGTCAGCTTGATGAAAGCCTCCTCGAGGCTGGGTTGCGAGGCTTCGATTCCCACTATCCTGAGCCCCTGAGAGGAGAGTAGCTCGAAGATTTTGTTGTAGTCGACGTCTCTGGTCGCCTCGAGCTCGAGAATCATGGTCTGGGAACCGGGGACCTTCCTCATCTCCATCTGCATCACCCCTTCGACCCGAGAGATTTCACCGAACTCGTCCACCTGGCGGGCTGTGCCGTTCTCCTGCAGCGCTATGGCCATGCTCACCCTCTCAGCGATGGCGCTTCGAATCTCGGAAGGCGTGCCCGTCGCAACGACCCTTCCCTTGTTTAGGACAGCTATGGAATCGCAGACTTCCTGAGCCTCCGTGAGGTTGTGCGTCGCCCAGAACAGCGTTTTCCCCTTCTCTCTTGCGAGCGTGTTTTTCAGAAACGACCGGAAGTCCGCAGCCGCTCCGGGGTCGAGGCCAGAGGTGGGCTCGTCGAAGAGCAGGACAGAAGCGTCGGTTAGAAGGGCTCTGCTGACGAGCAGCTTTCTGGTCATTCCGGTAGAGTACTTCTGGAACATCTCGTCTGCCGCGAACTTGAGCTGGCAGAAATCGATGAGCTCGTCGATCCGCTTGTCGGCAATCTCGCGCGGAATCCCATACAGCGTCGCGTAGAATTGGAGGTTCTGCCTTCCCGTGAGGCGTCTTTCGAATCCCCAGCTCTCTGCGAGCACGGCTTGTAGATTCTTGAGCGTCGTCCTCGGGTGCTTGACCACATCGGTCCCGTACACGAGAGCTTGCCCGGAGTCGGGAAGCACGAGCGTCGAGAGTATCTTGATGAGGGTCGTCTTGCCAGCGCCGTTCGGCCCAAGGAGCCCGAAGATTTCTCCGGGGGCTATCGCAAAGTTGATCTTGTCGAGAGCGGTCATCATATTCTCCCTTCTTCCCCGGAGCACGGAGACGAACTTCCATACCTCCGCGGAGCTTCGTATGCTGCGTGCGCTCGCGTTGTACCGTTTCGTTATGTCTATCACCTGCAGCGCTGGAACTTCCACTCTATCACCTCCCAGAAACTCTGGAGAGTTTGCAAGACGCAGCATGGTCTTTCAACTTTTCCGTCTAACCCAAGACTTCCTCGTAGATTGAGTCGATTCTCTTCACTACTGCGCCCCAAGTGAAGTCTCGAGTAGCCCTTGCCCTTCCCATCTGGCCCATCTTCCTAGCCAGGCCTTCATCCTGAAGGAGCCTCACGATGGCGGCCGCTAGGCCCTCCGGGTCGGCATACGGAACAAGGAAACCATTCACCCCGTCCTCGGTGGAGTCCCGAGTCCCACCAAGCTTCGTCGTCACGACAGGCTTGCCGCAGGCCATCGCCTCGATCAGAACCTTCGGGAAAGCCTCGTAAAACGAAGGAAGGACGAAGACGTCGCAAGCTGAATAGTAATCCGGAAGCTTTGTGTTGGGAACCCTGTCGACAAGGACAACCTTGCCCTTCAAGTTGTGCTGTTCTATGAGCAGGTTCAGGTACTCCCAGTATTCGTCCTTTGGAAGCCAAGGTGGAACTCCCCCGACGCACATGAGAACTGCGTCTTGAACTTGAGCTGTTATCAGATTCATCGCGCTCAGCAGGAACGGAAGCCCTTTCCTGAGGCCGAAGTGACCAACGTAAAGGACCACTTTCTTGCCCTCGACTTTCGACCGCTCTGGGAACTCGGGATTATCGACGGGCTTGAAGACGCTGGTGTTAACTCCGTTGTAGACCACCCTGATTCGTTCATCTTTTACCCCGTACCTCAGGGTCAGGTCGGACCTGACAGAGGAGCTGACAGCAGCAATCCTGTTCGCCCGCGACCATAGAGCTCTCTCCCTCAGGAACGAGGTCGTCACCCTCCAGGGAGAGTAGCCAAGGACCTGTTTTCCGAGTATCAAGACCGAAGGAGTTACGGCTGAGTAGGTGGTCCCATGCACATGTGAGACGACAGGCGCCCGGACCAGGTTCTTCGTCACAGAGAGGAAGACTCCCGATGTCGAGTGCGTGTGGAGCACCGTGCGCGAATGGCCGTCCGCAAGTTCTCTAATCACTTTCATCGCACTGATGGTGTAGGGGGTCGAGACCCGATGAATATTGACTCCAGCAGCCTCCTCCTCACCCGGCTGTCCTGGGTGTCTTCTTGCTATCACATGGACGTTATAGCCATGGAGCGCCTGAGCCTCCGACAGATTTGTGTACACTGGCTGTAATCCGTAGGTCGCCCTTCCGCCGATGGGGTAGTCTTCGACCAGCCTCACGACGCGTGTTCGGGATCCGTCGCCGCTCACGGATTCATCAGAGGGAGTGTTCGAAGTCAATTCTCTCTTTGGGCTGACACTGTTGTTGCCTCCAGGAGTATCTTCGAAATGCGCGCAGCTACGCTGCTCCATGAATACGACGCGACAACTTCCTCCCTTGCCATCCTTCCAACTCGTTCCGCTTCGACCGGATTATCGAGGACCTTTTGGATTGCCGCACTTAGTTGGTCAGGCGCTCCCGGTGGCACAAGGTACCCGGTAACCCCGTCTCGAATGGCGTCTGAAATTGGACGAATGTCGGTGGTGATCGAAGGCTTGCCGACTGACATATACTCGAAGACCTTCAGTGGCGATCCAAGACCGTACCTTCGGACTTGCTCAGTGGATCGGATCGCGTCAGGGTTGTATGGAGCCACAAGCACGTCCGCCGCGTTCATGTAGCTTGGAACCTCGCGATAGTTAACGGGTCCTGTGAAGATGAAAGAGCGGGCGATGCCCATCGAGGAGACCTTGGTTTGCGTCTCACTGTAGTAGGGCCCGACCATCAGGAATTTGGCCCCGGGGTACCTTCTCAATACCTGCACAGCTGCGGCTATCAGGTCGTCCATTCCCTGCCACTCCTGGAACGTACCCACGAATCCGATGACCGGCCCGTCACCAACGGAATACAGGGATCTGATTTCTCGGCCAGCGTTCGCGTCTGGCTTGAACAGCTCGCTGTCTACAGCGCCCGTGACAAGTTCGACCTTTTCGACATTCGCCGTGCCTTCGAACATCCGGCTGGAATATGCAACTATCTTGCGCGACCGGGCCAGCTGGAGACTCGTCACCCTGTTGCCTATGACCTCGAGCACATACGGACGCCCCGTCATTATGCTCGCGATGGCGCCCGCGCCAAACGATGTCTCCCTCTCGAAGATGACGTCGATAGAGTTCTCTTTCACGAGCCGTGCGACCTCTGTCGCGATGAAGAGTGGAAACAGTGTCTGCAGGTACAGCTCATATGACTTCCACGCGAAGAGCGGGGTCCCACCCCGGTAGGAGCCCTGTGACTTGGCGTCGGCGAAGCCCGCCCGGTGAGGGGAGAAGAGTATTCCCCGCTGGTATCGATGGATCACCATGCCGTCCAGACTCTCCGTCTTTGGCTGCGAGATGTCCAGTCGGCGGGCCACGAGGTGCACTTCGTGCCCCATCTTGCTTAGATTCTTCGCGACCTCGTACACGTGTGTCGAAGAGCCCCTGTAGAAAGGGACTGCAACGTCTGCCGCGACATAGCAGACTCTCAGTGTTCAGCCAGCTCCACTTGCTGTCAGGCAAGATCTCGCGGCAGCCGAGCTATCTTCCGTGAAGGTAGTCGTATACAAGAAGCAACAAGGTCAGGATTGGGACCACGATACTCGTGGGCACCGAGTAGTAGGATGGGAATGTCCGCTTGAGAGAATAGACCGAAGCCAGGAGGGCTACGCTCCAGGCAAATGAGCTAAGGGCATAGTCCGAGATTGAGCCTTCCTTGCGAAACAGTAGGGCGATGCAGTAGCCGGGCACGATGAGGTAGTAAGGTACGACCAACGCTGCTGAGACGTTTCCTCCTCCCGGCGCTGCGGTCGCGATCACAAGCAGAGAGTAGAAGAATATCCCAGCTGTCTTTAGTTGCCGTATGAGCTGTGGCGAGTTCACGTCTTCCAGCTCCCTCGGGCGTACTTCTCCAAGAGAGCGAGTGCGAGAAGAAGCGCGGCGAATGCGAAGCCCGCGATGATGCCCGGTACTATGGCGATGACGGTCTTGTCGGGCGTCATCTCTCCGACTCTTATGCCTCCCTGCCCCATGATGCCCCCGATGAGGAGCAGTGCCAGGATGGACGTGGTGCGACCCATCTTCTTCAGGTATGCTAGTGGGACCAGACCCGAGAAGTAGAAGATCTTGCCGGCAGAGAGCAGATACTGGGGGCTCACGCCTCCTCCGAAGAAGTCGCCTATACCGTAGAGAAACGACTTCAGCGAGGCGGTGTTCGCGGACGCGATCCCGAAGGAGAAACGGGCCCCCGTGGTGGGACCGACCCAGTTCATGAGCCCCTGGAAGACGTACTCCCCCAACGAGAGGGGATTGAGAAGAAGGATCACTATCGCGCCGGTGACCAGCGATGCGTCAGTCACCTTGATCTTCACGCCCCCGTCGACCACGGTCGCGCCCACCACTACACCTAGGAAGCCCGAGATCAGCCTAGGTGTGCTCCCGCCGCCGAATCCGAGTAGTCCCACCGCGGTTATGTCCTTGGCGCCCGTGATCACAGCATGAAGCGACAGCGGGACGGCGAGGAGCGTGCTGGTGACTACGTAGATGACTTCGCTGAAGACAAACACTAGAATGCCCGAGGTGACCACGGTTACCAAGTGGGAGACATCGCTCTTGGCGAACGCCTCAGAGGTGAGTGACCCGAGGTACGCGAATCCAAGGAAGATCAAGACGAAGGACAGGACTCCCTCTGCTGCGAGCAGCCCCTCGAAGCCTGTCGAACTTATCTTCAGACCGAGCTCGTTGGTGCGCTTCGCCGAGGTCGAGCCCAGGAGGCTCGCTAGCTGGCTCCTCTCTCCGGTCGTCAGGTTGCCAGCGTCGGCTACGTGCAGCACTTTCGACGACCCGTAGAGATCAACAATCTGATTGACGAACGTCATGTTAGCCGAATTGTCGTAAACGATCGCAGGCACGTTGCCGAGGTTTGGCAGAACGTAGTCACTTACCGCGGGGAGTATCGTTCCGGGATAACCGGACACCACCACCAAGTTGAACTCTCCCACGCTGGACATCACTCCGAAGTCGCTGTAATCCTGCGCGGGTGTGATTACCACGACCCTTCCAACGACGGTAGACAGGCTCTTCGAAATCGAGGAGGCATCCTGCGGGTCTGCTATTACGTATGCTTTGAACCTCGGATCAGGTCCCGCCAGGGCCGCCACCGAGACCATCAGAAGCGAGCAGATGACGAAGAGGATTAGCAGCTTTCTCGGCTGGAAGATGCTCCGGACGCCCTCTCTAGAGATTGGCGCGAACCTTCTGACGGGCTTGGACAGCGATGAAAGACGCGATTGAAGGCCGTTCCTAAGCTGACTCGTCAGCGACCGCCCCTTGCTCGATAGGCTTACGGCTGCGACCACAATGATGACCAAGACGGCGGTGGTTACAGCTATGCTGAGCGGGAGAAACAGAGTCGACTGCATGACGAGAACGCTCCCGACGAAGCCGCTGATGTCGTACTGGACGGTGACGCTGGTCTGGTTTGATGGGCTCAGCTGCGCGGGAACTGGAACCTGGGCTGTCCCAGAGTAGGCCTGGGCGATTTCGGTGCTCCTAGGGAGAACAAGCACGGCGTTCGTTGAATTGACGAAGAGGCCCGTGCCAACCGTTATCGTAGGCGTGATGCTGACATACCTCCAGAGGAAGCTGCTTCCTGACTGTGTACCCTGCATGGTGACAGTGAAGCTGGAAGCGTTGACGGGAATCACGAAGTCGATGAAGACCCCGAAAGTCCCCGTTGGAAGGGCGTACGGTAGGCTCTCTGATGAGCCGTTCACGAAGTTAGCCGTTATCGAGAGTGTAGTTGGGATGAATGACGGTGACAGTGTCACAGGGTCTGATTGGTTGAAGCCCAGAGGCGTGGCGGAAGTGATCACCACGCTCACTTGACTGTACCCGTAGCCGTAGACGTCATACGGCGGGGAGATCTGCATCTTGACGTCGACGTTGACCCCGACGGGCACCGGAGACTGTGCCCTCGCCGTCGGACCCGGGAGAGCGGTCAGCATCGCGGCCACAAGGCACGCTATGAAGATGACCGAAGCCGGTCTGGCTCTCAACTATGCAAGCGCCTTCCAAGCGGAGACGATGTCTGAACCCCTCTCGACGAGTTCGGGACCTACCAGCTGACGGTCAGCGAGTTCTCGCATGGTCGAGTCGACCGAACTCATGTTCTCTACTCCCCCGGCGAGTTCGTTTGATGTGGCCGAACGGTGGGGCTTCTCCAACAGACTGGACAGGATCGGCCAGTTCCTCCCTGATCTGGCCGAAACTTTTGCGAGATACTTGTCGAGCTTCTCGTCTGGGAGCACCGACCTATAGACAGCCCATCCCATCGCCGCTATCGAGATCGCAACGAGCGTCAGAGTGCCGAGACCTTCTGAATCCGTTCGCAGCCCACTGAGGAACGACGACCAGGGGGAGTAGGACGCCTGAGTCTCAAAACTCTGGCCCCAAGCGTCTCCGACATCTGCGATGAACTGCGTGGCGTCAGCGGTCGCATTCGCGTCATCGAATTGCCGCTCGAACCCGATACCTACGTTGCACTGTACAACAGTCGTCCCGTTGAGGAATGACATGACCGCCTTGCCCGCATACACGAGCATAACAGCTCCCGGTCGCACATAGGTAGCCAGAGTGCCCTCGAAGGGACCAAACTGGGTCGAGTTGTAGGATGGACCATTCCAGCCCGACAACCTTCCCGAGGGGGCGTTCGAGACGATCTGACCAAGCGACAGCTCGTAGTACATCGTGTAGTTCTTGACCTCCGGGTCGTAGCCGGGCACGTAGGACCGTTGTATGGAATACAACTGAGACGAGTTAGACAAGGTCTCCGAGGAGTTGACCTGCCAGCCCGCGGGCGTAACAGGGATAGGGCTGGCAACCACCCCTCTTGGGCTGTACCGGACCGTCTGCGGAGCTCCGTCCACAAGAGCCAACGCGGGGAGGGCGGCCGAAGCGAGCAATAGGGAGACAAGTGCTACTGCCAGAAGACCCCAGGCACCGAAGCTCTCGGGTCCAGTTGCCCCGTGGACCTTGACTCCGCACACTGAGCAGAAGCCGTTCCTGAGGACCCGATGCTCCGCGCAGACTGGGCCTTGTTCTCTCGGGAGGAGAGTAATACTGCGAATGCCTGGAAGGACCAACGCTAAGAGTGGGATTGGCACGAGAAGGACGGGGTCGATACCGTGCACGATCGGCCCGGGCCTGAACCACGCCAACAGACCGAGTAAGACCAGGACCACCGGAACGGCCATCGCCTTCGGCCGTCGTCCGACGTACACCAGAAAGAATCCGAGAAAGGCGACGTAGAGAAGCGCTATCAGAGGCACGCCTCCAATGGAAGTGATCAGACTAGTCGGAGTGAAAGAAAGCGAGAAGATCGCTAACAACGGTAGCATCGACCTGAGGACTCCGGTCCCCATTCTGAAGGCGACGTAACCGAGGACGAACACGTAGAGCGATTCATAGTGGAACCATGCCACGTCACCAGAGTAGGAGCCATACACGTAGAGGCCTGCGGCACACGCAAGAAGTGACAGACCCCAGGGAAAGCTCGCATGAGAGAGCTCGAGGCGAACCTTGAGGATGCGCCACTTTAGACCAGCACCGAGTACGAGCAGCGATGAGGCGACGAAGAAGAGCGAGAGCTGCTGTGGCGAGGTGAAGAGGCTAATGAACCTGGAGAAGTCGTAGAAATAGACGAGCGCGACAAATGGCATCAACGTCAGCAGCTTCATGGTACTCCCCGCGATCGTGTTGGTCACTGCTGGCCCTCCGGTCCCGAGACTTCAAACGACATTGGGATGGACCAGCTGCCGTTTCCGAGGTCGTGCGAACACACGTGAAGTGACACTCGTTGATTCGTCGCTGCGGCTACAAGTACAGCGAGCAGGCTCGCGACGGGGCAGCCAGCGCATCCTCCTTCCTGCTTCACGCTGTCCTCGCAGCCGCACTCGGTGGGTCCGCCCTTGATGGTCGCCACGACCCCGTCTTCCTCCTTTCTGAGGGCGACAGAGTCTGCGAGCCCGAAGTCGGCTCGCATCACTTCTGGAAGCGAGCCGCTGATACTCTCGAAGGTTATTTTGGAGAGACCTGACTCCTTGACGAAGAGCTCGGCCAACGACCTCCCCGGTGGGGTAAAGCTCTTCGCACGCGCCCATGGAGGGGCTCCCTTGGGCCCCGTCCGAAGCACCACCTCGTTCACCGACGCACCATTAGGGACGTAAACGAACCTCAGGTGCCTGCTCCCTTGGAGTTCCTGGGCGAATCGACTCGAAGACGCGAGGGCTGCGTCGAAGACTCCTGCGGGGACCCTAGCCCTAGGATCCCTAAAGAGGAGGACAGCTCCAGCAACAAATGCCACTATTGAATCAATCTCGATGACGACATATCTGTACCTGACCGAGAGGACCAGCAAGACAGCGCTCAGGAGCACGAACCCGATGCCGGCGGTCTTGGAGGAGCGGCCCACCCGAGAATAGAGCTTCGAGACCGCTGTATCCTCAGACGTCTTCGGTTCCCCCTGGACCGGTACGAAGCGAGGCCAGAAAGCTTCGCAGCCCCTGGTCCAACCCGACATGGGGCTCCCACCCGAGCAGCTTCTTCGCCTTTCTGTTGTCCGCCTCGGTATGAGGGAAGTCAGCGAGGCTGCCTTCGACGTACTCGGGGGAGAGCTTGCCCACTGCACCCATGATGCCGATCAGTCTCTCGGCCAGCTCTGTTATCGTCGTCCTCTTGCCGAAGCCGATGTTGAATGACTCTCCAGCGAGGCCCTCGCTCTCCGCCGCCTTCACCGTCGCTTCAACCACGTCCGAGACGTACGTGAAGTCGCGGCTGTGGGTGCCGTCTCCCTGAATGACCGGGCGCTTGCCTTCAGAGATCGCCTTTGCGAACCTGTGTATCACCTGATCCGGTCGCCCGCGCGGACCGTAGACCGAGAAGTATCGGAGCGAGACGACGTAGGTGCCATAGAGGCGGCTGAAGACTGACGCGTACTGCTCCGCGACGAGCTTCGAGACGCCGTATGGAGACGTCGGGTTCGTTGGGTGCACTTCGTCGATGGGGAGGTACTTCGGCTCCCCGAAGATGGATGACGAAGAGGCGTTCACCACGCGCTTCACCCTGTTCTCTCTGGCCGCTCCCAGGACGTTGAGAGTACCGCTGACGTTGACGAGGCTGGTCTCTCTTGGATGCTCGAGGCTGTAGCCCACTCCGGCCTGCCCCGCTTCGTGGAAGACCACGTCCGACCCCTTCATCGCCGACTTCAGCTTGTCGTACTCGAGAATGTCGCCGTCTATCAGCCTGAACTTCGGGTCGCTCGAAGCCCCGATTATGTTTGCTTCCTTCCCCTTGTAGAACTTGTCGAACCTGTCGTAAACCGTGACGAAGGCTCCGGTACCGAGCATCCGGTCAGTGAGGTGCGAGCCAATGAAGCCCGCGCCCCCAGTGATGAAGACCGAGGAACCGTTGAGGTTCAGTTCGCCCTCCGAACCTCCTCATAGATCGAGCACATTGTGGCGGCGAGCGAGGAGTACCGGTTCGAGCTGACCCTTTCGCGTCCACGCCGGCCCATCTCTGCGGCGAGATTCTTGTCGCGAAGGACGTCCCTGATCCTCGAGCTGAGCTCCGCTAGGTCTCCCTTTTCGACGAGGTATCCTTCCACACCGTCGGTAATCTGGTACGGGACACCACCAACTCTGTTCGCGATTATCGGCCTCGACTGGGACATTGCCTCGAAGATGGCCTGGCTGGTCCCCTCGTAAGCCGTGGGAAGGACGAAGACGTCGCTGGCCGCGTACGCTGACATCTTGTCTTGGAAGTCTAGGATGGGCCCGAGGAACCGGACGTTAGGGCTGACCCCGAGTTCCGCCGCCCTGGACTCCAGGTGGCTCCGGTAGCCCGACTGGTCGGGTCCCACGAAGATGAAGGTAGCGGTCGGAAATTCCTTCAAGACCGAGGGAACCACCTCTAGTAAGTCCTGTGGGCCCTTCTGCGGGTTGAGTCTCCCGAGGAAGAGCAGCATGGGCGCCCCGTCAATGTCGTACTTGCTCCTGAACGCCCCTCCTTCGAAGTTTGAAAGACAGTCGTCTCTTATCCCGGAGGGAGTTACGATGGCCTTTCCCGCGCAGTCGGTCAGCTTCGACATCGGCTCGATGAGATTAGGCGAACGGAAGAGCACGCGGTCGGCGCTGGGGAGAGACCTCCTGGCCATGTATCCGTCCATCACGCGCATGGGCAGCCGCTTGTACCAGACCCTGGGAATCATGGAGTGGACGTCGAAGATTGTCAACACGGTCCCGCTCCCGCTCTGTCTTCCGGCCCGCATCGCTGTGACGCTGTGCGGCTGGGCGTAGTCGTACGAGTGGACGACGTCGAAAGACCCCTCCTCAAGGCCCTCTCGTAATCCGTCCCAGACCTTCGCCCTGTAGGTCAAGTCTATCTTTAGTGGGAGCCGGTGGACGCTGATGCCGTCAATCGACTCGGATTGTGGTGCTGTGCTCCCGTTGTACCTGTTCGCAGTGAAGACGTGGACCTCGTGGCCGAGCTTGACCAGCTCCGAAGACATGTTGTAGACGTACCACTCTGCGCCCCCGAGCATGAATGGCTGGAAGTAGACGTTGACCTGGGCTATCTTCAATTCAGCAGCTCTTGCTTCACGCCGGCTCCGATCACTGGCCCGGGCTCGCCCATGCTGGCGGCGATCTCCGACATGGTACTGGTCGCCATCAGGCCAGACTCTCTCCGATCTCTGAGATATGCGAAGACGGGGTCCAGCGTCCTCTCCGCCATGGTGCCGGGGTTGCCCTCGGTCGTGATGCTCCAAGGGTGGGTCCAGAGATGGAAGACGGCAGAACGGGCTTGACAGGCGTCAACGAAGTGCCTGATCAGGGACTCGGCGCCCAGGGACTTTTGGTCAACATAGTAGACCGGCCTGATGTTCCATAACCCCTCGTTTGCAACCGGAGGCCCGATAGCCCTCCTTGCTCCTCTGTACGACAGGAACCCCAGTCGACGGAGCATCCCGAAGTAACCTTCCCTGTTCTTTGGGAAGACGAAAGTAGTGGGTGGCGGGGCAAGGGAAAGGTACGAGACGCAACGGCGCACGTCGGCCTCATATTGATCCTCGGTGGACTCGTTCGCGTAGATGTGCGAGTATGTGTGGATACCCACTTCCTGCCTGACGGAAGAGCTCAGAATCGACTCGTATGCTTCCCGGTCCTCTTCGGCGGTCTTGCCGCAGATTGCCCACGTCAAGGGAACTCCGTACTTCTCCGACAGGTCAAGAAGGAGCCTCGTTCCGATGTGATTGCTCTGGTACCGACCCTCCCTGGTCACGTCGAAATCGACCGAGATGCAGCACGCGGACGGCACCCCACCCGGGTAGGTTGGGGGCGTCCCTGTGGGTCCGAACCCGATCTTCATCAGGCGCAGGGCTGCGCTCGAGGTTGCATCAGGCGCGAATGAGCCCGAGCGAGCGACCCACTCCAAGGCAACGGCCTTCGCGCCCCTCTTCAGGTTCACCTTCAGGCTGACCCGTGTCTTCCTGAGGGTGGATTGGAGGGCTCAGACGCTCCGGATGGAGCCAAAATCAACTCGGATAGACCTGAAGCTCATAGAATATGAACTTCATAATCATGTCGATGTACTTCTGCTTCATAATACTTTTATTTTCTATATCTGGATTGAGAATATAGGGTGTGTGGGGGTGCTCACAAACCTGAAGCGATACACCTCAAACGGTGGTCGATTCAACTGCACACCCAGCTTATTCCTGTGAAGAGTTCTCAGTGAAAAGTTTCTCATGTATTGCCTTGTAGTCTTGCAATAATTGTAAGCCCTCCTGTGTAGCCTGGTAGTACTTGCCGCCGAAGGTGGTCTCGGACCGGAGCAGACCCCTCTTCTCCAGTGAATCTATGGTGATCCTGAGGTCGTTGTAGGAGATGTTTGCCGCCTTCATTATGTGGGTGGGCCGAAGAGGCTGGAAAGAGGCCGCCTGGATGATGTCGATGTATATCTCGATCTTCGACCTCCTCTTGAGGGCGGCGTCGGTCTTGGGTCCCTGGTTGATCCTCTTGATCTCATCTATCATTATCTGGACCGGGTTGTCCATGCCCCTCACGAGGAGAGCTGCCTTCTCGCTGAACTCCTTCTGTTGGTTCTCGTCCAGGTAGTTCGAAGCGTACCGCACGATCTGTTTCGGCTCCACAGAGTGCGGGATGTAGCGATGGAGCTCAGCGACGGGCTTCGACACGTTCCAGTAGATAGCGCTGACGGCGGGTTTGCCCAGAGTGAAGGCCTCCATCAGCATCGTCTCCGCCGCGCCTAGCGCGACAGTGGCGTGAGCGACCGGCGACTCGCTCATCGAGGCGTCGAGCACCGCCACGCCCATCTTGGAGTATCTCCTCTTCTGTGACTCCGTCCTCGGAAGCACGGCGACCGTAGCGTTCGTCTCCTTTTGCAACATCTCGACCGCCCTCTCGAGGATCGGCTCGTGGTTGGGGAAGAAGCTCGCGAACTCGGGCTCGGGACGGACGAAGATTATCGGGGGCTTGATGTTGAGCCTCTCGTAGGGGTTCTCGGGGCTCACCTCCGCTCCCTTCAGGTATCCCGTGTGAAAGCCGTTGAACCAGACGACCTTGTCCGGGTCGATTATGCCGTTCGCGTAGAGCTCCTGGAAGGTGTAGTACCTGGGCGCGAAGACCTTGCTCGCGAGGGGGAAGACCATCTGGTTCACGTGCTTCTCCCTCTCGTCGTAGAAGATCGTCCAGGAGGGTATGTTGAGCCCGAAGGCTACCCTGACCGCCTCCGGCCACCGCTCGGTGAGGAGGAGGTCCGGCTTCTCCCGCTCGATGATGGGCAGGAGTATCTGTATGTTCTGGGCGTAGGCCTCTAGCTTGTTGCCTAGGTCTCTGCCTCCGTGCTTACCCACGGGTATGAAGTCTATCTCCTTCGCCTTGAGTATCTCCTGGATCTTGTCGTGGTCCCTCGCCGTGACCACGAAGGTGTACTCGCGTTCGAGCTCCTTGATGAGTGGAGAGAAGAAGTTCGCCTGGAAGGGAGTGCTCATGGCGACCCAGATCTTTCTGATCTTGGTCGGAGGAGCTGGAGCAGCTCCTGGGTTCTCCGCCATCAAAGCGCGAACCTCGCTGTCACGACCACCGCCACCGCCGCGTAGAGCAGCTGCATGGCGAGGACTGAAACCACGAGTCCTCTCTCCTTGATGGGAGAGACCCTCATGAACGCGTGGACCAAGGCAGGGTAGGCAGGGGGCTGAAGGACACCGTCGGCGCTCACCGTCGTGTTTCCGAAGGCGCGCCTCTGCTTGAACGGGTTCCTCGACATAGCCTTCAGTGCGAAGTCCATCGCAGCGGGAATGCTCAGAATTATCGCGGCGAACTCTAGGCCTGACACGAGGCCGATCGCGGCCACGGCGGCTCCCGCCATCAGCGTCCCCGTGTCCCCTGGGAAGAGCCTCGCGGGATACCAGTTGAAGGCGAGGAACCCTACGAACGCGAGCGTGATGATGTAGCCGAGCACTGCCATCGCAGGATGGCCGGTCGCCTGTGAGAGGAGCGACATCGTTCCGAGCGAGATGACAGCCACCCCTCCCTCGAGCCCGTTGAAGCCGGCGAGCATGTTGGAGAAGTTCGCGCACGTGGTCACGGCTAGCGGTACCGCCACCAGAGGGTAGAGTAGACCCAGTTGGACGGAACCGATCACGGGGAGGAATATCGTGGTGCGTCCGGCGAGATAGTACATCAGCGGGACGGAAGCGAGGACGATCAGCAACGGCTTCGTTCGCTGGTCGAGCTCGTGCAGGTCGTCCGCCGCGCCGACTATGCCTATCAGGGCTATGCTCGCAAAGGCAGCCGCGAACGCGACCGCTGAGCCGTCCACCGCGTAGTCCGCGACTAGGAAGACGGTGGAACCCGCGGCGATGCCCAAAAGGACGGCGAGGCCACCCATCTCGGCTCTGAGAGGCCTGTCGGGCTTGTGGACGTCTATTCCCGTGAGCCCCATCGAAAGGAACTTAGAGCTCTGGTACCTCGCGGCCAGGTATGAAGCAGATATCGACAGGACGAATGCTGAGGCGAGGACCTCAGGTCCGACGTCCCCTAGCGAGGCGATAATCTCAGAACCAACTCCCAGAACAGTTTGGTGCCTGCGGCGAACGCGACGACCCAGACCAGGGTCGCCAAGATCAACCGAGGGGTCGATGATAAGAGCCCCGTGACTGACCAGAAACCTATCGTCAGGAGGGTCGACCCGAAGAAGGGTATGAAGGAGAACGCGACAACCGCGGCTTGCCTAATCAGGGCTCGCACGCTCCTGGCTCACGCTGACCGCGTTCGTGGAAAGGACTTGGTCGTTCACGCGCTCGAAGTCGGCCATGGATCCGACGTCCGCCCAATTCGCGTCCTCATAGTAAGAGAAGAGTTTCTTCCCAGCCGCGAGGAGTCCGGGGAAGACCTCCGTCTCCAGACTGACGGTCCTTCCGACCTGGATGTGGTCGAAGATCTCGGGCTCTAGGACGTAGATCCCTGCGTTTGCGTTGTACTTCAGGGTAGGTTTCTCTTCGAACCTCAGGATCTGGTTCCCGGTCGTCGTGACGTTCCCATAAGGAATCTTGACGTCGAACTTCTTGAGCGCGATTGTACCGACGCCCCCGTTCGCCCTATGAGAGCCCACGAGGTTGCCGATGTTGAGCGAGGTAACAATGTCTCCGTTCATGGCTAGAAACGTTCCCTCGACCTCCTTCTCGGCGGTCTTCAGCTGTCCGCCCGTCCCGAGCGGGCTGTCTGACTGGCCATAGGCGATGCTAACTCCGAGCTCAGACCCGTCTCCGAACGCGTCGATTATCTGCTTCTTGAGGTAAGCGACGCAGACCACGAATTCCTGAACGCCGTACGACTGGAGGTACTTTATCGTGTGCTCCAAGAGGGGCCTTCCCCCAATTGGAAGCATGACCTTGGGAATCACGTACGTGAGGGGACGCATCCTGGTCCCAGCGCCTCCCGCGAGGATGACCGCCTTCATGGCGCGGGTTCGGCCATAGTGTCGTTCGACTCGACCGATGCTCCTTCGCAGCGTGTCAGCGGTAATCTCTCCCTGAATATAATCTGCCGAGGAACCTGATGTAGCTCTGGTCGGAGCGCCACGCCTTCGCGAGGAAGTTCCCCCATGAGCACGCAGCCTCCGAGAAGCTCCAGGCCATCCTGGTGCCGACGAGCATCTCAGAATACAGCGTGTCTCCTAGCTGCTGAAGCTTCTTCAGCACTGAAACGAGAGCACGAAGTAGGTCCACGCTCTGAAGCCTCACGTTCAGTCTGACGGCGAGGCCGTACAGAGACCGGTCGAGGCGATTGAGCCTGAACCACGTATGGTTCCTTATCGAGAGTGCCATTTGTTTCTTGAGGAGGGATCTGGTGAATCTGTCGGCGATGTTGCTTGCCGATTGTGTGTTCTCCCTCGTTGATTCTCTCTGCGAGGATTGGATAGAATGCACTCTGGGGTAATCCGTGGAGGTGCTCACAAGGACCCTTCGGTTTCATCGCATATATTGGTTTTTGTGCACAGGTTCGCACATAGGCAAACCGACTAGTATGCAGAGTTCACCAAATGCGATTTATCGCCAGTGGGCAGAGGCAGAAGATTACAGTCTCGCCCGACAGGATGATTTATTCATCGCTTTTGCGTAAGGGTTTCATACTTTCACCACTGGGGGTTTCAGATATATACTGAGCGTGCCTATATGCTGACCGAAGAAATACACCGCATAACTTGATCATGGAGAGCCCACACAACGGCGCCAGACCTCGTAGGTAGAAATTCTGTATTCTAACTCCACACGCCATATAACCGAAAAAGGGCTGATTGGAATCATTGAAAGCGGCTGTACTTTCTATCTTCATTCTCATTATCATAGGCGGTGCCTTCGCTCTCGCGTACGTCGCTCCCGCGATGAACAACGCGCCCGTTAGGACTTTCTTCCCAAGGTTTTCCACTCCAGGGTCGGTCTGGTGGGTCGGAGCGGATTCGACCGCCCCTTCGGCGTTGCCCAACACCGGAGCCAAGGGGACGATGACCGTCATCAGCACATCGATCACCGGATGCCTTGCTTTCTGGGTAGCTGACGACCTCTCTGACAACATGTGGGGGCAGGTAGGGTACTACATCTGCAACTCGAGCACGCCCACAGCGTTCTATCAGATCTGGAACCTGACCTCGGACACAGAGATCACGACAGGCACTACCAGCGTCGCCACGGGAACTCACACGTTTTCTATGTATTCGGATAGCGGTGACACATGGGCGTATGCGTTAGATGGGACGATTTTCGGCACCTACGACATGGGAGCGAGTTCTTCTAGCACCACCTATCCGGTCTACTCCCTGTCAGAGGAGGAAGCTAACAGCACCTTCAGCTTCCCCGAGGTCACTTTCAGCACCGCGATGATGAGCGAGCAGTCGGGCTCCTGGGGCGCGGTGCAGACCGCGGTCTCGTACGGGACGGGCTGGGGGGTAGAGGGTAACGACCAGCTCGCTGCGATTCCAGTCAACGAGTTCATCGTAGGAGGTTCACTTTCTGTACTCAGCGCTGGAACGACTCTCTGGGGTAGCAGTTCGTCTAGCTCGACTGCGTCCTCCACCACATCGTCTACGACGTCGCTGGCGCCGGTCACTTCCACCGTCACGACGACCTCGACAGTGACCAGCACGTCGACCAAAACCTCGACTGTAACTTCCACGCAAACGGGGCCGACGACTACCGTGACGTCCACCACGACATCGCCTTCCACTACGACGAAGACCTCGACCGTCACGACGACCCAGAGTTACACCAGTACCAGCACGACCACGATGACATCAACGGTGACCTCGACTCAGACCGGACCCACCACAACCACCACG
Organism: Nitrososphaerales archaeon; assembly: GCA_035622335.1. Taxonomy (GTDB): domain Archaea; phylum Thermoproteota; class Nitrososphaeria; order Nitrososphaerales; family Gagatemarchaeaceae; genus DATJAJ01. The sequence goes on from DASPVO010000071.1 coordinate 45,523, forward strand.
GTGACGAGCACTTCCTCTCCTACTACAACCACGACCACCAAGACCTCTACTACAACCACTACTCTTACCTCGACTGGGCCGACGACTACCACAACCGTAACTACGACCACGGGTCAATCAACGGTGACACAGTCAGTGACTGAGACCTCGACTCTGACCAGCACCACGACCGCCACGGACACGACAACGTCTGTATCGACCCTGACCACGACGTCTACGATTGAGACATCGACCGCACCAACCGTGACTACCACAATGACTCAGACGACGTCCTATCCGGTCACTACGACGGTCACTAGCGTCTCTACATCGACTTCACCTCCATCTACATCTACCATGACTCAGACTACAATAGTCTCGGAGCCGACAACAGAGACGGAGACGGTGACTACGACTCATGTGCTGCTGGAGACCACCACGACAGCGACTACGACTCTGCCTCAAACCACAGTTACGGTTACTTCGGATGGATACCGCAACGGGACCATCACTAGACAGGGACCTTCATCTACCGAGACTGAGACCGTTACGGTAACGGTCACAGTCTGCGTGTCCTCGTCCACTGGACAGGCAACCAACTGCCAACCTCCTGCTAGCTCGTTCCCACCGCCGCTGGTGTTGCCCGCCGAGACTTTGCTCATATCGCTCGTAGGAGTGGCGGTCGCCTTGGTGGCGTACCGGAGAGGACTCTTCACTCGCGCACCAGTAGAGTAGACAAGTAAGGGACCTAGTCGTCCCGACTCTATACTTGGTTCTCGTGTTGAAATTGGCTCAAGTCTGTAATCTCAGCCGGTAGTCCGATGACCCGGACGCACTAGTAGCTGCGAAGACCCTATGAAACTAGGTGTAGATCGTACCTGGCTCAGATCGCAGAATTACTTAATCTGAACTTTCAGCGACCTACTCTTGAAGAAGAGCATCGCTGCGAAGAGGACACCAATCATAGTCACCATTCCCAAACTCGCGGGGAATTCAGGGACTGTTGGAGGTGGGGGCAACTGCACGCAAGTCGTTGAAGTGACCGTCGAGGTCGTCGGAGCGGCCACAGTTGTGGTAGCTGTAATCGTCGTGGTTACTCCTGCTGTCGTCGTAGTTTCCGATGTAGCCGTGCTTGTGGAGATTGATGTCTGCGTCGCGGTCGCGGTAGTCGTTTGAGTGACGGTCTTTTCCTTCGTTGTCGTCTTGGTCACCGTGGAAGTCATTGTCGTGGTCTTGCCTCCTGTTGAGGTCCAAGCACCAATTGGAGATGAAACGTCCGGTGCGCCTGCCGGGCCGGACGGGCAGGTAGTCTCAGTTGTAGTAATTGTCGTAGTAGTCGTTGGCGTTGTGGTAACCGTGTTAGTCGTTGTTGCTGTTCCGGTCGTGGTAACAGTTGAGGTCTGAACTGTCGTCACTATGGTAGTGCTTGTCACGGTAACGGTGCAGTCGGTGATCGTTGTGGTCTGGGTTGTGATAGCAGTCTTAGTGACAGTCTTGGTGACCGTGACGGTCACAGTCTTCTCCGAGTTACCATTCGCGCCCACGGGGGTCGAGCACGTCGCCGTGGAGGTTGACGTGCATGTGGATGGCGTCGCGAGATTGCAACCTCCTTGAGTCGCGGGTGATGTTGCAAACGCGAGGGCGGAAGCCCCGGATAACGCGATGAGTGCAACGAAGAACGCTGCCGCCAGTGCTGTCCTACCCTTGACCGAAGCCATTTACGAACCAACCGTGCCTCTTTCTGCATATAACCATTCTGAAGGATAAGACAATGGGAATAGATTCTGGCTCTATTTTGGGAAAGTGAATCGGAGTTGATACTTACAATGACAAATCATTTCGAATGCTCTTCTGAGAAGAGTATGATACTCATACTCAACTCGCCTGCGCGTGAAAGGGTTGATTTCTGATTGTATCACGATTTCGAGGTTCAAAACAAGCCGCCGAAGCTAGATTGTAACTCATTACAAAGAGGGATGTTGGACGCGGAGCGATCCGCGCCAACAATTTTGGGGATTACGCGCTCGGGATCTTTGAGAGCTTCCCTTTCATCAGGACCAGAACTGGTATTGCCAGTCCTAGCAGCGCCACCATGCCAACCGGGAATTCGGGAACCCCTGTTGTGGGTGGTGGGAAGGGCGTCGAGGTCTCTAGGTCCACCGTCAGAGGTGAACACGATACACCTGGATTGCTGCCTCCACTGTAGGTCGACTGTGACCACGGCTCTGCGCTGATCTTGAAGGAGCCCATTGCACCTGGGCTTGATGGGGCTGTCACCGTGATGGTGAACGGGAACGTACCCGATATTCCTGACGAAGCGCAGGTGTTGGTTGCAGCGCAAGCGAGGCCGACTATGATTTGAGTGGACGACACGGTCGTTACCGTGTCGGCGCTTGTTATTGAAACCGTCCATCCAGCCGTGACGCTGCTGACGGTTATGAGCATGTACTCGGCTGTCGACTTCCCAAAGTCGCTATAGCTGACGGTGTTCCCGGAAGTGAAGACTTGAGGTTGCGAGCTGACAGTGACTGTCGGGCTGCCTGAAGTCGAGCTGCCGTCGAAAGTGATCGTGTTGCAAACGCATGCGTAGACGGGGGTTGCAAGGGCTGCTGTCCCTATGAAGGCGAAGGTGGCGAGGAGACTGAGCGCGAGAATCGATGTTTTTCTATTCGTTCGACTCATGAAGAGCAATTCCGGATT
>DASPVO010000072.1:0-19897 GCA_035622335.1 Nitrososphaerales archaeon
CACCAAGCTCCCGAAGGGCGTCAAGGTGCTGAACGGGGACATCAGCGAGGAGGTCGCAAAGGCGCAGGCGAAGACGCTCGTGGACCAGCTCCAGTCGCAGAAGGCGCACGAGAAGTACCACATGATTCAGAGGCTCGACACCCAGTCTGACGTCGGAGATGTCGAGCTGCTTCACGTCCCCATCTGGTTCGCCAGGTACGACCACAAGGGCACGAAGATCGTGCTCGTCATCGACGCTAACGCCGGAAGGGTAATCAACAGCCTGGGGCTTTAGCCACGAAGCGCCGTCCAGGGGAGCTGCAAGATTGAAGCTCTCGCGGTTGCTCATCCTTCTGGCGGTCGTCCTTATCGTGGTGGTCCTGCTCGTCTATGCGTACCAGTCCGAGACGGCGCCCGTCGTGGCTACATCCTGGCAGCAGGGGCCCTCCTACCCTCTCAGCGTGAACGGGGTCTACGCCGTGGGAGGCCAGCAGTGCGTGAACGAATCGTCCTATGTGTACTGCGTGGGCGGGTGGGACGTCAACATGGCGCCGCGGGACAACGTCTATTCCGCGTCTCTCACGTCGTCCGGGAACCTGAGCGCTTGGACCTCCGACTCAGAGTCCTACCCGGTCAACATCAACGGTGAGTCCTGCATAGCCGCCTCAGGATACATCTTCTGCGTGGGTGGTCAGTATAACGACCAGATGGACGACATCGCTTCCAGCTACTTCGCGCCTCTCGCATCAGGGCAGGTCGGCGGCTGGGAGAGCAGCACAGCCTATCCTATCCCAATAGACAGCCAGAGCTGCGTGACATCCTCCGGGTACATCTACTGCGTGGGTGGAAGCAACGAGACTGACGGCACCAACGCGGACTCCGCACTGAGCAGTTCAGCTTGGTACGCCACGGTTTCATCTTCGGGGATCGGACACTGGAACGAGACCACTCCGTACCCACCCGACGTGTACCTGGAGAGCTGCGCGGCCTCTGGAGGTTACGTCTACTGCGTCGGCGGTGCGGACTCGGGCAACAACGCGGTGAGCACAGACTACTACGCGCAGCTGACTTCAGCAGGCATAGGCGCGTGGAGCTTGACCACATCCTACCCCCAGCAGGCGAGCGGGCAGGCGTGCGCAACGTCAGCTGGGTACATCTACTGTGTTGGCGGTCTGGGCTCTCCCAACTCCTACACGAACGCGGCGTACTACGCTCCGGTCAACTCCGGCGGAGTCGGGAAGTGGACGAGGGCGGGTGACTATCCCACCGGCGTCGAGACCGCATGCACCATCGAGTCAGGAGTCATGTACTGCGTGGGAGGGCTGAACAGCAGCTCCGCTGGGATGACGGCGGAGACCTACTACGCTGAGCTGAGCGACTTTTAGCGTCAGGCTGCATGGGCGCTTTTATCCTCGGGCGAGCTCGACATTGTGTCGACCCGCTCTAGGCACTTCCGGGGTCACTGGACTTGGGAGAACACGATGGAGTGGGTAAGGATGTTCGAGGGGGGCGACTCGGCCCTGGCGATAGCTGGGAAGGTGGGGGCGGACCCTGGAACGGTGAGCTCGTGGCTGAAGAAGCACGGAGTAATCGTGTATCAGGGGCTGCACAGAGTTGAAAGACGGCCCCCGAGCATCCCGAGCGATTTAGCAGAATTACTTGCAAGAGGACCGCTAGAGGCGTCAAAGTTCGTCACAGATCGAGTTTGGGGAATCAACGTCACCGAGGAAGGGATTAACCAGCTCACGAAGTTTTGCAATCTGTTGAATCTGGACCCGAGCTTAGGGCTGGAAGCCGCTGCACGGATGATAGAAGTCGACAGATCTGTCGCAAGCAAGTGGATTGACGGCAGCACGCTCCCTTATCTCGTCAGAGTCGCACAAGAGGCGTTAAGCTTACCCTACAGAGAAGGATGGAAGATCCTCCCTCTCAGAGTGGATTCAGGCGGAAACGCACTCGCTTCTTGGATTCGGGTGCCATCGCCGATTGTGGAGTACAGCGATGTCAGTTCGCTGGTGTCCCAGCTAGTCCCGACAGAGAGCGCATACATCAGAGGTGAGGCGTTTGGGATATCGAGGATGCAGACAGATGGAATGAGACATGAGCTTTTTGCCTACCTGCTTGGTATGATGGCGGGTGATGCCAGCAAGTCCGGGGGGAAACAGAAGCGACTCGACTCCATGAGCATCGACCTTCAATTGACATCAAAGCAGCCAACAAATGAGAGACTAGGAGAGTTCGTCTGTTTCTGCGCGAACGCACTCGGCCTTGAGATGGACCGAAGGAAAGACAAGCAGCCCTCAGGGACCACGAGTCGTAGCAGGCACCCATCTGCGGCGTTCAGGTGGAATTCAGAACGTTCACCTCTGTTTGCTTGGATGTTCAACGTGGCTCTTGGGATACCATGGGGGGGCTGCACAACTCTATCCCCTCTACAAATCAGTTGGTTGGTTGGTGCACCATTTGAATTCAGAAAGCGATTCATCCAGGCCCTTGCAGATTCGGATGGGTGCGTTAAGAAATACGTCGTCGAAATCACTAGCGTGCCTAATGCGGACTTGATTACGGAACTACTTCACTCGCTTGGGCTGAAGAGCGCCTACACACGAACCGAGAAGGGAATCAAACTCCGTTCGGTCGTCCGAGCTGTCGAGGCTGCGGAAATTCCCATACTCAATGAGCTCGTTCACTCCTACAGATACGATAAACTCCTACGCTACAAGCGTGGGCCTGCTTGAGTCTTAGCTGAGTAGTTGGGGTTCCGGCGTAGAAAGCCTACGCCTTCGCGGCTACCTTTTCGACTTGTCCCTTTACAGTGACTTCGCGCACTATCCCGGCTGCAACAGTGCTCCCCATGTCTCTCAATGCAAATCGGCCCAACTCTGGGAACTCCTTGAACGTCTCGAGGACGATGGGCCTCAGCGGCGTGATCTTGACGATCGCCGAGTCTCCCGTCTTTATCGTCTTCGGCTTCTCCTCGGTCGGCTGGCCGGTCCTGGGGTCGATCTTCGCCACGATTTCGGAGATGGTGGCGGCGACCTGCGCGGTGTGGGCGTGCAGCACGGGAGTGTAGCCCGCGGCGACCGCGGTCGGGTGGAAGACGACTATGATCTGGGCGAGGAACTCCTTCGCGATCATGGGCGGCGCGTTCGACGGCCCCAGCACGCTGCCCCTCCGGAAGTCCGTCTTGGAGACTCCCCTCAGGTTGATCCCGATGTTGTCGCCCGCCATCGCTTCTGTCATCTTGGTGTGGTGGGTCTCGATGTCCTTGACCTCAGCCGTCAACCCCTCTGGCATGATGGAGACCGTGTCGCCGACCTTGACCTTGCCCGTCTCGATCCTGCCGACTGGGACGGTCCCGACGCCCTGTATCGTGTAGACGTCCTGGATGGGCATCCTCAGCGGCTTTTCTATCGGCTTCGGGGGCTCGACGAACTGGTCCAGCGCCTGCTGGAGGGTCGGCCCCTTGTACCACGGCATGTTCGTGGATGGCTTGACTAGGTTCTCGCCCGTCCAGCCCGAGACCGGTATGAAGTTGATCTTCTTGACGTCGTAGCCGACCGTCTTGAGCAGGTTCTCGATGTCCTGCTTCGCCTCGTTGTACCTCTGCTCCGAGTACTTCACGGTCTGGTCGTCCATCTTGTTGACGCAGACGACGAGCTGGCTGACTCCCAGCGTCCTGAGCAGGAACGCGTGCTCCCTCGCCTGGCCGCCGGGACCTAGAGCGACGTCCTCCTCACCCTTCTTGGCGGAGACGACGAGGACGGCGGCGTCCGCCTCGGAGGCTCCCGTTATCATGTTCTTGATGAAATCCCTGTGTCCGGGGGCGTCGATTAGCGTCCAGTCGAACTTGTTCGTCCCGAAGCGCTGGAAGGCGAGGTCGATCGTGACTCCCCTCTCCCTTTCGTCCTTCAGTTCGTCGAGGACCCAGGCGTACTTGAACGAGTCTCCCGCGCCCGTCTTCTCAGACTCCTTCGCGAACTCCTCGATCATTCTTTGGTCGACGACGCCAAGGTCGAAGAGGAAGTGCCCCATCGAGGTGCTCTTCCCGTGGTCGACGTGACCCGTTACGATAAGATTCATGTGTGGCTTATTCGGCATAGTAACTCACTAGTTTACGACGAGCGAGTTTCTCACACGGTATTTAAGACTAGCGCCATAATTTTTCGTCGTCAGGCCGTCAGGTTCTGGAGGTAGTATGTGTCTGACGTCGTCTTCACAAGGACGGAGACACGGTCTCCTGGGACGAGGCCGTTGAGCGTGGGAGCTTCGAAGGTGGCGTGGCCGTCGACCCCGAGGACGGTCGAGTTGAGGGAGAGCGAAAGGCGCTGCTCGGACGCGCCTGGCTGGCCCCAGGAGATGTCCGCCTGCGAGAGTGTGACCTTGAACTGGCCCTGGTTCATCACCTCGAAGCTCAGAGAGCCGCCCGAGAACCCTGCCGAGACGAAGACGCAGGGCATCTCGGTGTACAGGGTGGGGCTCACGCAGTTGTACTCGACAGAACCCTGCGAGCCGTAGAAGCGGTAGGCGACTAGAGACACTACGATTATGCCGACGACTATCCCTATCACGAGCGGCCTGGTCGGTCTGCCCTGCTCTTCGGACATGCTCTCGCTCGGGCCCTGCTCAGGGTCGCCGAAAAAGGGCGTGCATCGACCGTGAGGTCAGGCCCTTAGGTCGATGACGACAGGTAGCTCCAGAGGATGACGCCTATGACCATCATCAGCGAGCCGGCGAAGCCCGTGATGAAGGCTCCGGCCACGTCTGAGTTGAACCCGAGGCTCTCGATCCAGGAGTAGACCGGGGCTCGGACAAGCCAGGCGAAGAAGCCCAGAGCGTATCCCAAGAGCCAGAAACCGATCAGGATGGCTTTCCTTCCCATCTATTATCGGACGTATCATGGGCCCAAATTCAGTAAATTGGACGGAGGCAGTTATCTTTCACGAACGTGTTGAAATCTTTAGACGAAGATCCCGTGGGTGGCGAGGACGTAGGTCGTCGCGATGCTCGCGGCGATGCCGGCGACCATGAAGAGCACTCCCTCGGCCAGGACGCCCCTCTCAGTGACATAGTCGTCCCTGATGCAGGCCTGGAGGAGGCCCCCGAAGACAGAGACCGGGTCGTCTGGCATCCTTTTCGCTCGAAAATGGGCTCTCCGGCTTAATTAACGGTTGTGGATTGTTCCTCCGTACCTTCGGAAAAGGTTTGAAAGGAGACTAGGGAGGCGAATAAGCGATGGAGGCGAACGAGAGCCTTCTGGACGTTGGTGAGTACAGGGTGAACTGCGCACGGCTGGGGAGGGGAGACCCCCTCCTGCTGCTGCACGGGAGCGACCACCACGAGAGCTGGAGGACGTGGGAGCCGATGCTCTCGCTCTCCGACAGCTTCTCTCTGATAATCCCCGACCTGGTCGGGTACGGACGCTCCACCAGGCCGGCCGAGACGCCCGACTATCGGACGCAGGCGCACGTCGTCAGAGACCTGCTGGAGAAGATAGGGGTCGGCTCGGCGTTCGCGATGGGGGCGGGGTGGGGCGCGCAGGTCGCGCTGGAGCTCGCGCTACAGTGGCCGCAGACGGTGAGGGGCCTCGTTCTCGTCGCTGCGTCGTACGACAAGGGTCAGCTGCCGAGGCTCTCGAAGCTAGGAAAGCCCGCGCTGATAGTGTACGCGGTCGACGACATGGTGACGCAGCTGAAGGCGGGTTACCTGCTGAGGGACGCGATAGGGACGTCGAGGCTGGAGGTGCTGGAACCGGTCGCGAAGGACCCGTCGCTGGACTTCACCATCTCGCACAGGCTGCAGGCGTTCAGGCCGGGGCCCCTCTCGCAGCTCGTGAGGAGGTTCCTCGCCGACCCGAGCTCGATGGTCGCGGAGCCGCCGGAGATGGAGAAGGAGCTTCGGGGGATGGCGTTGAAAAGGGACGAGCCTCTACCTTGAGGCGAGAGCGACTCTTTCCTGCTCGTTCCTCTTCCTGACGGCGTAGCTGCTGGAGTCCCCGCTCGCGGCCATGATGATCTCGTCGGCGAGCACCTCCTCGAAGCTCTTCGATGAAGAGAACGCGGCCTCCCTCACGCCCTCGGAGATGAACCTGAGCGCAAGGTCGACCCTCCTCACTGGAGAGATGTCGACGGACAGGTGGTACACGACGCCTCCGTAGCTCATCCTCGTCGTGTCTTCGTTGGGGGCGGAGTTCTCGACCGCCCTGACGAGCATCTGGGCCGGGTTCTGGCCCGTCTTCAGGTTGATGATCTCGAAGGCGGTCCTCACCGCGTTCATCGCGCGCTGCTTCTTTCCGCCCATGCGGCCGGTGTTCTTCGCGTACTTCTTCCCGAAGTGGGAGAGCTGGTTGACGAGCCTCTCGACCAGGTTGACCCTGGTCTTGCCGAACCTCTTGTGCTCGTGCCTCCCGCCGGACCAGGGGAGGAGGACGGGCCTGACCGATATCACGTTCTGGAGCCCCGGGTCCTCGACCTTCACCTGGGTGAGGTCCCACTTGTTCCAGAGGAGCAGGTTCGGATACTCCAGGGATGTGCGGCTCATGCCTACCTCCTGGGTTTCTCCTTCCTTCCGTAGACGAGCTCGTTGAGCGAGACGCCGTTGACCTTGAAGATCTGCCAGCGGACCCCCGGGATGTCCCCCATCGCCCGCTTCATCGAGCCTCCGATGCCCTGGAGCATGACCTCGTCGTGCTCGTCGATGAAGTTGAGGGCTCCGTCGCCAGGGAGGAACGCCGTGACCTGCTTACCGTTCTTGACTATCTGTACGCGAGCGCACTTTCGGATCGCCGAGTTGGGCTGCTTGGACTCGATGCCGACCTTCTCTAGCACGATGCCCCGAGCCTGCGGCGAGCCCTCTAGAGGGTCCGCCTTGTAGTCCAGTCCCAGTTTCCTCCTCTTGTACCACTTGTCCGACCATCGGAGCTTCTGACGCTTTAGCGTGACCTGCCTGGCAGCGAACTCTCCCCGAGGTGAACCGGTCATCTTTTCAATCGCGACCTTCCCAAACTCTATTTAAGAATTCAGAGGTCGCTCGTTATCTGCACGCTCGTTATGCCCCAGTATCTTCGGGCGAGCAGACGGACCTTCTCGGCGTTCCTGCCTCCCAGGCCCAGGACGGCGCCCTTCTTCTTGGGGTCGACGACGACCACTATCCCCTTGGTGCCGTCCATCCTTTCGGCGAGCCTCACCTCCTCCACGAACTTGGAGCCGAGGGCCTTCTTGACCATGTCAGAGACGTCGTCGGACCACTCCACTACTTCGACGGGCATCCTCACTGCCTTCTCTACCTTCTTGACCGACATGCCGTCCTTGCCTATCGCGAGTCCCATCTGTCCGGGGGCGACCACGAATATGAGCCTGTTGAGCTTCTCGTCGATGACGCAGTCCCGTGCGGTCGCGCCGCTGACCCCCTGGAAGAGGGACATGAGCGACAGCTGTTCGGAGGAGAGCCTAATCTCGGGCAGCCAGCGTCACCGCGTCAGGGCTTTCAGGTCGGCCTCGCTGAGCGACCGGAGGGCGACGGTCGAGACCCTGTGCGGCCTCCCGACGAGCCTGGCGAGCTCCATCGAGGTGAGCCCCACCTGGACTACCGCGACCTTGTTCTTCTCGGCCTCGGTCCTGAGCGAGGAGCCTATCGACGCGGGGAGGGAGCTGGTGAGGACGACGGCCTTGGTCCCCTTCATGCTCGCCATCGCCTCTCGCGCACCGATGGTGAACTTGCCGCCCTTCACTGCCTCCCTGATTATCTTGGACGCCTGCTGGTTGTCTATCATCCGCATCAGCTCATGTAGAGGTCTATCATGCCCGTACCGACGGGTATCGGGAGCCCGACGATGACGTTCTCCGTGACGCCCTTGAGCTCTTCCGTCTCTCCCTTGACGGCAGCCTCGGCGAGGGTGGGGACCGTTATCTCGAACGCGGCGCGCGCTAGGACGCTGCTCTTCGCGCCAGCGATGCCGTGCCTGCCTATCTGCTGGATGTAGCCGCGGGAGGTCATCAGGTCAGCGACGAGGAAGATGTGCCTTACGTCGACCTCCAAACCCTGCTCGTCGAGGGTGGACATGACCTCGCGGACGAGAGTCGCCCTCGCCGCCTCGATCCCGAGGACCTGAGCCACCTCGTGGACGTTGTTGGTGTAGACCCTCGTGGGGTCGACGCCCTCGATCGCGACGACCTTGCCGAGGTTTGAGCCGGTGGTCTGGATGAACCACTCCTCGTCCTCCTTCACGACCGTCACCCTCGTGATGCCGGGGATCCCCTTGAGCTTCATGTTGAGGATCTTGTTCCGCATCGTGAAGAGGGTCGAGAGGTCCGCGTTCTCGACGTTGACCCTGATTATGTTGTGCTTCTCGTCGGGCTGGGCGTTCCTCTTGCCCGTCTCGATGACTTTCGCGACCTCGTCGACCTTGACGTCCCGGTCGGCCATCATCTCCTGGCTGAGGTGTAGCTTGATCCCCTCTGTCGGGTCGACTTCGCTGTAGCTGACGACGTTCCCGACCTTCGTGAAGAGTATCTCCTTCGCGACCTTGACCGCCTTCTCGTTCGAGGAGGCGTAGTCCTTCGTGAGGTAGATGTCCATCGATGGGGTCGCGGGTATCTTCCTCGCGTCGACGAGCTCCATCAGCCTCGGGAGGCCCAGTGTGACGTCGCGCTCCCTGACGCCGGCGAAGTGGAAGGTTCGGAGCGTCATCTGTGTTCCAGGTTCACCGATCGACTGCGCCGCGACGATGCCCGATGCCTCTCCCGGCTCGACGCGTGAGTAGTCGAGCGCCTCCTCGACCTTCTCCAGGGCGGTCTTGGCCCCGTCCTCTGTCAGGTGTGAGCTCGTGAGCTTCTTTGTCAGCTCCGCGTCCAGCCTCTGGTTGAGCTTCGAGCGGTACTTCTTGATCAGCCTCTCGACGGTCTCATCGTCGAGCTTTGTCTTCGACTTGTCCAAGACCTCCAGGGTCTCGATGAGCCTGTCCAGGTTGATCGGGCGGCCGTGGTCGCTCTTCGCGGGGTCGACGCCGTCCTCCCCGTAGAGGAACTGGATGATGTGCCCGTGAGGGTCGCGCACGGTCAGGTCGTACTCGACCTTGAGGTGCTCTAGCGCGTTGACGAGCCTCCTCTGCATGTAGCCCGACTGCTGGGTTCTGACGGCCGTGTCGACGAGCCCCTCCCTCCCGCCCATCGCGTGGAAGAAGAACTCGGTCGGAGAGAGCCCGTCCCTGTAGTTGCTCCTCACGAAGCCCTTCGCCTCTGGTGAGTTGTCGTTCCAGGGGAAGTGGCTGAGGGCCCGGCCCCTGAGTCCCTTCTCAATCCTCTTGCCCCTGACCGACTGTTGGCCGAGGGCCGCGGTCATCTGCCCGACGTTCAGGCTGGAGCCCCTCGCTCCCGTCCTCGCCATGATCATGCCCGAGTTCTCAGCGGGGAAGGAGCGGTCCGCGATCCTGCCCGCCTTGTCCCTCGCCTTCGAGAGCTCGTTGACGATGTACGCCTCGAGCGAGTCCTCTGGCGAGAGACCTCGAGTGAGTTGCAGCGTCCCAGCCTTGTACTTCTTGATCAGGTCGAAGACGTTCGCGTACGCGTCGTCGAGCGCTTCCTTGATGCTCTGCTTGGCCTCCGACGGGAGCTCCAGCTCGTTGAAGCCGTAAGTGAAGCCGCGCCTGGTGAGGTATGTCTTGAGCACCTTGAGGATCGAGTTGAGGAAGTTCCTCGCATCCTCGTTACCGTAGTCTTTTGCGATCCTGTGGAGAAGGCTGTCGGGCTCTTCCGCGCCGATCACCGCCTTGTCCACGACCCCCGAGATGAGCTGTCCGTTCTTGATGACGACGTCGTTCGACTCTCCTGACTTGGATGACTTCGCCCACTTCGACGTCAGGACGTAGTTCATACCCTCCGGGAGGAAGAGCGAGAATAGCTGCTTGCCCGTGTAGAGTGGCTTTGCGCCCTTCGTGGCCGGCTCGGGTAGGTCACCGTCGAACCCGCCTACAAGCGCGAGGTTGGAGAACTCTCCGGGCGTGAGCATGGTCTCGTCTCTTGTGAGCATGAAGGCTCCCGTGATGAAGTCCCTGATCCCTCCTATGATCGGGCCTCCGTACCTCGGGGAGAGTATCTGGTCCTGGACCTTCATGAGCATCAGAGCCTCAGACCTGGACTCTTCGCTCTGAGGGACGTGGAGGTTCATCTCGTCGCCGTCGAAGTCAGCGTTGTAGGGCGGACAGACGGAGGGGTGTAGCCTGAAAGTACGGTAGGGGAGCACCACCACGAAGTGGGCCATGACGGACATCCTGTGGAGGGACGGCTGCCTGTTGAAGAGGACGACGTCTCCCGTCATCAGGTGCCTCTCCACCACGTAACCCGAGGCGAGAGAGTCCGCGAGGGCCTTTCTGTCGCTCGCGAAGTCCAGCCTGATCTTCACGCCGTCCGGCCTGATCACGTAGTTGGCGCCGGGGTGGTCGTTGGGGCCTCTGACGACGAGCTCCTTCAGGGACTCGATGTTCCAGCTGGAGACCTTCTCTGGTATCGTGAGCTTCTTGGCGACCTCGAACGGGACGCCCACCTCTCCGATGTCGAGGTTGGGGTCGGGGCTGATCACGGTGCGGCTGGAGAAGTCGACCCTCTTCCCCGATAGAGAGCCCCTGAACCTCCCCTCCTTGCCCTTGAGCCGCTGGCTGAGGGTCTTGAGGGGCCGGCCCGAGCGGTGGTGCGCCTGGGGGATTCCCGAGACCTCGTTGTCGAAGTATGTCGTGACGTGGTAGTGGAGCAGGTCGACGAGGTCCTGGACGATGAGGTGCGGAGTCCCTGACTCCTTGCTCTCCCTCACCCTCTGGTTCACCCTCAGGATGTCGACGATCTTGTGGGTGAGGTCGTCTTCCGAGCGTATTCCCGATTCGAGCGTGATGGAAGGCCTGACGGTGAGAGGTGGGACCGGCAGCACCTGGAGCACGAACCACTCCGGCCTGGCTGCGGTCGAGTTGAAACCGAGGAGCGCAAGGTCCTCGTTGCTCACACGCTCCAGTCTCTCCCTTATCGCGACGGGGAGCAGCCTCGTCGCACCGCCCTCCTCCGTGATCTCGTGGAAGGTGGTGGGCTTCGTGAACTCGATCTGGAACTGCTGCTTGCCGCAGTGGGGGCAGAGCTTGACCTTCTTGGCCTTCGTCACTATCTCCTTGGCGACCGTCTCGACGAGTGTGGGCATGAACTCGGCCTTGCTGGAGAGGCGCTGCCTGTACGCGTCGAGCTCCTGCTGGGGCAGGAGTATGCGTCCGCACGTCCTGCACGTGGTCTGGACGAGCCTGTTGATCTCGTCGACGAATGCGATGTGCAGGACCGGCTCGGCCAGCTCGATGTGGCCGAAGTGACCCGGACACCTGCCGGCGGTCGAACCGCACGTGCCGCACTTCTGGCCCGGCTCGAGCGTCCCGAGCCTGTTGTCCATCAGCCCGCCCTGGACGGGCATTCCGTCCTCGTCGTAGGTCTCGGGCTGTGTGATCTCGGCGACGGAGTACTTCCTGACCTCGTTGGGCGAGAAGACGGCGAAGTCGATCCCGCCGATGGTCTTGAGCGCCTGTTCCATCGACACTTCTCTACACCTTGTCCTTCAACTGGAGCCTCGGGGCGATGTTCAGGCTCATCATCTCCTGGAGCAGAAGTTTGAACGCGTAGGCGACGACGACGGTCGAGATCTTCGCTTGGTCGCCGTCTATCTTGCAGGTGTACTTCCTCTGCTTGGCGTCGTAGTAGGCGATCAGGCCGCAGTTCTCGCAGACGTAGATCTCCGTCTTGTCGGCCTCGTCAAGGAGCCTGTCCTTCAGGACCATCGAGGCCCCGTACGCGATGAGACAGTCTCGCTCCATCTCGCCGAATCGGAGCCCACCGCCCCTTGCGCGGCCTTCAGTAGGCTGCTTGGTGAGCATCTGGACCTGCCCGCGGGCCCTCGCGTGTATCTTGTCCGCGACCATGTGGTGAAGCTTCTGGTAGTAGACGACGCCGACGAAGATGTCAGCGGCGAACTTCTTTCCCGTCTTCCCGTCGTACATTATCTCCCTCCCGGTCGGCTCGAAGCCCCTCTCCTTGAGTATCTTCTCGAGCTCTTCGGGGCTCTCCCCTGCGAAGGCGGAGCCGTCGACCGAAGAGCCTCTGAGAGCGCCGGCCTTGCCAGCTATGGACTCGATGAACTGTCCGACGGTCATCCTCGACGGGAACGCGTGCGGGTTGATTATGACGTCTGGCACGATACCCTCCACCGTGTAGGGCATGTCCTCCTGAGGGACGACGAGGCCGATGACTCCCTTCTGGCCATGCCTGGAGGCGAACTTGTCCCCGATCTCTGGGACCCTCATGTCCCTGACCCTGACCTTGAACATCTTGCCTCCCTCGACGTTCTCTGTCATGAAGATCGAGTCGACGACGCCGGTCTCTGACGGCCTCACGGCCACGGACGTGTCGCGCCTGTATGGGCCCTTGATCTCGAACTCCTTGTACTCCTCCATGAAGCGCGGGGGGCTAGTCCTCCCAATCACGACGTCCCCGCCAGTGACCTGGGCCTCGTGCGAGACGACGCCATCTGCCTCTAGCAGCCTGTAGAACTTCTCTCCCCTGTAGCCCCTGATGTTCGATTCGGCCGAGGGTACTTCGAACGAGTCGCGCATGCCGCCGAGGTACTGCTTAGCCTCCGCCTCGTAGAGCCTGTAGAAGAAGGAGCGGGCGAAGCCCCTCTCGATCGAGGAGCGGTTCATGATTATCGCATCTTCGATGTTGTACCCCTCGAAGGAGAGCACGGCGACAATGGCGTTCTGCCCGAGCGGTCTCTCGTCGATCTTCAGGAGGTCGAGTGTCCTCGTCCTGACCACTGGCGCCTGCGGGCTGACGAGAAGGTGCTGTCTGACGTGGGGAGAGATGGGGTACGTCGGGGACGAGAAGCCCAAGCTCTGCTTGGCCATCGCAGACTCGTAGGTGTTCCTAGGTGACTGGTTATGCTCCGGGTACGGGATTATCGACGCTGCGATGCCGAACATCGACGCGGGGAAGAGCTCCAGATGCGTGTTCCTGTTCCCGACCTCGTCCCAGTTCATCGCGACTAGGCAGTTCTCCTCCTCGTTGGCGTCGATCAGCTCGATGACGCCCTGCTCGACGAGGTCCCTCCAAGAGAGCTGGTTCGCGCCCACCTTGTCCACCAGCTCGGGCGTCAGCATAGGCCTCGCGTTCTCGACGACTATGAGAGGCCGGAGGACACGACCGGAGCTGAGCGAAATGTAGACGCGCGGGTAGGCCTTCTCGTTGAGGGGAGTGACGAACAGCACGCTGGCGCCCGGGTTGATCTGGCCCTCCCTCCTGAGCTTCCTGAAAGCTTTCGAGAGGCGCTCACCATCGTCGACGTAACCGAGGAACCTCCCGTCCATGAAAATCCTACACCCTTCTAGCTGGAGCTTGGGGTCCGCGTCCCTGACCGGCTTTGCGCCGAGCTCCCAAAGCTTCTCCTCCACCTCCAGGGAGGGGACGCTGACCGAGATTATCGCGGAGAGGGCGAGGTTCTTGACCAGGCCGCAGTTGACCCCTTCAGGCGTCTCTGACGGACAGATCCTGCCGAAGTGCGTGGCGTGCAGGTCTCGCGCTTCGAAGTTCGGCTGGCTCCTGCTCAGGGGCGACTGAACCCTTCTCAGGTGGCTCAGCGTGCTGAGGTAGTTCGTCCTGTCGAGGAGCTGTGTCACTCCGACCTTGCCCCTCCCCCAGTTGCCCGTTGCGATCGCATTGTTCAGCTTGTCAGTGATTATGCCCGTCCTTATCGCCGCGCCGACGACGTTGCCGCCGCGCTTCTGTCCAGTCCTCTCGAGCTGGTACTTCATGTCCCTGACCAGGTTCCTAAAGGCGGTTCGGAAGAGGTCGGCGAGCATCTGCCCTGCGAACTTGATGACCTTGTTGCCGTAGTGGTCCTTATCGTCCTGTTCTATCCACCCGAGCCTCAGCTCGAGCAGCTTTCCGATCGCCTCGCCCATGAACATCGCCTTGTCGTACCTCTTGTCGTCCGTCTTCCCCAGGTGGGGGAGCAGACCCCAGTCGAGCATCGAGAGCGCCCTCTTCACCCTGAACTCCTCGAGCATGCCGTGAGCGACCCTGTTGCCTATGTAGACGAGTGAGTCCTTCTCCGTGGGGGCCTCGCTCGCCTTATCGAAGGAGACCTCCAGAAGGTCCTGGATCTCGGCCTTTGGTGAGACTGCGTCCGCGATCTCCTTGTCGGACTTTATCCCGAGCGCCCTCATCACGACGACGAACGGAAGGTCGATGGGGCAGCTCGGCACTTTCACGTTTATCGCTCCATCTTGCTTCAGGCTCATCTCCAGCTTCGAGCGGTAGCCGACGACGGAGGAGTAGACCCTAGACTTGTAGGTCATCGACCCCGAGGTCTTCTCGGCGTCGACAAGGATCTTGTTGGGCGACAGGTCCTCCAGTCCGACTATGACCCTCTCCGCGCCGTTGATGATGAAGTAACCACCCGGGTCATTGGGGTCCTCCCCGGCCTCGATGAGCTGCTCCTTGCTCCTGTTGGATAGCTGACAGAGCCCCGACTTGACCATCACGGGTAGGTCGCCGATGTGCTGCCGCGTAGTGTCACGGGGCAGCCCCTCCTCCTCGATGGTCATCTCGAGCATGATGGGTGCGGAGTAGGTGAGGTTCCTCAGCCTCGACTCCATAGGTAGAATGCTGCTGACGGAGCCGTCGATCTCGACGACGCGTGGCGACCCCAGCGTGAGCCTCCCGAACTTTATCTTGTAGGGAGTGCTCACAGTCTCGACTTCTATCTCTCCTATCTCGTCGATGATGTTCTGCATCCCCTTCGTGACGAACTCGTTGTAGCTGTTGAGGTGCTGCCTCGCGACGCCCTCCCTCTCGAGAAGGTCGCTTAGTATGACCCAGGAGTTTGACTTCGAAGACTTGCTCGTCGTCTATCCCTCCACCACGTACCTGAAGTAGACGCTCTCGCCGGCGGTCTCGCTTCTTCTAGTAATCTTCACGAAGTCGCCTGGCTTTGCCCCTATCTCCTTCGCCACGGGGTCAGTGGCGACGAGGAATGGAAAGAGCCCGGGAGTCGAATTGTACTGTGTGACGATCTTCTCGGCCTCTTCGTGGGTGAGCAGTTCGTGCTTCGGAATCAAAAAGTGGGTGCTCACCTTGAAAGGAGGGACTTCATCCTCCATCTTCCTCCGCCTGACAGTCTTCTTCGGAGTCGTGGTGGTCCGGGCTGGCGCTATGCCCGTCTACCCCCATTCATAACAAACCCTACTTGCCGTAAGTGATACAATACAGAGGCCCCGAATTCCGCAGATTTGCGCCCCGTATATAGAGTTTGTGCAGGGGTGACTTACGCGACCGCCCTACTGTACGGATTCGGCCTCGTATACGTGGGTCCCCTCTTCCCTGCGCTGCACGAGCTTCGTGAATTCTTGGTGGAGCATCCTTGTTACGGGTCCGACACCTCCTGAGCCAATCAGTTTCCCGTCGATGGAGCCGACCGCTGCTATCTCTATCTTGGTTCCCACCAGAAAGACCTCGTCCGCCGTGATCAGCTCGAATGGCGTGATGTCCTTCTCGGCGACGTCTAGCCCGAGCTCTGTGCAGAGCCTGATCGTTCTCGCCCTCGTTATCCCGTGCAGGATGCCGGCGGAGGATGACGGGGTCATGATCTTGGTCTCCTTGACGAGGAAGACGTTGGTGACGCTCGCCTCCGAAACGAACCCTCTCGCGTCGAGGATTATCGCATCGTTAGCTCCCGCGTTGTTGGCCTCCATCTTCGCCATGACGCTGTTGAGGTAGTTGAGAGACTTGACCTCGTGGGTCGTCGCGTCCACGTTGTCCCTCCTCACGGATGAGATGATCAGGTTCATGAGCTTGGGGCCCTTGCTTCCGAGGACGGTCGATACGGGTTCGGCTATGATGAAAACGGTCGCCTCCTTGCAGAGGTTTGGGTCGATGCCTAGGTCTCCCGTGCCCCTGGTCACCACCACGCGGATGTACGCGTCCTTCAGTCTGTTCTTCCTGATCGTCTCGAGGATCGCCTCGGTCATGTCGCTCTTGGAGAGGGGGATCTGGAGCTGGATGTACTTCGCCGACTCGTAGAGCCTCTTGACGTGGGCTTCGAGCTGGAAGACGTTGCCTTCGTAGCATCGTATCCCCTCGAACACGCCGTCGCCGTACAGGAGACCGTGGTCGAAGACGGAGACCACCGCCCTCGACTTGTCGACGAACCTTCCGTTCAGGTAGATCAGCGCAGCCTTCTCCATAATTTTGACCGCCGCGTTCTGGATATTAAAACGGTTTTGCCGATGAACTGATTTGGACATTGTCGCATTATCGTAGTGTCGCTTTTTGCGTGTCGCGCGAGATGGACTTGAGTTAGACATGGTGACGGCGAAACAAGTAGAGGCGGATGAACGCTCGAGGCCCACACGTGTCTTTTACGACTACAATGACTTCCGTCTCCGCTTGGCCGACAGCTCCCCAGTTCATTACGACATAGGCCTCGACAAGCTTGATCCAAAAGGGAAGAGGTGGGTTCAGACCTATCGGCTCTACGGGCCGACTCAAAAGGCGGGCTGATTGTCCATGAGCGCCGGTGGGTGCACAGCTCCGCGCAGACCAGACACAGGGCTCAAATTGTAGAGGACTTCATCAGGAACATCGCCGTGCCGTTGAACGCAGTCGCAGGGAGGTTGGAGGAGAATAAGACTGCGCCCGAGATGTCAGGAGATTGATGGAGTTGAAATGCACTTCCGAGGGACAAAAATAGCGCATTTGGCACAACTTCACAAGTCCCACGACACAGCTCCCATAATAGGATCGTAAATTGACGCTAAAATCGCGGACGCGTCGCTTGAAGAATCGCCACTGCTTGTGTTAGATTTGAGTTAATGAAGACATTGAGTATATGGGTCCCGTCCGCCTGATACAAGGAGACTCGGATGTCACTCGACGACGAATTTGTTGGCGACTGGTTGGTGGTCACAGATTCGACGTAATACGTAGGGAAAGGCGCGAGGTCGCTTACAGTAGCGTTGGAGAGGGCGACTTCGATAGCTCGCTGCTGCATCGAGCCGAACGAAAGCGAGGTTGCTCTGCTAGCCAAGCTGGTTATGTTGGCTTTGATAGCTGTGTAATTTCCACCATCATCGCAGTTTGCAAGACAGGTAGTGGTAACGTTAAGGAGTTTGATTCCTGTATACGAGATTTGATATCCGGTGGACCAGTTTCCAGCAACCTGCTGGGCCGAGATAACGAGTATCGGCACATATGCGAAAGTGAGGTTCGAGGTTATCGTTACGTTTGCTTCTGCCGGGGAGTAAGAGTATGCATTGTCCGTGAATTGGCTGACGACCGCCAGGTTGAAGCTTGAGTAATAAGCTCTGATGCCTATTCCAGGTGTCCCACCAAAAGCGAGGGTCGTTCCTGACGAAGAAGATTTGGTAGAACTACTAAGGGATGTACTTTCGCTTTGAAGGGGGAGCGCATAGTTGAAGATAGATCCCAATGTGAGCATGCAGACCGCTGCTATAGTGACATAGGCAATCGTTCTATTCCTGAATTCGGACATTTACCATCGATCCGTTTGGTTGAGATATACACCTACGCTTTAGGCACCTGGCTTTCAATTCTGTATATTTTTTAGCATTAATAACGACTGCGCAGCGCTCTCTACGACATGGGGTCCTCGGACAGTCCACCCGATAACAATCCAACCCTGGAGACCCCGTTGGCAGGTACCACTTACAAGGTGTATCACTACATGTTCAAGCTCGGGAAATCAGTAAGGGCGGTTGACGTGCAACGCGGACTGAAGCTTAGTTCTCCCTCGGTTGCCCAATATCATTTGAACAAGCTGACCAGAATGGGACTTATACGGGAAGAGCCGCTTGGCTACGTGGTTGAGAAAGTAATCTATGAAAACATCTTTCGGATTAGGAGGCTCTCTGTACCCCTTTACGCCGCATACGCGACGGTGTTCGCCACTTCCTTAGTCGTACTTCTAACAATCCTCAAACCTCCGTCTCTCACTTCGAGTTACTTCTTCTCATTGCTGGTTGTTCTGTTCGGCTTCATTGTATGCTTCAACGAGGCGTATAAGACCCTGAAGAGGCTACTTTGAAGGTTCCGAGCGTCACTAGGCAAGAGAGACTCATCGAGGTACTCGCACTGCACGAATGCTGACTGAGGTGGAACAAGGGACTTCAAGGTCTTCTTCGACAGCTCTCCCTCATCAACGAACGGACGTGCTACCGACTCCAACAACTGTAACAAAAAAAAACAGACAGTAAAGAACCTAACCAGCTTCGGCTAGGCCGTGTCCTCGATAGTTCAGAATCGAACGCATCTATGCTTATAAGTTCTTTACCCACTTATTTCTACGATGGCCACTGCGAGTGTCGCAATTTGCATGGCTGTGTTATTGTTACTCAGTCTCGGCGGTACTCCCATCGTGCATGCAATCGCCATATCTTCTGGTGGTCCAGAGCTCGCGAACTCATCCGTCAACTATCCTTCTGTACAGACACTTGCTTCACTTTGTCCAGGGCTACCGACAGCGAAAGAACTATTGGCTAACGCTGCTGAGTACTCTGTCGCGATTGTCGGGGGTCGGGTCAACTCCACTACAACAATTCCCAATTTCGGACAGATTCGTAATTACACGTCTGACACAGTAAATTTCGGAAGTGGGGCGATCAATCTGAACCAGCCCAATATCGTAGAGAGCAACGGGACCACCTGGGTACAAGTACCTCTCGCTGTCCTTGAGGAAGATGGATGCGCCAATGCGCTGGGGTATAATGCGTCTCCCTTAACGGCCGCATCACAGTGGGCCCTTGGCGAGTATTCACAACCGAGCTCGATATCCGGCTCCTATTCCGTAGGCGGCGTCATGAGTTATGGAGATCCCGTCGGTATATGGTCTCCGAATCCCTCAAATTGCGTGAGCGCCGCAGGTCTGGGTTGCTATCTTGGGTATGACGTGCTTACCATGGAGGACAATATCTATTTCTATCAGATTGTCTACGTTGATTCAACCTCAGGCCCCAGCTGCTCTGGGCGCTCGGTCGAGATTGAACAAGAGGTTGTCTCGACTGGTGCTAGCACGAACACGCAGTATTGCCCGAGTATACCTGGCGGGTACTCATCGGAATCGATGAAGATCGCTCCAACAGGTACCTACTGGGATTTCTACTTCAATGGCCAGTTGCTTTATCAGAAGGCCTTAGTTAGTGGAGAGAATCCCTACATTCTAACCTCGGATCAACCTACCTCTGTGGTCGAGACGAACGACTTCACCCAATCCGATTTCAGGGGTTTCGTGGAATACACGGGTGACTGGAATCCTATGGGAACTTTTGACCCAGCAGTCAGCTACTTCTTCAATGGGGGCTGGAACCCATCCTACACGGGACCACCATACACAGGATCCATTGCTCATGCATACGTTTATTGGGGCGGATACCAAGGTAACGGCTGGGCCTTCGGCGTCGCAACCTCCAGCCCACCAAGTTGGTCCGGTGTCAGTTCTCCGAACACAGAAGAAATGGTCTTGTGCTCAAGTTATGGCGGTGGTTGCACTGTACCTCCCCCTTCGCTTGGAACGCAACTTTGGTAGCTAGCCTAGTCAGCGGTTAAGCGAATCCTGCCCTGGCAGAGCAACGCGATTCGATTGTCGTACGAAATGAGTGCCAGTCGTCATCTCAAGGAACTGTTAACTACTACGATTGCAGTCAGGCAGTGCTACAGATACTGAGCGCTTCTTCCCCTACTCTAAGGGGCTTCCTGCTGAAGTAATGCACGGTGTCACTCGAAAGGCGACACTCAAAAAACGACACTACGATAAGGCGACAATGTCCTGATTTGTGCAGATGGTTATCGACTAACGACTAATTAATTCCGAGCTTCGAGAAGACGAGCGG
>DASPVO010000073.1:0-3420 GCA_035622335.1 Nitrososphaerales archaeon
TGCTCGACCTGGAGTCTCGCGTTGACCTCGATGAAGTAGAAGTTGTGGTCCGCGTCCATGAGGAACTCCATGGTTCCTGCGTTCTTGTAATCCACCGCCCTCGCTATCGCGACCGCGTACCCCCCGACCTTCTTTCGGAGCGCTTCGTCGACGGCGGGCGATGGGGTCAGTTCCAGGAGCTTCTGATGCCTCCGCTGGATGCTGCACTCCCTCTCACCCAGGTGAATCGTTGCTCCGTGGCCATCAGCCAGTATCTGGACCTCTATGTGTCTGGCAGGAGAGACGAGCTTCTCGATGTACATGCCCGCCCGTCCGAAGGCACGCCTGGTCTCGGTCGAAGCGACGTTGAAGTTGTCCACGAGTTCTCTTTCGCTCGCAGCGCTCCTGATTCCTCTGCCTCCACCCCCGAACGCAGACTTCAGCAGGACGGGGTAACCCATCTCTTTCGCGACCTTCTTTGCTTCGTCCAAGCTGTCGATGACCTGGGCGCTCCCTTCGATGGTGGGGACTCCGATGCTCCTCACCCTCCGCTTGAAGTCGACCTTGTTGGCGACAGTCGAAAGCGTCTTCGGAGAGGGACCGATGAACGCGATTCCCGCCTCTTCGCAACCGGCAGCGAGAATCCAGTTGTCCGAGATGAAGCCATAGCCCGGATGCAGCGCGTCGGACTTGGACTCGACCGCAGTCCTGATCACCTTCTCTATGTTCAGGTAGCTGTCTCCGGGGTCGTCCGTCCCGATCCTGACAGCTCTGTCGGCGAGCTTTACGTGGAGCGCGTCGGCGTCGCAGTCCGAGTAGACTGCTACGGTCTCTATCCCCCAGAGCCGGCACTCCCGTATTATCCTGACCGCTATCTCACCGCGGTTCGCGACCAGGACTCTGTGGAACATTTGGGTCTACAGCTGTAGGTTGCCGTGCTTCTTGTGCGGTCTGAACTCGCTCTTGTTTCTCAGTGACCAGAGAGCTGACGCGATCTTCTGGCGGGTCTGCTCAGGCCGTATCACTTCGTCTATGATTCCGCGGCTCGCCGCGACGTAGGGGTTCGCGAACTTCTCCCGATAGTCCCTGAGAAGCTCCTCCCTCATCTTTGGCTTGTCCTCGGACTTTTCGATCTCCCTCCTGAAGATTATGTTGGTCGCTCCCTCCGGACCCATCACGGCGATCTCAGCCGTGGGCCATGCGTAGTTGATGTCGGCCCTGCTGTACTTTGAGCCCATCGCGCAGTACGCACCTCCGTATGCCTTCTTCAGCACGACCGTCACCTTTGGAACCGTTGCCTCGCAGTACGCGTACAACAGCTTGCAGCCGTGTCTTATCAGGCCCCTGTGCTCCTGGTCCGTCCCAGGGAGGTAGCCCGGAACATCGACGAGGGTCACGACTGGAAGGCCGAACGCGTCGCAGAACCTCACAAACCTGGCAGCTTTGTCAGAAGCATCCACGTCGAGCGAACCGGACAGGACAGTTGGCTGGCTCCCCACCACGCCTACGCTCTGCCCCCCGAGCCTTGCGAAACCCACGGTGATGTTCTGGGCCCATCCCGCGTGGACCTCCAGGTACTCCTTGTCGTCGAAGAGGGGCCTGATCACTTCCCGCATGTCGTAGGGTTTGTTCGGGTCGTCCGAGACAAGCTTCGAGAGCTCAGGCGTTTCACGGTCCGTCGGGTCATCTGTATCGACAATCGGCGGAAGCTCACCGCTGTTCTGCGGCAAGTACGAGAGAATGTCCCTGATCAGGAGGAGGCAATCCTCCTCGTTCTCCGTCATGAAATGCGCGACGCCGCTCGTGGTAGCGTGCACCATCGCTCCCCCCAGCTCTTCGGCCGTCACCTCCTCGGAAAGGACAGACCTGACCACTTCTGGGCCGGTGACGAACATTTCCCCCGTCCCCTTCACCATGACCACGAAGTCTGTCATCGCCGGCGAATAGACCGCGGCTCCAGCGCAAGGGCCGAGCACGGCACTTACTTGGGGGACGAGTCCTGACGCGAGCGTGTTCCTGAAGAACATCTCGCTAACACCCGCGAGGCTCGAGACGCCTTCCTGTATCCTGGCTCCTCCTGAGTCGTTGAGCCCGATTATGGGAGCGCCGTTCTTCATCGCGAGGTCCATCACCTTCGTGATCTTCTTCATCAGGGCCTCGCCTAGAGAGCCACCCATGACTGTGAAGTCGTGCGCGTAGACGTAGACAAGCCTGCCGTCTATCTTTCCATAGCCAACGACCACTCCGTCGCCCAACGGTCTGTTCTTGTCGAGCCCGAAGTCGATCGCTCTGTGCGTGACGAACTTGTCCAGCTCGTTGAACGAACCTGGGTCGAGGAGCAGGGCAATCCTCTCCCGGGCCGAAAGCTTGCCCTTCCTGTGTTGCTCTTCGAGCTTCTCCTTCCCGCCACCGAGCTCGGCGATCCGGTTCATTTCGTCCAGCCGCTCGTTCCCTCCTTCGGGAGACATTCGCGGGGCGGCTAGTCTCGCGCATAAAAGGAGGACGAGGAGGAGGCGCGGTTGGTTTCGCCAGATAGGCGATTGACGAACCGCGCCATCCCTAGCTTCCAAGCTCCGTGACTAGGTCGACGTCTTCTGCCCGCACGTACATTGACTTGCGGGTCTGCTTGACTGCGAGCTCGCCCTCTGAGGTCACGTCCAGCACCATGCGCCGAACGGTCTTGCCGTCCTTTTTTCTCAGTTCGACTCGCTGACCGATCGTTGAGATGTCAGACTTGCGGGAAGCGATGACGTCTTCGCCCGACTCCCACTTGGAGTACAGTCCTTGGAAAGAGGTCAGAGTCGCCCTCAGTACAGCAGAAACGTCGACTTCGTGCCCGCATTCCATCGCCAGAGTCGTGACTCTGCGGGAGAGTCTGCCGAGAGACTTGATTGAAGAGTTGCAGTTGACGCCGATTCCGACGAGCGAATACTTCGGTTTGCCGCCCTTGAAGCTTGATTCGCATATGACTCCCGACGCTTTCTTCCCGTGTACAACGACGTCATTGGGCCAGCGTACCGAGCTCTTGACTGCCGTCGAGTCTCTCACCCCGTCCACCACCGAGAAGGACGCAACGAGCGGCAGGAGCTGAAGCCTGTTGACCGACTTGGGCCTTACCAACAGAGAAAAGTAGAGCCCGCCTGTCGGAGAGAGCCAAGACCGTCCAGTCCTCCCGCGTCCTTCGGTTTGAGTCGCAGCCATGACCACGGTGCCCTCGTCGGCTCCGGCTTCAGCGAGCTTGGCAGCCTCGTCCTGAGTAGAAGATACTTCGTCAAGCGTGACCAGGGACCACTTCAAAGAAGCCATACCTAATCGCCCAAGTTCAACCAATTCTTATATTCAAAGCAGGGTCGGAGGCGATTCGCGGCCCTGGTAGTGCAGTCTGGTTAGCATAGGAGGCTGTGGACCTCTCGATCGAGGGTTCAAATCCCTCCCAGGGCC
>DASPVO010000074.1:0-32147 GCA_035622335.1 Nitrososphaerales archaeon
CTTCTTCTCCTCAGCCGTTGGTGTCAGTCGATGTCCGACTGACCACAAGAACATTCTGGTGGTTGCGGGTCCCATGTGCTGGAACCTGTCTTGGAGGTCCTGCTGCAGCCCCTTCTCGTTCTCTCCGAAGCGACTGATGTAGTTCCGGAACGAGCCGTACTCCGAAGCGACTCTGACCATCTCTCCCGCGTTGTAGATGGTCGATCTGATTTTTCTCTCGTTTCTCACTATGCCGGTGTCCTTCATCAGCCTCAGGACGTCTCTTTCCCCAAACTTGGCGACATTCGCAGGGTCAAAGTTGGCAAAGGCTCTTTCGAATTCCCGATGCTTGTTGTCAACGACCTTCCAGTTGAGGCCCGCAGAGAAGATGTGGGTCGTCATCCTATCGAAGTACTCTCGGTCGTCTTTCGTCTTGGTGGCCTTCCAGTGTGGCATGCGTCCTGAAATCGGGCCCTGTTCTTATTCGTTGAGCCGAGGCATTTTCCGCAAGCTTACTAGAGAGCGCTCCGATTTGAGTCCGCCATTCTCCGAGAAAGCTCACGCAGTGTTCAGCGAAGTGAGCTCTTCCACTCATCAGGGACTCGGTCGGTATAGGTGGCCTCTCCCGCGCCCAAGAACTCCGCCAGCCGTTCCACCTCTTCTCTTATTGCAACCCCCACCTCTCCCCCCTTCGGTGCTCCCGGCTCCGCGTGAACTGCGTTGACGATGAGCCTCTTAGCCTGTTTGTCCATTCGAGGGTCTATCCTGCCGACCAGTCTGTCTCCCCATAGCACCGGCAGGACGTAGGTGCCGTACTTTCGCTTCTCCTTCGGCAGAAACTGTTCGTGGACGTAGTCGAACCCGAAGACCCTGTTGGTCCATCGCCTCCCATGGTTTAGATTGTCGAAGGGCGAGATCAAGCGAGCGCTCGGCTTCCAAGACACCTTGCTCATCGAATCGAGAAGTGCGACGTCCTTGTCGTGCACATAGACCGGCTCCTTCACCCCTGGAGCGTCCGTGACAACGCGGTGGATGACCGATTCCTCTTCGAGATCTGCTAGAGTCTCTCTCAGTCTATTGTACCTGCCCCGGACGAAGTAGTACTTGATCTCGATCCTGGTCGCCGTGCCAAGCGCCCGGATGGCTCTCTGAGCAGCGCTGCGTTCGAATAGATCCCAGCTGAGCTCCTCCCTCTTCACCCAGCTCGGGAGGAAGTCGACGGAGAGGCCCCATACGTTCTGATTGCCCTGGTGGCCGACCACCATCACCTCGCCGCTCATGTGAAGATGGTAGAGCATCAGTGCGACAGGGCTCTGGGTGCTCCAACCGTCATCGCTCTTCTTCGTCTCTCTGCGCTCGGCGAACTCCGAGGCCTGGCGCGGTCCCCTTTCGAGCTCCTTGAGCACCTTCTTTCTAAGCTCGACGTGCTCCGCGAGGAACTCACTCGCCGTGACGGCCTGGGACTTCCAAGACCCAGACAACGAATTTGGGTACTTCTTCATGAGAGTGTAGAAGAGGGGATAGTCTTCGGCGGCTACAAGCGATGCAATCGGGGTCCAGTGCTCAAAGACTCTCTTTTCTCGCCACATCACCCTTTCCAAATCTGAGGGTCTGAAACCCCCGATCCTACTCCAGAAGGAGATGAGGTGGGAAGGCCCAACGATGCTTACAGGGTCCCACTGAACGTAGGCGAGGTCTCGGACGACTTCGACGATCTGTGCTGTACTGCTCTTCGAAGTCTGTGGCCCAGCCAGATGCTGTTTGACCAAAGCCAGACGCCTAACGGACCGTGCGGTTGTGGTTATGGGATCTCGAGCCAAAATCGGCCGAAGCCGCGCTCAAGACACTCGATATATGCCTTGAGAGGCGCGGCTAATGTTCTAAGAGGGATGAAGGCGCGAGCATGGAAGTCTCTATACCCGTGAAGAGTTGTGTCCAGGTTCTCTCCTAGCCTCAGGGAATGGAGAGCTTGTCTTCCGCCCCGTCAACGGACAGCCTCGCCTGCGTCCCCCAGCTACTTCACTATGCCTGATTGGCAGCTGACTGGAGAAGCGTGAATCGGTTGCCGTCGGGGTCGATTAACGTCGCGTAGACTCCCCAAGCAGCCTCTCCAGGTTTGCTCTCATCGAATCTGGCGCCTCGAGCCTTCAACTCTTCAAAGTCTCTCTTGCAGTCGCTGGTCCGCAGGACTCCACCCCCCTTGCCCGCCTCCCACGTTATCCCTCCCCCGTTCTGCCCCGGATATGTGCCAGCCTTGAACAGGCTGATCTCGATGTCTTGTCCCTTCGGAGCGACCGTAACATATCTCGAACCCCAAGAGCTCGTGAAGTCCGTCCTCTTTTCGAAGCCTAGGACGTTTGTGTAGAATTCTAGGGCCTCCTCCTGGTCCTTCACCACGACGGTCACCACTGCGAGCTTCTCAATCATACTAACTTGATGTGGCAATGGAAATTTAACTGTTGATGCCCAGCCCAGGGATGGCTCGAACAGACGTCAGTGGTTCAAGTAGTAAGAACTTACGGCGTAGAACGACTCCTTCGGGTCCCAAGGCATCTCAGGAAATGCTTTACCGTGTCTGCCGACATCGGTGTAGAGTCTCTCCAAGAGCTTGGTGTCGAGGTCTACTCCAAGCATGAGCTTCCCCTGTCTGGACGCCTGTCTGGCGAACTCGTCCGCAGTCTCCCCTTCAGGATAGCTCTTCACTAGGCTGAAACTTCCCAAGTCGGAATCAAACCGTGGATCGGCGTTCACAGGAGAATTGGGCGAGACGAAGGTGAAGACGAAGGCACCCTCCACCCCTGCGTTGTCCAAGACCTCCAGCTGGTCTGCTAGTTCTCGAGCCTGCAAGCCTTCGTCGCGGATGTAGTGACCATCGGCTTGAGGTATGACCTTGATCATCTCTGCGACGGTTGGTGGGAGCGCGATCTTTGGATTCAAGAGCTGTTCCATCATCCCGAACACTACCATGAAGCCATTACCGCCCAGCTTCTCTGCTCCAGTGTAGGTGCAGCACCCGAACTCGCCTATCACGACGGGCTTCCCGTGCTGTTTGTAGGACTTCACCATCTCTCCGTATGCGTCACGGATCCGACTGTCGCGATAGAAGTCTACCCCTACGAAGTCCAGCGGACCCCAGTCGACCTGTTCGAGGGGGACCGAGAAGTACGTGATCTGACCATGGAATACCTCCCTAACTGACTTGGCTGACTTGCCTAGGAAGTCGTTGAGGGAGGCGTTGTGTCTTCCAGTCCTCACGATTTCCCAGAAGGCGGGATTGTTCAGTCTCTCGAAGAAGTTGTCTCCCTCCACGATCCCCTTCATGAAGAGAGTCAGTTCGGAACCCAAGCTCAGGACGAGCTTCCCGGGCCATCTCTGCCGCAATTCTTCCGCACGCGTCGCTGCCCGGACGATGTACTGCAGCGTCTCATCGGGCCTTCTGTCCCACATCTCGGGAGAAAGCCAGACCTCTAGGCCCTGGGCGAGAGCGTCCTCTGCCGCGGACGCTAACCTGTCCTCATCGAAACCACAGATTCTGACTGAATTGCAGTGTAGGTCGTCCTTGATTATTGTGAGCTCCCCGTGGAAGGTCTTCGGGTCGAACTTCGGCCGCCAGTTCCCGCCCATCATGACACGGCCCACGTCATAGCAGACTCCCTTGCGGTACATGTTTGGCCCAGGAAGTCTCAATCCGACACTTATTCAATCAGACGGAAAAAGTCCACAAGGAGCAGCCGTCACTTCTGTTCTAGTCGAAGGGGCGATTGATGTCGAGTTCAGCTCTCGTCAAATGAACACCATCTTCTAGGGGACTAGTCCCAGTTGAATCATGACGCCAAGCTGGTCCGGTACTCCCCAGTGCTCGACTATCTTCCCGTCTTCGAAGCGAGCTATGTCGATGACGTCGATTGTCACTTTCTTCCCCGTGGGGGCATTGCCCATGAATGAACCAAGATTAGTGCCGCGTGCGACGAACCTCGCCCAAACCTTGTCCCCAGAGGTCACCACGTCCTCGGCTTGCATCTCGAAGTCCGGAAACCATTCTCGGAGAGTCTTGATCACTTCTCTAGTCCCACTGGCTCCGTCCGAGTTGCCCCTCTGATGCTCCTTGCAGTTCTTGGCGACTACCTCTTCAACAGCCGAGAGGTCTCCCCTGTTGAAACCCTCTTCGATCAGACGGAGAAATTGAGCCTTGTTTCTATTGCCTTCGTTGTCCTGGTTCATGCGACCCGCTATGAGAAACCGGGCACTAAAACGCCTGCAGAGCCGTGCTCCGCAGTTCGGACACTCTTAATATCGCGGAGACAGATAAGACTCGTGGGAAGTTGGACAGAGTCGATTTTAGAATTCTAAAGTCTCTCCTCGCCAGCAACGGCACACCACCAGGGGCGGCGCTCTTCAGGAAATCATTCAGGTCAATGGCGAGAGACCTTGGAATAGACCAAGGGACCGTTCGTAGCAGGATCAGAGCCTTTCAGGAACGGGGCATTCTCAGAGGTTGGTATCTTGGCGTCAGCCCCAGCGCGACCGGACAGGATGTCATATACTCCTGGCTGCTCGTTGGGCGAGAATCCAGAAAGGAAGACCTGATACAAAAGTTCCTTTCCCAGAAGGAGGTAGAAAGGGTTTGTAACTACCTAGGACCAAAGCTGAGTCTGGTTCTTCTCTGCGAGAAGAGTCTGGACCCGAGTCTGGCTTTAGGACGACTGGCTGTGGGGACGGGCATCAGCGAAGTTCCGCACGTTCAGGCCGCGATTCACTCGCCGCCTGGAGACTTGAAGGAGACCGACATCGCCATTATAGACGAACTCCGTAGAGACCCCTGGAGACCCTACTCAGAAATTGCACGAGAGCTGAGAACGTCAGACAGGACTGTCAAGCGTAGGGCGAAGAAACTCGCAGAAGCTGGCACGATCTACATGCTGCCAGTCATAGATGTCAAGGCAATTCAGGGGATAATACCAATGGAGCTCGTCGTGCAATACGATTCAGAGGACTCGAAGTCTGCTGTGAACCGTCTCGTACTGTCACGAGTCAAGGAGAGTCTCGTCTTCTCGAACTCTTCAGGGCTACATGGATACTTCGCATTGGCCGTACCCAACCTGGCCTATGTTGAACAAATTGCCGGCTGGGTTGAAGAGCAAAAGGGGGTCAAGCAAGCCTATTCGAACGCCCTTCAGGATGTGATACTGAATCGAAGGCACTACGAACGACCGCCGCGTCTCGCAGGTTCGGGTTATGAAAGGGAAAGAATCGTTGCGTGACGTGAGACTCTTCGCGGCAGGAGTCTTCTCTGCAGGAAGGACCCAGACGGATGTTGAGCGCACCTTCGCAAGCCACGTATCACCGGAGAATGTGAGGTCTGCGCCTAGAGTCGGTTGAAGAGTGGAAGGAGCCCCTCCTCTTCGTTTGGTCTCCAGGCGTCATAGACTTGCGTGGTGCTTGTGATATTGACGGCACAGAGACCCGAGCCCTATAGCGGTTACCTTCGCCAGCTGTTCTAGCTTCTTCTCGTCATCCTTGGAGAAATCTGCGTCATCGTACTTGTCCGACAGTTGCAGCAGCCCGTAGTTTGCACCATCGCGACCGAGAATGGGTACTGCCAGCCAGCCACGCATCGGAGGATGCTTGCTTGACTCGGAGCCGAAGTTCCTAAAGTCGGGGTGCTCCTCGAGTTCGGATTGGGTCAACCGAATCGACTTGTTCTCTTCAACGACGGTGGCATGGATTCCTATGCCTTTGGCGGGAGTCCGATATTCATACCAGTTTGCGTACTTCGGTGATAACGAGAAGTATTTTCGCATGTCCGGCCACTCGCTCTTGACGATGAGAGCGGCGGCCGCCTGATGACTGGGTACCAATTGCCTTGCCAGCTCAGTGGTTTGGTGCAATAGCTCGTCCACTTCGTTAGTGAAGGGGTCTCTGCGCAAGCTCGGAGCGGGGGACCACCCCTTCGATTTGGAGTGCTTGGCGGTCGCAAGCGGACTTGACGGCCTGACTTTGCCACCGTGTATCGCCCTCGGCCTATTGGGTGGGCCGTCGTGGTCCAATTACCTACTCACAACTCCTCGCTTGAGTTCGAAGAGCGGCTTCGGTTTTTGCTCCTTCATTCTAAGGAATCCTGCGCCAGAGAGTTGTCACTTTGCGCGCCTCGAAACTCCGTCGGAGGCCCTTTCTAGTAATTCTGCCACCTTGTCTGGTTGCGACACAAATACTGCATGACTACCAGCTACTTCGATGACTTCTGATCCTGCGCGGTTTGCCATGAATCGCTGTGCAGGTGGGGGAATCATCTTGTCCTCCGAAGTCACCAGATACCAACTCGGCTTGTCCTTCCACGCCGGGCTGCTGACCGTGCCGGCCAGTGCCGCCACCCCCCATGGTAGTTGCGATTCAGCCATGAAAGCGGCTTTTTCCTTGTTCACGTCTGCGGCAAACGCTGATGGGAACTTTGCTCTATCCAACAGCAGGAAGCCGTCCTGTGGTGGAAGAATCGGTGGAACGGGTGCTCCTGGAGGAGGGTTCGCGATGAGAGTGTTGACCGACTCGCCCTTGTCTGGAGCAAATGCGGCGACATAGACGAGACCTGCAACTCTCGGATTGTTGCCCGCCTCGGTGATAACGACGCCACCATACGAGTGACCCACAAGGACCACGGGGCCTTGCTGCGCGTCAACGACGCGATTGGTTGCAGCGACGTCGTCCGCAAGAGTCGTCGTCGGGTTCTGGACGATGGCGACTTTGTAACCATCACTCTTCAACTTTTGGTAGACTCCCTCCCAACCCGATGCATCCACGAAGGCTCCGTGAACTAACACCAGGGTTGGCATTGTCGAGCTCACCGACCGACACTCGAATAACTTAACGTTAAGGTATTCTTAAACTTATCTTGATGTTGAGACACACGCCTTATCGATGCCACACGCATCAACTGAGCGTGATCACGTTGATAGGGTCCGCGAGAAGTGGAAGAAGGAGGCGCCCGAGTGGGATACCTCCCCCATATCCATAGTTGCACGTCTGGGAAGAGCAGCGACCTACGTCGACGTCTATGTTGAGTCCGTTTTGGGAGAATTTGGACTCACCAGAGAGGCTTGGGACATACTCGCGAGTTTGCGAAGAACCGGCCCACCGTACAGCCTCTCTCCTACGGATTTGTACAGAGGGTTGATGCGAACATCAGGAGCCATAACGACCAGACTACAGAATCTCGAGAAAAGAGGCCTCATCACCCGCGTGGTGAATCACGAAGATCGACGAGGACTCTTGGTAAAGCTCACTGAAAAGGGTCTCGAGCTGACAAGGCGCGTCGGCCCCGTCCACCTTGAGAACGAGCGGAGGTTGCTGTCAGTGTTGAATGAGGTAGAACAGGAACAACTGGCGAATCTACTCAGAAAGCTACTGCTCTCATTCGAATCCCAGGGCCCCAGTCCACCCGTGGAGAAAGAGTGGTGGACCGGCCGTTCGAAAAGGAAGCGCAGCTCGAGAGATTCCTCCTGAATGCGAATCCCTTAAAGTGCCTTGGGCCCATCAAAGGGGAGTGGCCTCCGAGAAGAAAGTCAGGACAGGCTTCCACGAGGTTCTATTTTACCTCGCCAGTGAGGACAGGCTCGCCCTCCTCGCCGAGCTATCGACAAAGAAGCGAAGGCTGAAGGACCTCTCGCGGGTAATCAATGCGTCACCCCAAGAGTGTTCGCGCCACCTGAGCCGCCTCTCGGAGGCGGGCATGATCGAGAAAGACTCCGATGGCCTCTTCGGGATGACGGACCTTGGACGCGCAATCGTCAGGCTCTTTCCATCGACCAGATTTCTCCTCTCCAACGGGGACTACTTTCTATCCCACGACCTGACCTTCCTCCCCAAGGGGTTCCTAGAGAGGATCGGTGAGCTCTCTGGGGCCGAGTACGTTCATCACTTCAGCTCTGTGCTCGAGCTAATCAAGAAGGTCATCTCGTCGGGCGAGGAGCACGTCTGGCTGATTTCAGACCAACCGATGGTGGTCGGCCCGACGATAGGCCCGACCTTCTTCTCCACTGATGTCCCGGTTCGGCTGATAGGTCTCCCTGACATCGACAAGAGAGTTGTAGCCCAGATGCGGTCCTCTCTTCCTAAAAGCGAGATAGTCTACCTGCCTGAGGTCAAGATCGCCATGGCCATGAACGAGTCCATGGCAGGCGTCTGCTTCCCGGACTCCTATGGAGGGATTGACTTCGCAGCTGGTTTCGCTGGAGCCGACCCCATTTTCAGAGAGTGGTGCCACGACCTTTTTGAGTTCTACTGGTCCCGAGCTAGAAGAGTAGCTCCCTGAAGTCAACGAGGACGGTGAATTTCCTGATGGTCATTGAAGAGAGTTCAACTAGCCTGTTGACCTTCGAGGGCCATGGACAAAGTCGAGCACTTCGAGATTCCCGCCGACGACCACGACCGCGCCCTCAGGTTCTACACCGAGGTCTTTGGATGGGAGCTCAACCCTATCCCCGGAGTGCGTTATACGAGACTCCTCACGAAGAGGGTTAACGATGATGACCTTGGACCTCGGCCGTTCGAGGTCAACGGCGCGATTATCACGAGGACCAAGGAGCTGCAACATCCGTTCGTCACCATAACTGTAGCGGACATCGAGAAGACTCTCAAGAGGATTTCCGAGGAAGGTGGGAAGGTCTTGACAGGAAAGACGCCTTTTGGAAGCCCACCGAGGGGGTACATTGCCTACTTCAAGGACACCGAAGGGAACACGGTCGGCCTCTGGCAATTCGCGCCTAGGCCTTAGGTCGGTGTTGCGCCCTCAAAGGGCTGACCTAGTTCTAAAGACGCGCCTGGCCCTTAGCGGAGTGGAGGGCGTCAAGGAGAAGAAGATGTTCGGCAGCGTTGCTTTCATGGCGAACGGAAGGATGTTCATGAGCGCCAGGGCGTCCAGGATCATGTGCAGGGTTGATCCTCGCATGTACGATGAGCTTCTCAGAACAAAGGCATGTCAGCCCATGAGGATGAAGGGAAGAGAATACAAGGGATTCATCGTCGTCGAGGCGAAGTACCTCATATCTCAAAGCCAGCTGAAGTACTGGATTGATTTGGCTCTTGAATTCAATTCAACGGTGGCGGCCAAGGGTCGATGATCACGGAGTGAGCTCTCTGAGAAGACCGCACCAACAGACGTAGCCGTCTGTTTGGACCGACTATTGCTCCTTTAGTCTTGGCCCTTGACATCTGACTAGACGTCGAAGCTCCCTTGGGGCTTGAGTTCTGCCTCTATCTGCTCCAATGGTGAGTCAGCATATGGGAGGCATTTGCCACAACGCGCTAGTAAAGACGCTTATTCGATTTGACGTCCTCTACGACCCCAGCGAAGGGAATGGAAGCAAATGGCAGGCTGGAATCTCTGTCTTGCAGTGTGAATGAGCCGCTATGGT
Organism: Nitrososphaerales archaeon; assembly: GCA_035622335.1. GTDB lineage: Archaea > Thermoproteota > Nitrososphaeria > Nitrososphaerales > Gagatemarchaeaceae > DATJAJ01. The sequence continues at coordinate 9,387 of DASPVO010000074.1, forward strand.
GCGATTTCGTACAGTGCGTTGAATGAATCATCCATTTGCACGCGTTTGATCGTGGTGAATCCAGCTTCGTGACACATCTTGCGCATCGTCGCCTCCGGCAAACCGGCAGTTCCTAGTCCTGCCCCTAGGTTTGCGAGCGAAGTTGGCAAACAGAAGAGTAGGCTACAGCTGTATAGGAACGCTCCCTGCGCTCCGATGTTTTCCTCGAATCTGTCTGAACTGTTGACTTCCACGCAGACGTAGCGCCCATCGGGTCGGAGTCCGTCATGAATGGCCCGCAGGAGACCCAGGGGGTCAACTGTGTCATGTACGACGTCGAACGTCGTGATGACATCGTACTTTTCGGTCATCCCGTCCGAAGCGTCCTTCTGCTCGAAGCTGACGCGGTCGGACACTCCAGCGGCACGAGCGTTCGACTTGGCCTTCTGCAGTGCAGGAGCGAAATTGTCGTAGCCGCGGAACTGCGACCGTGGATAGGTCTGTGCCAACTTGATCAGCGCTCCTGCCTGGCCGCAGCCGACATCTGCGACGAGGGCCCCACTTTCGAGTTTGGCTTTCACCTCTGGCATCAGTTGAAGCCAAACGGGCACAAGCAGGTGTTCAAACCAGGTAACGGCAAACCGCGCCTGACCTTCCCATGTGCTCGGGTCGTAGGAGTCCATGCTGAGACCGCCTCCGTTGCGGAATGCCTCCATCAGCTGATTGATCGGTCCGGCAAATCCAACCATCTCCTCCTGTACACAAGCGAAGAAGGATTCACCCCCTTCTTCTGCCAACACTGGAACGTGGTCTGCTGGGAGGGTGAAACGATGACTCGAGGGTTCGTATTCGAGATACCCCGCGCTCGTCATCGCTCTGAGCCATTCGAGGGTGTACCTCTCATTCACATGGGTGCGTTCAGCCAACTCGACGCTCGTCGCGGGGCCCTCTCTCGCAAGGCTCTTGAAGAGACCGAGACGATCGCCTATGCTGGACAATACCGTCACAAGGAGGCCAGTGGTGTCGGCTGCTACCTTTCCCGCAAATGCGTCTGCCTTTTCTCTATCGAAATGCTCTTGAGCTTCCAGGCCCTTTCGCCCTCAGGCTTACGGACATTTGTCCACGCAACTTCCGCGCTTCCACACTGGTACGGATATATGCCTTGCCTGGGAGAAAATGACATGAGAATCTAGTCCTCAAAATTGACGCACGCTGATAGTCTGTCCCGAACCAGACTTTTTCAGAGCGACACCGGCTTCTCGGTCAGCTCGCATCTAGACTACTTGACCAACAAGCAGCGACGAATCTCACCGGTCCCACACTTCCTGTCACTAACCGCAGACAGGCTGGTCGGCGAGAAAACCTACGTTAAGTAGGGACTTCTAAACTACTGACCACCATGAAGATAGCCGTCTTCGGCGCAGCGGGGAGGACAGGAAGGAATGTCGTAGAGGGGGCTATCAGCCGCGGATATGAGGTGACTGCCTTCATCCATACGACCAAGGCATTCGAAGGGCGCACAGACGTCAGTACTGTGAGCGGCGATGCGTTCGACGAGGCAGATGTCGAGAAAGCCATCTTGGGAAATGACGCTGTATTGAGCGCGCTCGGTAGGAGTTCCTCAGGTGGGCTGGCTACGTTCGCCGGTACGAAGAACATCGTGGATGCGATGGAGAAGAACAAGGTCAAGCGACTAATCGTTCAGTCGGCGTTCGGCGCTGGAGAGAGTGCTAGGGAGATCTCGGTTCTCGACCGGTACTTCGTCACGGGTCTCCTGCTAAGGGCTGGATACAGAGCCAAGGACATGCTAGAGGATTACGTGGAGAAGAGCACCCTCGACTGGGTCATCGTGCGACCGCCCAGGCTCACCGACGGACCCAGGAGAGGGATTTACCGTGCCGGTGAGCACATTCCTCTCAGCTTGGCGTCAGGGATATCCAGGGCAGATGTCGCTGATTTCATGCTTAAACAGGTGGAAGGGAATGAGTTCGTGCACAAAAAACCTTCTATCGGTTACTAAGACAGTTCGCCGAGTCACGGCACATTAGGGGGGCAATCTAGATGAGCGGTCGAAGCTCACTGGCCCCAGAGACAGCGGAGCACACTTTGGCCAGACTGCAGTGCGCAAGGGCTTTTGAAACGAGTTTTATATCTACTCAGACATCTAATCAAATATCGAAGTAGATGTAGAACTCGTACGGATGCGGTCGAGCAGAGACGGCCCTGTACGCCTCCATTTCGAGCTCCATCATGACCTCCAGGAGGTCGGAGCTGAATATTCCGTCTAGGAACGCCCTGTCGCTCTGAAGGCTCTCTACTGCCTCCTTGAGGCTCCCAGGCAGTTCGCCGACTTTCAGGCCTCTCCTCTTCTCGGGAGTCAGCTCGTAGATGTCTTCGTCCACGGGGTCGCCCGGGTCAGTCTTCTTCCTCAACCCGTCGAGTCCGGCCGCCGCGATGGCCGACATCGCGAGGTAGGGGTTACAGGACGGGTCGGGTGTCCTGAACTCCACGCGCTTGCTTCCTTCTGAGCCCTTCTCGTACGCCGGGATCCTCACGTTAGCAGAACGGTTCGCCTTGCTCCAGGCTATGTAGACGGGCGCTTCGTAGCCGGGCACGAGCCTGTGGTAGGAGTTGGTGGTGGGGTTCGTTATGGCGCAGAGGGCTCTGCTGTGCTCGAGAATGCCTCCGACGTAATACCTGGCAGTCTGGCTGATCTCCGCGTACGCGTCCGCGGGGTCGAAGAAGGCGTTCCTCCCCGCCTTCCACAGGCTAGAGTGGGTGTGCATCCCCACTGCGTTGTCCCCGAAGATGGGCTTGGGCATCGTCGACGCGATCATCCCTCTCCTGCTGGCGACGTTCTTCGTCACGTACTTGTACGTCATGACGCTGTCAGCCATAGTCACGAGCTCATCCCTGTAGATGTCTATCTCGCACTGCCCTGCGGTCGCGACCTCGTGATGGTGCGCGTTCGAGAGTATACCGAAGCCGTCCCTCATGTGGTTGACGCACTCCGCCCTGTAGGAGTCGAGAGTGTCGACCGGCGCCGCGGGATAGTAACCGTCCTTGAATCTTATCGGGAAGTTGGTCCCCCTCGAATCGGTGGCAGCCTCGACGGAGGATATCTCGAACCCGGACCTGAACGCGCTGTTCGCCTCCCACGTGGCGCTCTCGAAGACGAAGAACTCAACCTCCGGGCCCCACATCGATTCCGTGAACCCCTCCGACCTGATCGCTGCTTCCGCCTTCTGAGCGATGAACCTGGGGTCTCGTGAAAACCTTCCCGCTCCGAACCCTGCCCTGACGTCGCAGATCAGCCTCCCCGTCTTGAACTCGCCCTCCGTCCATGGGACCATCCCCCACGAGGAGGCGTCTGGCACCAGAAGCATGTCCGACTCGTGGATGCCCACGAAGCCCTTCACTGATGAACCATCCAGCTTCGCGACACCATCCTTGAAGAAGCCCTGTTCCATCATCTCAGTCGGGAGGGTCACGTGCTTGAACCTCCCAGGCACGTCTGTGAACTGCAGGTCCACAAACTTCACTCCGTCGTTCTTGAGCGACGCCATCACCTGATCGGGGGTGAACGTCCTTTTCACGAACTTTCCGTCCTTAGTCACGTTGAATACCATGGAATGAAGCTCGAAGGAGAACGAATATAAGGTTCCTGGATTTCGGACTGGACGTACATGAGCCATGGTAAAGAAAAACGATACGAACGTCCATCGCACGACCCGTCGAGGTCCGTCAAGGATGGACAACCGTCTCTCGACGATACGGACCTGAAGATCCTACGGCTCCTCCTTTCGGACGGACGCTCCTCTGCCCGACAGGTCGCGAGGGAACTCCGCGTCGCAACTTCCACAGTGACTAGTCGGGTCGGGAGGATGGAGCGCGCAGGAATAATCAAGGGCTACGCCGCAAACCTCGACCTGCAGAAGCTGGGTTTCGAGCTCGCCGTCGTCACCGAGGTCTCCGCGTCGAAGGGCAAACTGGCCGAGATGGAGTCCGAGGTGGCCAGGCTGCCCGGCGTGTGCGCGGTCTATGACGTGACTGGCGAGCTCGACGCGATCGTGATTGCAAAGTTTCCCGACAGGGAGAGGCTTAGCCACTTCACCAAGAGCCTTCTCGCGATGCAGACGGTCGAAAGGACGAATTCGCACGTCGTCCTCTCCACCGTGAGGGAGGACTTTAGGCTCCCGATCTGAACACAACACTTTCAGCCACGTCTAGCCTTAAATCCACAGAGGGCTCATGGAGAGTGGACGGGAACGTGAAGGTCAGGGTGAGGTTGGGGGCCGCCGAGGCGGAGGTCGAGTCTGACCCTGAGCACCTCGCGGAGGCGATAGGGCTGATACCTGAGATCATCAAGAAGCTCTCTGTTGACGCGGTTGAAACCCGGGAGAGAGAGCCACGCGCGGAGCGGACGCCTCAGCTCGAGTTCGAGGCCAGGGGAGGACAGCAAGCACTCCCGACAGTTATTATCGAGAAGAGTGACTCCCTCTCCGAGGTGATCGGCAAGTTCTTCGGAGACCCCTGGGGGAGAGACAGCAGAAAGCTGTCCGACGTCAGGGAGGCTCTGCAATCGTATGGGCTGAACTACCCGAAGCAGTCAGTCGCGGTCGCGCTTCTGAGGCTGGCCAAGACATCCAAGATACGCAGGTTCAAAGCGCCCGATGGAGAGTTCGTGTACACAGCCTCGAACGCATTCATCTCACAAGTGCAACAAGAGGCCGAAGCCACCGTGAGCGCGGCCGGCTGAGAACTCCGCCGTCGACCACCAAGCGCCCTACCGTCGCGCAGACGCACCTTGCAGCCGTTTCTGCGAGGATTAGCGATAGGATGGCCTGCAGCTAAGACTTGTGCAGTGCCTCCGTCGGAGTGAGCCTGGAAGCCCTCCACGCCGGGAGAAGCCCACCGAGCGTGCCGACGGCCGTTGCAATCAGGATCGCGACAACGATCAGTTCAGGGGTAATCGCGGGCGTTATGTTCAAGGTGGTCGAAGAAGCGCTTGACGCCCCGGGTCCTCCAAAGGCAGAGAAGCCGGCGCCACCGGCGCCCGCGAGGCGCGTCGTCCCCCCGGCGGCTCCGCCGGGTATCCCCACCGAACCCCTAAGAGCGGAGATGACGAAGAAGGAGAGTATCGCGCCCGCCGTGGCCCCAATGATCCCTCCAACCAGCCCCGTCACGGACGCCTCGGCGATGAACATCGCGAGTATCGACCGGCTCGTTGCCCCCAAGGCCTTCAACACGCCTATCTCTGTCGTCCTCTCAAGGACGGACGTCAGCATGGTGGTCATTATCCCGATGAACGCCACCAGGATCGAGGTCCCTCCGACGGCCTCGAGCAGCGTCGTCGAACCCTGTGTGATCGACTGGATGGTAGATAGGAGCGACGTCACTGATGTCACTCTGACATTTTGACCATATGTGTCCGTCAGCTCCGTTTCAACCGTCGACACGGCGCTCGCGGTCGTAGCGATCACAACCATCCCCGTGTAGGAGGTGCTGTGCGTTATCTGCTCGCCCGCAGCGGAAGAGATGAAGACGGAGTCGTCGGGGTTGAAACCGAACCCCTGCCCGAAGGACCCGTAGATCCCCGTTATCACGAATGACCTGTCGGTGCTCCCGGTCGAGCTAGAACCCGCAGCCCCGAGGCCAGCGCCGAAGAAGGCGAAGCTCATGGTCCTTACGTTCGAGACGGTGAGGACCTCGTTGAGGGTCAGGTTGCTCGCCCCGCTGATGTCGGGGTAAGCGACAGAGTTGCCGATTGCCGCGCCTATGGTGTCGGAGGCAGCCGGGAGGCTGCCCTGCTGTAGGTCGAGCGCGGGGAAGATGTGGCTCAGCTGGGTCAGGTTCAGCGATAGAACGGAGACGCTCACCGTCTCTCCCCCTTGCGTGACGGTCCCTGAGAGCTCGTTGTAGGGGACGACGAAGGCGACGCCAGCGAGCCCCTCTGCCTCTGAGACCGTCTGAGCGTCGAAGGTGAACGAACGCCCCACTGAGGTCAGGAAGAGGGTCGTCGCCCCGAGGTCCTGGAAGCGCGATGTGGCCGCGTTGCTGTAACCCTGTGTCGCGCTTACCAGCGAGACTATAGTGGCCGGACCGATCACTATCCCGATAATCGTCAGAGCCGCCCTCAGCTTTCTCTCCCGGAGTGCGCGCGATGAGAACTTGAGTAGGTCGACTAGTTTCAAGCTGTGGAGGCACCGGTCAGATTACGTTCTTCTCCTTCTCGGGGTTCATGGCTGCCCTCCGTCTTCTCACCATGACGGTGCCCACGACTGCGATCACCACGAAAGCTCCCACCACCAAGAAGAGCACCGCCTCCGTGACCAGCCCTCCAGGGCCGCTGCTCGAGACAGCCGTGCTCGTCTCCGTGTTGAGCTGAGAGGACGACTCGATGGCCTGAGGGTACGATATCGTCGAGGTCTTGTTGTTCCCGAAGCTGTCCTTGTAGTCGACCGACACGAGTATCACCGCGTTGCCGCCCCTCGCTCCAGCTGTGTAGGGGACGGTTATCGTGAAAGGAGTGGGCGTGTTGGGGTCGACCTCGCCCAAGTAGTAAGCAGGGGCGCTCCCACTCGATCCCTTGACGGAGCCTGTGACTTGAGCATAGTATGCCGACGCGCTACCCTCGTCCAAGACCGAGCCGCTCACAGTCAGCGACGTTGAACTCTGGACCACGTCGACGTCCTGGAGCACGAAGGCCACCTGGCCCGTGAGGGTGAAACCGACGGGTACTGTCTGCGCGTGCTGCGTCCCGCTCTGGTCGGCGTATGTCACAGTCAGCGTGCCTCCATAGACTCCCGGAGTCGAGCTCGGGGTGGCTGAGACCGTCGCCGTGAAGGTGGCTGACTGACCCGGAGCGAGGGAGGATGTGCCGCCCGTTGACGCGCCCAGGACGACTAGAGGCGATGGCAGGTCCAAGGAGACTTCGGGCGTGTAGACCGTGCCGCTGCCCACGTTCCTGACGCTGAAGGAGACCGTCGACGCGATACCGGCCACGAGCGTACCGTTACCTTCGGACACGGAGAGGAGGTCGGAGACAGCCGAGGAGCTCTGCCCGAGGGTGGGAGGGGTCGCGGTCAAGCTCTCGTTGAGGCCTGATGCGAAAGCCGTTGACCAGTAGATGGTTAGCGGGAAGGAGTAGGTGCCGAGCGCGAGGTTCGAGGCAAGGTCGAGGTAGAAGGTGAGCTGCACCGAACCGTAGGGCGAAGCTCCCTGCGACAAGGCGACGGCCGACGCGCCACCGCCTTGTGCGGTGAACCCTGAAGGGAGGTCGACAACGGCGGCTATATCATTGGACGTCGCGCTCCCTGCGTACTCGAGGCTGACCTGCAGCTCGACCCCGTTCTCTCCAGGCAAGGGGGAAGAGTTCGCCGTTCCCCACTCCGCGGTCTCGAGGACGAACGGAGAGGTCCTGGCTCCCACCGACGGAAGGGTGAGGGCGGCCGATTGTGCGAGGCTGCTCCCCCCGGCAGAGAGGGCGGTCACCGACACCGTAGCGGCCGTAGTTCCAAGAGTAGCGTTTGGCGCGATGTCTATGTAGAAGACGAAGGACATGACCTGGTCGGGAGAAGCGGATGCAAGATAGGCCGAGGCATACCTACCTCCGACTTGGCCCGAAAGGCCCTGAGGCAGCAAGAGCGTGGCTTCAAGGTCTGTGACCTGACCGGTACCCACATATTCAAACGAGAGGTCGAGCGGCACGTTCTGGTCTCCGGACGACGGGAATGGGTCAGCAGAACCCCAAGAAGCGCCGAGGAACTGGTACGGTGTCGACGGGGCGGGGCTGGTGACGAAAAAGCCGAGCGTTTCTGAGCTCGACCTAGATACGGAGTAGGCGTCGAAGTAGTCGGCCGCGAACGAGAGTGAGACCGATGACCCTGCGAGAGAGGCAGGGACGAAGAGGTCAAGGGTCTGTGTTTCATTGGTTCCTGGAGCGAGGCTCTGCACGTCCGACAACGAATTCAGCACGGCGACCTCGGCAGGAGCGCTTACCGAAGGCTCGATGGCGGAAGCGTTCCCTGTGCCCGAATTCAGGACGGTTACGCCGACGTCGTTGACTTGGCCGCCTAGCAGCTCGTGCGAGGCGACCGAGAAGTCGAGAGCCGAGGTGCCCTTGAGGGCAACAGTCGCGTCCAGCGTCTGGTAGAAGAGACCGAGGTAGGTGCTGGTGTTGTACCCTATGGTGAGGGGGAACGTGTAGACGCCGAGCGCGGCGTCAGAACCGATGTTCACGTAGTACGTCTCGCTGAAGGCGCTGTCGGCAGCCAGGTTGACCTGGTAGTCGGTCTGGTTCGCTTCCCCGTTCGTTCCCGAGAACTGTCCGGAGAGTCCGAGAGTAAAGCTCGCCGCCGTCGAAGCGCAGGGCCCGGCATAGAGGAGGCTGACCGTCAACGGCACGTCGAGCTCGCCTGGTCCCGCACCAACTTCATCGCCCGGCGTCCCCCAAACGACTCCCGTCACGGAGAAGGGCGTAGGCGAGGGCTGGCAGATAGTGGTCGTCGTGCCTGAACCTCCCCCCGCCGCGTAGACGGTCCCGCCGAAGACGATCAGTGCGAGGACGAACAGCGCGGCTAGCGCGCCAGGATACCTCAACCTTTCAGTTCTCAACTATCGTCTCCACCCTCCCGTCCTTCATCATTATCGCCCTCTCAGCCCTCCTCGAGACCTCCGGGTCGTGGCTCACGACCACCAGCGTCTTGCCGAACTCTGTGGATAGTCTCTCGAGAAAGTTCATCGTCAGCGAGGCGTTCTGTGAGTCCAGGTTCCCTGTCGGCTCGTCGGCGAGGATTATCTCCGGGTCGTTCGACAGCGCACGGGCCACCGCCACCCTCTGCCTCTGGCCACCGCTGAGCTTGCTCGGGACTTGCTTCGCCTTTGAGGCGATTCCGAACCTGTCTAGCAGCGACATGGCTCTCTGCCTCCTCTCCTTCGGAGGGACGTTGCTGATGGAGAGAGGAAGCTCCACGTTCTCCACGACGCTCATCCTCTGGATCAGGTTGAAGTCCTGGAAGACGAACCCTATCTTCTGGTTCCGGACGTTCGCGAGCTCGGTGCTCGATAGCGCGGAGATGTCTACGCCGTCAAGCAGTATCTTGCCCTTTGAAGGGCGGTCGAGCGCGCCTATCTGGTTCAGAAGAGTGCTCTTTCCGGAGCCCGAGGGCCCCGCGATCGCGACGAACTCACCCCTCCTCACCGTGAAGCTGACGCCGTTGAGGGCCATCGTGGACTCCTCCCCCTCCCCGTACTTCTTGACGAGGTCGACCACCTCTATCGCGTTTCCCTCCCGGAACTCCGCCAATCAGACCACCGGTTTCGCCGGAGCTGGCGCGGGCGTCTGCCAGAGAAAGATGCTGAAGACCTCGAGCAGTATCCCCACCGCGATCAGCCCGAACCCGAGATAGCTCTCGAGCTTGCTGTCGTTCGTGATTACGGCCACCGAGGAGCCGGACGCAATCCCGGTGAACGTCCTGCTGAAAGTGAAGTTCCCGAAGCCGCCCGGAAACGTGAACGTCGTGCTCCGGGTCGAGTTTCCTCCTCCGAAGAGTCCTCCCGGCCCAGTCCTGGGTGTCGCCGGCCTGATCACCGGGTCGGCGTAGAGCACCACTAGGAGCCCAACGACGACAAGGATCGTGCTGAGGACTAAAAGCGTCCTGCTCATTTAGCACTTCATCCGGAAGTCCGTATTTAGCGGATTTCCGAGATGCCTCCAAAATCGATAACAAATCATTCCAAAATCAAAGAGCGTGACGTCTGGCTCCGAAGTCATACCGCCTTCGCCTCTTCCTCGAGCTCATGAAGGCTGGAGGGGTCTCCGAGGACAAGAACGGTGTCCCCTTCCTTGAGCCTGAACGCCGGGTCGAAGATCTCCTTGATTACGTCGTCGTCTCTTACGACGCCGATCACCATCGCCAACTTGGAGACCTCCTGCATCCCCTTCCCGATCAGCTTAGACGTCTTGAAGACGGAGAACTGGGCTATCTCCTTCGTCCCGATCTTCTCTGAGAAGACGACGCCGACGAGGTCCTTCGTTACAGCGGAGAGGGCGAGCAGGTGCCCCACGGTCACGGATGCGGGTATCACGACGTCCGCTCCTGCCGTCTTGGCGGTCTCTATCAGGTTGGTGTCGTTCACCACGCTGACTATCCTGATGTCAGGCCGGAGCTTCCGGGCGCTTAGCACTATCATCATGTTGTCCGGGTCCTCGTTGTGGGAGACTATCACGGTGCCAGCCCTCTCTATCCCGGCTTCTTTCAGGGCGTCGACGGGGCGAGACTCTATCTCCTTCACGGCGAAGACCTCCCTCGAGAGAAGAGAGGCGTAGAGCTCCGGATTTCGCGTCACCACGACGTAATCCAGGCGCAGCTCCTCCAGCTTCTCCGCCACGTACTTTCCGAGATGGCCGTAGCCGAATATTATCACGTGCCCCTTCAGCTTCTTGATCAGTCTCTTCTCGACCTCCCCCTTTGCCAAGTCTCCGTTCACCACGCTCGAGACGGTGCTCTGGACAATCGACGCCCCGGCTCCTACAGAAACGACAATCATCACTATTAGAAGGATTGCTTCCGTGTGGTTCAAGGTCACGAAGTTGCCCCCGTTCGGGACGTAGAGCCCGATAGTGGTGATCGTCGAGACGGATGCGAGCAACGCCGCGAGCGGCGGGAGCTTCTCGAAGTATGCGAACACCCCTGCGCCCGTAGCGAACATCACCCCCAGAAGTATCAGCTGTCTGTAGACCGTCTGAACGAAGACCTTGGGCCCGTACAACGCCTCGTACAGCAGGAAACTGAGCCTCCTGCTCTCATTCTGATGATGAGCGACGGGTGTCTCCTGGATTATCTTGTCTGCGTCTGACAAGGTCTGCGAGACCGACCCCCGTGAGCGATTTACGCCTTTTGAGGGTGCTGCCCGGCCGACGACCCCGTTCTGGCCACGAGAACAGCCCGTTCGGAGCCCTAGAGCTAACTCGCCCCCGCTAGATAGGGTGCTCTGAAGAAGCATGTCGCAAGGAGCAAGGGGTTCGCACTGGAGGAAGAGGTCACTGCTTGTCTTCGCATCCGCTGTCCTGGGTCTCGCGGTCTTGACGGGGATTGCGACGTCGGGTCTGGCTTCCGCCTCCGTCCAGCTCAACAGCGTCCAAGTCTTCGTCCAGGCAAGCGAGCCGCTGGCTGACTACCAATACGTCGTGACGGCGTACAACACCACCGGCTCGCTTGTCGCCTACTCACAGTCCGACTATGGCGCCGCTGGGCTAGAGCTTCCCACGGGAGGCTACCTGATCACGGCGAGCGCCTATCAGGACCAAGTGTACAGCCCTTGCGGAGTCTGCGTTGGCGTCCCCCTGGACAGCGCGGTGGTTTCGCTCCCGTACCAGCCCGCGCCCGCGCAGGGCGAATACGGCTATTCCTTCTTGCAGGTGACCGGTCCGACTACAATAACCATCGACACCCTGAATGCTACTGCCACATCGAGCACCGAAGTCTCCGTGACAGCAGAGTTCGTCAACGGGACCTACGTTCAGGGAGCCTCTGTATCGGCTTCTGTCGTCGGTGGGCAGATCCCATTCTCCCTAGGATTAACGATGAGCAACACGACAGGACACGATGGAACCGCGACCCTCACGGTCCCAAGAGCTCCTGTGGAGATCAACGTCTACGACACGGTGCCGATCAACCTCCAGCAATCCGAGACCACGATCACCACAACGGTCGGCGGACAGAAGATCAACGTCACCGTCACCTGGTCTCCCGCGTACGTGGAGCTGTCAGGGTCTGCCCTGATAATCCCACCCGAGAGCAACGCGAACGTCACCCTCAGGTACCAGCAGTCAGGTTGTTGCTTCTACCCCATCGCACAGAACGGGTCCGGGAGCGCCGGATCTGGCTCGGCAGAACCCCCGACGTCATCGTCAAAGAACTCGACGCTGCCGGAACTCGCCCAGAAGATCTCTCCATTCTCGCTCGAGTCACAAGCGAACGCAGACCCTCCCACAACACCTGCCTCCGATTGGGTCAGGGCCGGCGTTGTCCTCGTCGCGACCTTCGTCGCCGTTCTCTCTCTCCTGACGATCCGGTCGCACAGGAGCCGCAAGGCCCAGACGATTGACCGGCCGACGTCCGACCCTACTTCTTAGCCAGGCGATCACGCAGCAGCCTGCTGACCGTCTTTCCGTCTGCGCGGCCTCTGGCCAGTTTCATGACCTCTCCCATCAGGGGAGAGAAGGCTGAATCTCCCTTCGCCGCGATGAGCTCGCCCTCTTTCCTGACCACCCCGTCCACTATCTCTCTCAGTTCATCCTCGCTGATGGGACCGAGTCCCAGAGATCGCACGGCATCGGAGACGGTTCGCTCCTTCCCCGTGGCGAGGGCCTTTGCCACATCGAAGGCGGCCTCCCTGGTCACGCCTCCCCTGTCCACCTCCTCCAGGACCGCAAGGCTCGCGCTCAGCGCATCATCCTCGTTGACCCTCAGCTCCCTTGCGAGGTGGGATGGAAGTTCGAGCATCGCCCAGGCGACCACCGAGGGAGCCGTCTTGTGGTATCTCTCGCAAGTGGCTTCGAAGTCATCCGACAGCCCGGAGTCGAAGATTCTCAGGGCTACGTCCTCGCTCAGCGAGTACTTCGACCTCAGCGAGGCGACGGTCTCCTCCCATGGCGAAGGGAGCATTCTCTTGACCGCCTCCCTGGTGTCCGCGTCCAGTACGGTCTCTGGGACGTCGGTCTCGGGGTACATTCGCTGTGCACCCGGTCGCGGCCTCATGTACCTCGTCTCCCCGTCGGGAGTCGCGGAGCGAGTCTCTGGAGGGACCCCCTTCACGGCGCTCTCCAGTCTCGCGATCAGTCTGGGAGCAACCGCGTCAACCGCCGACGCGGGGCCTGCGACGAGAATCAGAGCATCACGCTCGTCCGACCTGAGTTCTGCCCCTAGGGAGCGACCTTCCTCGGGAGTGATACCCTGCCTTGCGAACTCGTCGGAATGGATTATGCCGCCCAGTGAGTAAGCCCTTGCGACCTCTGCGAGCTCCCTGCCGAGCCTGAAGCCAGGATAGGGTTCCATCCCCAGCAGCCCCGCGAACCCCTTCGCCGAGATACAGAGCACCTTCCCGCCGCCGTCCAGCTGCTCCCGAATCGTCTTCGCTGAGAAACTCCGAGCGAGGCCCGAGACGTCCTTCCGAGTGCACTCTGCGGCCATCACGCCCCGCTTTGCGAGCTCTTGCGCAATTCTTGAGAGCGACATCTGCCTCGTCGCTTCGTAGACCACCACTTTCTGTATCAGGTTGAGTTTCTGGACGCCCTTTACCTCCACGACGCCGCCTCCCATCACGGAGACGTTGAGGTCCTGCCTGATCGTCCCCAGACCCCTCTCGACCCTACCGGTTGCTCGCAGAGCCCTGCCGAGAGAGAGGGCGACCGCTTCGACGAGCTCCGGAGGTCCTGTCACGGTCTCGAGCGCGATCTCGACCAGTGGCACCCCGAGCCTGTCGAGGGCGAAGTAGCGCGATGAATCGTCCTCCCCCAGTATCCTGGCCGCGTCCTCCTCGAGGGTCACGGTCTGGACTCCTACCCGGACGCCACCCGCTTCCATGGAGCCCCCCAGCGCGACGACCGCGGTGCGCTGGAAGCCGCTCGTGTTTGAGCCGTCTATCACGAGCTTTCGCATGATGTGTATCTCGTCGACCAAGGCGGCGTGAAGCATCGTGGCCACGACGAGGGCGGTCTCCCTCGCATCGGAATTCAGCTCGTGGGGGGGTTCCTCGTCCGCGTCGACGAGACAGGAAGATTCTGGGTTCCACCTGTAGACGCTCTGCTTCCCCGTTTCGAACTCGAACGACACCGCCGAGTCCACCCTCCCCAGTTCGCTCTGGGCGGGTCTCAACCTCCTGGAGAAGGAGTAAGGAAATTCGTCGGTCTTCACGATGGGACAGGAACAGAAGAGCTTGGTGTGCGATGCGAGCTGCTGATGTACCTCCAAGCCGACCCTCAGTCGGACTTTTTTTGCGTCGAACGGAAGTTCCAACTCGTCCCTACCCGAGGCTCCTCGCCGTAGTCTCGCCCGCGATGACGGAAGCCATCAGACGCGTCACCTCAGCGGCGTTCTTCCCGTTAGCCAGAGACCACATGGCCTTGACTAGAGCTGTCTCGGGGAGCATGTCCTCCAGTGGGACTACCCCTGCCGCCTTCAGGTCCCTCCCGGTCTCGTAGACGTTCAGATCCACTCTCCCTTTCAAGCACTGAGATGTCATGAAGACAAGGCCCCCCGACGCAACGAACTTCTTGAGGAAGGCGACTAGAGGCTCGCTAACGTGCCCCATCCCCGTCCCTTCTATCACCAAGGCCTTCGTCTCCGCACCGACCGCTCCCTCGAGAAAGGAGACCGACATCCCGGGGTAGAACTTCACGAGCGCGGCGTCAGCGCTAAAGCCCGGCTTCGACTCGAAACCCTTCTGCCCGCGCTTGGGCAGGGAAGGATCGACATCGACGAGACCATCTCTCCTCCAGAGAGCCGCAGGCTGGACCCCCACTGACTCGAACGCCCCCCTCTCGCTGGTGTGGTCCTTCCGCACCCTAGTCCCTCTGTGAAGGCCACCAGCCCGTCACTGGAATCGTCGTGCATCGCGACGTAGACTCCTGAGAAGCCAGCCGTTGAGGCGATAGAGACGGAAGCCGTCAGGTTTAGGAAAGCATCAGATGACGGTCTGTCGGACGACCTCTGCGCCCCCGTTATGACCACAGGCACCGGGACGCCCTTCAGGGCAAAGCTCAACGCGGCGGCGGTGTACCCGAGGGTGTCCGTCCCCTGCGTGACCACCACGCCCGCCACGCCATCCTCCACCGAGCGAGCGACCCTCGTCGCGATCGCCGTCCAGTCTTTTGGCTGGAGGTTCTCGCTGAGCACGCTCATCAGAATCTCGGGCTCGACCCCCGCTATCTCGAAGAGTTCGGGGACGAGCGAGTTCAACTCTGAAGCGGAGACGACGGGGTGGACCGCTCCGGTCCTGTAGTCAACCCTGCTCGCGATCGTACCTCCCGTGCTCAGTAGCGCGACCCTCGGCAGGTCAGGAGAGGCTCGGCCCGCCGGCGGCGCTCTGAACGTGGGGACTTCTCCCTTCGAGACGACCCTGCCGCCCTCGAGCTTGGAGACGTCCAGCCCGATGTTGTACCCGCTCGAGAGCTTAACGACTATGTGCGACTCGTCGTCGTACTGGTATCGAGGGACGAGCGTTCCGTGGACAGTTCCCCATCCAGTATTGAGCTCCAGCCCGTCTCCCACTTCGGCCTCTATCTTCTCGAGGAAGGCGAGCGAACTACCCCTGTAGCCTCCCTTCGCTGACATGGCTCAGTCGTTCGTGACACTTTGGTCTTAAGAGTTGCCCGCGAAGAGCGGGGGCTTTTCTATGAAAGAGAGTCTTCGTTCACAACGAGTTTTGATCTCAGCGCTCGAGCGGACGCGTCCCTCCTCTAGATCGCGTGCTCAACTAGTAAGCATCCGACAATTCTCCAATCTTGTTAAGAAGGGAAACCAACAAAGAAACGCCATTGACAAACGACTCTGACATTCTGATAGACTCATTCTAATTGAGCTGCCAATAATCTGGGCAGCATCTTGTGAGCCCTTAGCCGTAATTCTAGTCTATGCATGGATTCCTGTAGATGACATTCATGTGATTTCTAATGGAGTATGCAGGTAATACCGATTGAAGTAATACGGCAAGCGCTAAATAGGCCTCATAACATATGTTATAACATGTCACAATCTGCAGCCACCGAGACGTATCACGACCCGACTACACTGGTCGACACCAACTGGGTCGCCCAGCATCTGAAAGACCCGAAAGTCAGAATCGCTGAAGTTGACTACGACCCTGCGGCCAACTATGCCTTGGGACACATCCCCGGCGCAGTCCTCCTAGACTGGAAGAAGGACATGAACGACCCGGTCGCTCGCGACATACTCTCCAAGGCCCAGGCAGAGGAGATACTCTCGAGGAACGGAGTCGGACCGGACACCACGCTGATACTCTACGGCGACTTCAACAACTGGTTCGCTGCTTACGCCTTCTGGGACCTGAAGTACTACGGGGTGAAGGACGTCCGGCTGATGAACGGAGGCCGCAAGAAGTGGCTTCTAGAAGACAAGCCGATCGACAAGGAAGTCCCCACTTACCCGAAGACCAGTTTCGTCGCGTCTTCTCCCGACGAGTCGATAAGGGCGTACAAGGACCACGTCAGGGAGTCGATCGGAAAGCCTCACAAGGTGCTGGTCGACGTGAGAGGCCCCAAGGAGTTCAGCGGAGAAATCCTCGCGCCTCCTGAGTATCCGACGGAACACGCGCAGAGGGGTGGACACATCCCGACCGCGATCAACATTCCATGGGCTCAGGCTGTGAACGACGCCGATGGCACGTTCAAGACGAGGGATCAGCTCGAGCAGGTCTACTCTTCGAAGGGCGTCAAGCCAGAGGCCGAGGTCATAACCTATTGCAGGATCGGCGAAAGGTCGTCGTTCACATGGTACGTGCTGAAGTACCTTCTCGGATATCCAGACGTACGCAACTACGACGGGTCGTGGACCGAGTGGGGCAACTCTGTACGTTATCCGATCGAGAAGTGACGCGCTAACCTCTCTTCAATAGAAAGTGGTGGAGCTCACCTTCCTTTCTGTGCTCCAAGAGTGGGTTGCCTGTCTCCGCGGACCAGCGGACCATCTCCAGCTCGGCGCTGGGGTCGTCCGATACCAGATGTATGACGGAGCCCTTAGGCAGGGCAGAGAGGCGCTCACCGAGCATGGTGAGGACGGCAGAGCACTCGACCCCCACCTCAACAAGCTCCTCGTCCGGGAACTCGGCGAAGCACCTGACGCCCAGCTGTTTCAACCTGGACTCTATCTGGCGGGCTGCCTCTGGCAGCGTCAAGAGACCGGCCGCATCTTCTGCGGGCGAGACGCGAACGAACCACCCCAGCCCGTACGGGTCCTTGTTGAGTATCCTAGGGTCCTGTGAGAGCATTTGGTTGGCCTCGATGAGCGTGCATGGAAAGGGCGCCCTCACCACGTCAAAGCGCTTTAGGCCCTCGACCCAACCGCAGCTTTCACCTCGCTTGAGCGCTGACCCCGTTGGCTTGAAACCGACCTTCGTGAACCGTCCCGACAGCCAAACGAGTGTGGAGTCCAGACCCAGGACGATCAAGCCTCCATCCCGCCTCGCCCAGAGGCCCTCTTCGGGAAGATAGAGAAGATCGTCAGGGAATTCGCAGGTGAGGAGCTTCAAGTGCGACTCTACCGGGTACTCAGCACCTTGGCCATGTATGGGCCCAGGCGCTCGTACCCCAGTCGTCTGTAGTAGTTCCTGGTCCCCACCGCGCTCGTGACGACAACCCGCCTCGCGCCGTACTCGAGAGCGGCCGCCTCCGCTTCCGACATCAAAGCCCCGCCCAAGCCTCTGTGCTGGAATGCCCGTCCATCCCTTGCGCCGAAGGGGACAACCCTGCCGTACACCCGGAGCTCCCTGAGCAGGCACGACCCTGCAGCCTCGGGCCTGTGGGCATCCGCCGAAGGAAGGCGGAGGCGGACGAAACCGGCTATCCTCCCGCTCCTCGAATAATGGAAAGAACCGAAGAACTCCTCGCCATCCGACGCCGCGTATCTCTCAGACCTGAAAACGAGCTCGTCGTCTTCGCCGAGGGTCGCAGGGTCGCCAAGCGCCACCTCCCTGCACCTGATGCATGAACAGGCGATCCCTTTGACCTTCGCGCGCGTCAGCACCAGCTCCCTGAGATTCCCTTCTTTGACTCCTCCCGATATCTCGTAAGCGGGTATCTCTCTCTGGATTCTCATGATCCTGTGCCACGATGGGACGAACCTCTTCATCTCGCTGAGGAGCTCGACGACAGTCTCGAGGTCGTACGGCCGGTACTGCCCTGAAGAGTGCAACCGTTCGAGCGCTGTGCCCGGGACCACCAGTGTCGGGTAGACCTTCATCATGTCCGGCTTCAGCATCTCGTCTTCGAAGAGTCTCTTGAAGTCGGCGAGGTCGGAGTCGTAGTCCGAACCCGGAAGACCCGGCATCATGTGAGCCGTGACCTTGAGACCCGCGTCCCTCGCGACTCGGAACGCTTTCAGAGTGTCTTCAACTGTGTGGCCTCGGTTGCTCCTCTTCAGGACCTCGTTCCGCAGAGCCTGCACGCCTATCTCGAGCCTCGTTATGCCGTAGCTCAACATCAGGTCGACGTCTCTCGGCCTGC
The DNA here is from genome assembly GCA_035622335.1 of Nitrososphaerales archaeon. Classification (GTDB taxonomy): domain Archaea; phylum Thermoproteota; class Nitrososphaeria; order Nitrososphaerales; family Gagatemarchaeaceae; genus DATJAJ01. The sequence continues at coordinate 27,610 of DASPVO010000074.1, forward strand.
ACCAATCTGGTTTCGTTTCGAGCGTGAGACCGACACACCTGCTCGACGCGTTCTCGTTCGAGACCTGCGCAGCCTCCAGGCTTCCCGACGTCGAGCCGTTCAGCCCTTCGTAGACCCCCCTTACGAACCCCTCCTGATAGTCTTCGGGCACTGCGATGAACGTGCCCCCTTCGATTATCGCCTCGACTTTGCTGACGTCGTGCCCGTTGCTAGTGTACTTCTCGAGCGACGCTCTCACCTGACCGGACGGGTCGAAGCCCAGCCTGAGCGCTGTCTTCATCCCCGGGCTGCCGGGAAGGTAGCTCTGGGGCGTACCCCACCTCGGCCCTCCGGGGCAGAAGACGCACGTGCCGTGGGGGCAGGCGTAAGGAGCGGAGAATGCCGTGACGACCACTATCCCCGATGCACTCCTCCTCGGATGTACCCGCAGCAGATGAGAAAACTCGTCCCTCTTCTCGGAGGGTAAGGCAGAGAGGACTTCGGAATTGGACGGATACCTCGACAGGCGAAACCTGCGCGCGGCGCCCTTCTTGGACCTCTCCAGGTCAGGTCGCGTCTTTATCGATCCGGAGAGGATCTCAGCCGCGAGGGCATCAGCGGCCTGGGTCACCTGGTTCCCGTTCGCATCCAGTTCTGGCCCGGCTTGCGCTTGAGGGCGAACCTCTTCTCGTACGTCCGCTTGTTCCTCACCTTCGGTATCGCGCTAGGCTTCGGCTTTGCCTCTAGCTTCGGGGTCTGACTCCGGACTGTGGGACATGTTTCCATGCTTTCCCGCCTTTGTGACTGGAGGCAGCTAGTGTGACACTAGGCTGCTGACTCCCGTGGGTCGGCATTTTTTGAGTTCTTACCTCCTAAGGAAGGGGCAGCCTAGCTGCGTTTTAATCTTTTGAAATCAGTCCTTCCAATGCCACTTGAAGCAGGGGCAGAGATAGCAGCTTGGACGTCGCTCAGATCGTGTAATGCAGGTACGTCGGCACGGTGGTCCCTATCAGGGCGTGGACGATCGCAAGCATGATCACAGTCACGACCACCGCGAGTATGGCGATTGCCAAGGCTCCCAGCCAGGAAGTGTCGAATGCCGCTCTGTAGACCGCGAGGTAAGCGATGAAGGCGAGGAGTATGGCGAAGGCGCCGGCGAGGGGACCGATCAGTGTCGCCAGGAATAGGTTCACGGCGACTATCACGATGATGAAGACGACCGTCCCGCCCAGAGTCGCGGCCATCGCGTCCCCAAAGGAGGCCTTGCCTCCTGTCACTACCTTCCCCGCGACGTAAGCCGGGATCGAGACTATCATCCAGAGAATCACCAGGGCGACCACCAGCACCAACAGGCGGAGCAGGAGGGACATTTCCCACGGGTGGTTCGACGCCCCCTGGATTTAAGATTGGGCCTTCCCTCTTCGGTCGCAGAGCGAAGGCGGCAATCAGGAACAAGGCGCTGACGGCGAAGATGCCGAACTCGAACAGGGCCAGGTCCTCGCTCGCGAAGGGGACGAAGGCGTCCGTCAGTCCCATCGGGAGAGCTATCGCAAGGAACCTCTTCCTTCTAGTGACGGCCGCGAAGACAGCGAGCATACCCCAAGCGACGTGCTCGAATAGGGACGAGGCTCTCTCCAGGACCGAGTAGAAGACGTAGGGGGCGGCTTGGGCGGGGCCGTAAAGTAGACCCGGCTGTGATGACGCAATCGCACTAGCGACGCTCGTGGAGAGGGCGGAACTTGTGGTGAGGATCAGGTAGACGACGCCCAGGTTGAGCAGCGAGATTGCGCCGAGAAGGACGACGTTCTCCTGCAGTGCGAGCCCCAGCCCATAGGGGACGGCGTCCTCGGCCGCAATGTGGAGGCTTCTCTTGCCGTAGACCGCGAGCAGATACGCGAGCCCCACTTCCAGCAGAGAGGTCTGCAGTCCGAGGTAGAGGCCGTACTCGAGGCTGACGCTGCCGAATTCGGAAGTGAGTGCACCCGCGAACAGGTAGTCCATCGCCGCCTTGGCGATGATCGCCGACCAGTATGCCATCAGGCTGACCCCGAGAGCGACGGCTCGGACAGGATGCCGTCTCCACCACAGCATCAGAGCGCCGAGGGTGATGCCTATCGAGAGGAGCGGCTGTAGGAAGTAAATCGGGTCTATCTGCATCGGGTCACGCGTCCCGAGTCGTGAGTAAAACGCTTCGCCAAGAATCTCAGTCCGCCCCGCAAACTCTTTAATCGCTCGGCCGAAGAGGAAGGCCGAAAGCCCCGTGCAGGAATTTTCGCTTTACAAGACAGAAGCGGGTACCATCCTCCTCGAGGGAGGCCTCCCGATAGCCTCTTCGAAGGATTCACCCACCCCCCTGATTGAGAAGGCGAAGAAGGAGGGCGTCAGGAAGCTAACCGTCTCCGACGCGGAGACGGGCGAGGCAGTCCGCGCGGCCGGCTTAGACTTCGCTGTCATGTCCGCCTTCCAGAAGGAGGAGTTCGACACGAGGAAGATCGCCATGATGGTCGAGTCAAAGTTGGCGGGGAACCTGGCAGAAGCGACCGAGCTCCTGAGGCAGAAGAGCATCGAAGCCGCTGAGGAGACGATAAGGGAGGAGTCGTCCAGGCCAGACCTGCACGTGGTGCAGGCGATACAGGCACTCGACGACGCCGACAAGTTCCTGAACGTCGTCGCGACGAGGACCGCCGAGTGGTACGGGCTCCACTTTCCCGAGCTGACTCAGATGATGCAGGACAACATGGTGCTGTGCAGGATGATCTCGGAGATAGGGGGGAGGCAGGAGTTCACCAAGGAGAAGCTGCAGGGGAGAGGGCTGACTGAGAAGAAGATCGAGGCGGTGCTGACGGCGAGGGACAGGTCGAAGGGAGGGGAAGTCTCGAAGAGCGACCTCGCGCGCGTGAGGGAGCTGGCGGCTCTCGCCCTGGAGCTCAGCTCAGAGAGGGACAGGCTGGCGGGGTACGTCGAGACGTCGATGAAGCAGGTCGCCCCCAACGTTGCCGTCGTGGCCGGCGCGACGATCGGTGCGAGGTTGATGGCTAAGGCAGGAGGGCTCGACAGGCTCGCAACCATGCCCGCGAGCACCATTCAGATACTGGGTGCGGAGAAGGCGCTCTTCAGGTCGCTCAAGACGGGGGCGAGGCCACCGAAGCACGGGATACTGTTCCAGCACCTGGAGGTGCACACCGCCCCCAAGTGGCAGAGAGGGAAGATAGCGCGTACGCTCGCCAACAAGATCGCCATAGCGGCGAGGGTCGACTGTTACCGAGGAGCAGAGGACCCCAAGCTCAAGCCGGAGCTCGAGAAGAGGCTCGAGCAGATCAGGACGAAGTACAAGGACCCGCCCAAGAAGCAAGAAAAGAAGAGACGCAGTTGAGCCGACTCCTCAGAGAGGAGCGGAACGGAAGGTCGTACCTGCTGACGCGGAATCTCGTGAAAGGGAACCGGGTCTACAACGAAGAGCTGGTCAGCAGGGGAGGGGAGGAGTACAGGACGTGGGACCCGTTCAGGAGCAAGCTCGCCGCTGCGATACTCAAGGGCCTGCCCGAAGACGTCATCGGGGAGGGAGACAAGGTCCTCTATCTGGGGACCTCCACTGGGACGACCCCCTCCCACGTGTCTGACCTGGTGGGTGAGTCAGGGCTGGTGGTGGGCGTGGAGTTCTCCCCTCGCGTCGCGAGGGAGTTCGTCGAGAACGTGGCGAGGGTGAGGAAGAACGTCATCCCATTCGTGGCGGACGCTCGCGAGCCTTCGAAGTACGGGATAGCGAAGTTCGACGTCCTCTACTGCGACATAGCGCAGGCGGACCAGACCGAGATAGCTGTGGATAACGCGAGGAAGCTGCTGAGACCCGGCGGGAGACTGCTCATCGTGGTGAAGGCTAGGAGCATAGACGTGGTGAGGGAGCCGAAGGAAATATTCAGGCAGGAGGAGAGGAAACTCGAGGATGCCGGGTACGAAGTAGACTCGCTGATAGAACTAAGTCCCTTCGACAAGGATCACGCGCTGCTCTACAGCGCGGGAGGAGTCAGAGGGGGAAGAGGACGCTCTGCTGTAGCGCGTCCCAGGTCCGCCAGCTCGTCCTGACGAAGGAAGGAAGCGTCTCCTCTCTCCTGAGCCATTCGATGAAGAAGACCCTGGTCTTTGGGTCGGAAGGATAGCCGGAACCGAAGTCGCCGTACCTCTCCCTGAGCTTGCGGACCTCGTTGTCGCGCTCCACCTTCGCGACGACTGAAGCGGCGGAGACGACGACCTTCTCCCTGTCGGCGTGGTGCGATGCCAGGATCCTGCACTCCCTCCTCAATTGTTTTGAGACCGTGTCTTGGAACCTGGAAGGGTCCACGTCGCACGAGTCGACGAAGACCTCAGCAGCGTCGAGGCGGTCGATGACCTCCGCCATGTACTTTGCTTCCAGGAAGTTTAGCCTCCTGTACTTTTTGGCAGCCCTCACGACCGAGTCTATCTCCGAAGGCTGTATCCTGGCCGACTCGACCCTCCGGCAGATGCGCAGGACTTCTGGATAGAGGACTTCCCTCTGTGCCGGAGAGAGCAGCTTTGAGTCC
>DASPVO010000075.1:0-18585 GCA_035622335.1 Nitrososphaerales archaeon
AGAGTTTGCCTTTCTACCCAAAGTAGGGTTAGACATATCTCGCAGGGAGTGGAGGCCAGATGATGATGCCCGCCACTTCTCTCTCTGTCGAGCGCCCATCTCGCGGACAAGGTCTCCATCGCCACGACCACGTGTGCGAGCACGGGATGCTGGAGGACTAAACGACGGCCAAGACTCGTAGAAGCGCACAGAGAGGGGTGCTGATCGTGATTGAGGGGATAGACGGCTCTGGAAAGTCGACCCAGGCGAGGCTACTCAAGAGTCATCTTCTATCAGAAGGCTACGATGCAGTTCTCTTCAAGGAACCGACCGATGGTAAGTGGGGAAGGAAGATCGCGACCTTGGCGCGGCGAGGCAGGTCGGTCAGCGCCCAGGAGGAGCTCAGCTACTTCATGAATGACAGGCGTGAGGACGTCGAAGACAACATACTGCCGGCACTGCGTCAACGGAAGGTCGTCGTGCTGGACAGGTACTACTTCTCGAGCGTTGCGTATCAAGGGGCACGTGGGTTAGACCCGAAGGAGGTCGAAGCGAGCAACTCGGCCTTCGCTCCCAGCCCCGACTTGGTAATCATACTCGACATAGACCCGAAGCTCGCCAGGGAACGGATCGAGAGGTACAGGGGGGAAGCGCCAAATCACTTTGAGACGAGGCTCGCCGGCGTGCGGAGGATCTTTCTACGCCTGGCAAGGGCACATCCGGAGGCCAGAGTGGTCGAGGCGGGTCGCAGCGAAGCAGAAGTGCATGGCGAAATAGTCGGTCTAGTCTCCCTCATCCTAACGAAAGGTCAACGTCCCTGACTGTGTCGGGGTTTTGAACGCGATTCGAGTGGGCTGTTGAGCAAACTTGAACGGGCATTACGATATGCGACGATTAATGTAATACCGCAAACTCGATGTTGAAGAATGGGAAAGAACGGACTTATCACGTTGTTAGGTATCTGGGGGTATGGAAGATACACAAGCCGAAGACGACCGGGAGACCCCGGGTCCATATTTCAGTCAGCCCGAGGAAGCCCGTTTTGGACCCGAAGACCTAGTGAAGGCCTCGAGTCGCGCCCTGATGGAACTGAAGAGGATTCAGGAAGAGTTCGAACAGTCGGCTGACCTCGACGAGAGAGAGAACGCGTGCCGTCAGAAGCTCGCTGAGTTGATTCAAGAGGTGAAGTCCGAACCCAATCCGGCGGTCCAGATCAGTCGAGATTCTCTGAAGTCGTCCTTCAAGAACGTCAGCACGGGGTACCTGGTCTCCGACCTGGTCGTCGTCGCGACCGACTCCGCGGGGAGGTTCGCTTCAAAGCCGCTCGAGGGGTTCGCTCCGGAAGTGATCCTCGCGATCTCCAGAGAGTCCATGCCGATGCTGAAGAAGCTGGTCTCCGAAAAGAGAGACGTCCAGGCGGCGCGTATCGCCCTGCTGGAAGAGATGATCCGAGGTCTCGAAGAAGTGAACACCGTCCAGCCTGAGGTAGCAATGGAACCCCCTCCTGAAAGCTTCCAGCCCAAGGAAGAGGAAGCTCCCGAAGAGCCGATGACCGTCGCCCCGATCCAGCCCGCGAAGTTCGAGCAGACCGAGTCCCAGTGGACGGCCGAGTGGGCGACCGACAACTTCAACCTGCTTGCCGACTTCCAAGACCGTAGCTCGGAGGAGCCGGAGGTAATCCCAGCTCCCATGCCGACGACAGAGATGGTAGAGGAAACAGTCGAGCCGCCCAAGGTCCAAGCGATCAAGCCTGTCAGTTCGAGCTCCTTCTTCGGTGCCATCAAGCTCGCCTTTCAGCAGTGAGTAGTCTCTCCGGACCGAACGGATGGTCAGAATCCTATCCGAACCCAAGCAATGGTTAATTCCTCTGGACCCCAAGCAGGAGGCCAGGCGAGCTCGGCGACGGAAAAGACTGTGGCGAAACAGGTCTGCCTGGAGATCTTCTCGAACTCGAGCGTATTGGCCTGCACAGTCGTCGATTCTCAAGGAGAGGTGCTCGCGGCGAAGAGCAGGGGGTTCAGGGAAGAGAGAGCCCTAAGGTCCAGGCTGGGACAAGTGGTGGCCGTCATATGGGGCGCGATAAGGAGAGGCGTTAGCGTAGGAGGAGAGCTGAGGATGGTCATCGTGGAGTTCGAGCGCTTCAAGAGCATAGCGGTGCCGCTGGACAGGCAAAATGTCGTCGTCCTCGTTACGGTGCCCGTCAAGACGGACCAAGAGGCCATCCTTGAGGAAGTGTTGGGCTCGCTCAGACAGCTCTCAAGAGCGAAATAACCACAGCGGGAGCCTCAGAGCGTTCTAACCCGGGACGCTACTCATGGTTCTACGAAGCCCAGCGTTCACGGAGACGAGCTCGAGCAGCTGCGCGACGCTGCGCTCCCCCATTGGAAGCTTGGACCTCGCAAAGAAGGACCTGGCGCCCTCCTCGTCTTCGACGGCAAGGAGCGGAACGACGCCTCTGTAGACGTAGACTGCCTGGAGAGGGGAGCCCATCAGCTCCCAGAGTCTAGTGGTGTTTGACTTTAACCAGTCCCAGACGAGCCGTCGAGCTCTAGGATTGCGCGACGAATAGCCGAGGGCGAAGAAGATGTCACTCCTGAAGGGGCCCGCTGCGCATAGCTCGACTGATTTCAAAACGAGGTTGGGGTCATCAAAGGAAGAGAGTGCCAGATAGAGGTCATCTCGAGCCAGTTCGTCCCCCGCCTCTCCGAGCATCCTCGCCAAAACGTCGTAGGCAGGGGCACCTCCAGTCCTGGCGTAGGCGGCGCCGACCGGGCCCTTCATCTCGGCGGGCAGAGAGTGATACCTCTCGAATGTCGACGCGAGCTTGACCGCGAAGTCCGCGTCCGTCATCACGAGGCTCATGGCGTCTCGCCCTCTGAGCACCTTGTCGGTCTCGGGTTCACCCTCCCTATGACTCGTGGAGAGGCGACGGAGCTGGGCGTGGAGGTGCTCTTTGCTCGTCTCTACCAGGGCCTTGGAAGAATCAGCAATCGCGTCGAGTAGCCTCAGCTGGGTCGAGACCGCGAGCAGCGTCGGGTAGTCCTTGAGTTCGCGGCAGAGCCGTACGAAGCGGAGGTACTCTTCCGCCGAGACCTCGTTCGCCTTCAACAGCTGGTAGATGTCGTTGATCACCCCCGCCCTGTCCAAGTTGCTCATTTTCTCGAAGCTCGCCGCGATCCGGTCGTAGAGGGCGGCATCGTACTTGACGCAGTAGTAACCCGTCTGTCCAGAGTTCACCTTGACATCCGCGAGCTCCCCTCCCTCCAGGTCGAACTCCATCGACCTAGTGTCGAAGAGACGCCTCGTCTCCACCCCGTTCGCCCGGAAGTTCAGAGGGATGGGCCACGGGCCCTCTTCGGAGCCGGACTTCTTCTTTAGGACGAACCTCTTTTGGTCAAAGACGAGCTTCCCATCCTTTAGGCTCACAGAGACTAGAGGGAAACCTGGCCGATTGACCCATGTGCTCATTATGTGCGAGACGGGCTGGTTGGATGCCTTGGCCAGAGAGCTCCAAAGGTCCTCACCCCTCGCGTTGCCGTAGGAGAAGGTCCTGATGTACTCCGAGATGCCATCCCGGAACGGCCCCTCTCCGAGGTAGGACTCGATCATCCTGATCACGCTCGCCCCCTTACCATAGCTTATCTGGTCGAACGCGTCGTGGACGGCTGACGGACTCTCGATGTCGATGTGGATGGGGTGGGTCCAGGTAGAGATGTCTTCGCCCATCGAGGCGAAAGTCTGGGCGATGGCGAAATCGCTCCAGAGGTCCCACTTGGGCCTTAGCCTGTCCATGACCTTGTACGACATGAAGTCTGCGAAACTTTCGTTGAGCCAGACGTCGTCCCACCATCGCATCGTCACGAGGTCTCCGAACCACTGATGTTGGATCTCGTGCGCCGCTATGATCGCTGCGCTTCTCTGGTCGACCGCGCTGGAGCTCTCGTCCACGAGTATCCCCTCGTAGGAAGTGATTGCGCCCCAGTTCTCCATCGCCCCGGGCAGCTCAGTGAGAGCTACGAGGTGCAGCTTCTTGAGCGGGTATGGAGTCCTGAAGTACTCCTCAGACTCTCGAAGGACGTCTTTACAAATGCCGAGCGTGAATGCCGTCTTGCCCTTCATCTGCGGCCTGTGAGCAACTATCACAGACGTCCCATTCTCCGTTGTGGAGGAGTCTTCCACGTACCTTCCCACCCCGAAGAAGAAGAGGTACGTAGACATCCTGGGCGTCGTCTCGAAGACGGTCGCTCTCTTGGAGTTCGGGAGATCTTCGGTCCTGGCGACCTCGGAGTTTGAGATAACGAGTAGGTCGGAGTCTGCGACCACTCTGAGGTTGAAGACGGCCTTCAGGGCCGGGTCGTCTTTGCAGGGGAAGAACGTCTTGGCCCGGTCGGGCTCGAAGTCGGTGGCCAGGAAATACTCCCTTCCATACTTTGACTTGTAGAATCCCGTACTCGTCTTGTCAGAGACCCTCTTCTCGTACCTTATCGTAAGCCCGTCTCGTGAGCTTCCCGCGTCTGGGACCTTGACCACTTTCTTCTCTCGATCCTGTCGGAAGGAGACTGGATCCCCGCCCGACGAGACATCAAGAATCGTCAGGTCCTCGGCGTCCAGTTCACTAAGCTCTGCAGGGTCTGATGAGCGGATCGTCACTTTCCCCATCACCACGGCATCGTCGAAGTTTACGTCTAGGTCGAGGTCGTACGACTCTACCAAGGGCGATACGCCTTCGGTGCCCAAAGAGACCTGGTCATAAGGGAATCGCGGCCGTAGAAGTCTCGCCACCTATTCGATTGCTACTAGGTTGGCTCTCACTGTGCAGCAGCTATCATGCACACCAGTATGGCGATCAGCAGCGCGAGCCCGACTCCCGAAGATATCTTGAGCCGCATCGCAAGCCTGGGCAGACCCGGGGGCTGAGGAGTCTGATTCTTCACTACTTCCGCCGTGATCTTGATTATCTTCCTACCTGTAGGATAGATCACTCCGAAGACGACGACCCAGGTGATCAGCGAAAGCAGGGCGCCTGCGGAGATGAACATGCCATAGCTCGAAGTGGGCGCGAAGGCACTGAGACTTCCTCCCGATGATGTGTACGCGGTCACAACTCCGAGAATCGGCGTGAGGACCGTAAAGACAGCCATGAACCTCAGGTACTTCGGCAACATCTTGACAACGACCTCACCGCTGGTCGAGGGAGTGAAGTCGCCTATCGTCGGCCCCACCACGGTGGCGAAGAGCAACGCGGCGCCGAACCAACTGGCGGCGCTCAGGATGTGAAGACCGAGCAGGATGCCGCTGACGAGGGTCATCGCAGCACGGTCTCAGATGGCGCTTAAGAATGATGCTGGCTCCCGAGGGGTTCAGCTGGTCTGCTCACGCTCACCGACGGTCAAGAGGACCTCGAAGACCTTCGGTCCCGGTCATTCAGCCAGATGAAGGAAGTCAGGAAGGGGAGCTAGGGCCCGGGGCCTGACTGTGGTTCGAGTCGTACTTCCTGTCTAGCTCCATTCCCCGCGTGACGATGTACTCCGTGACCTTCTTCACGCTGTACTCCGCTTCCTCCGCGCGCCTCTGCAGCTGCTCCTTGATCGACGCTATCACCACTTCGGTGTCGACCGGCTTGAGGATGTAGCAATCGGCGCCTTCGTTGACCGAGTCGATCGCGTTGTTCATCGACGGGTAGCCGGTGAGGATGATCTTGCGCATCTTCGGGGTGGTCTGTCGGAGCCGGCCCAGCACGTCAGTCCCCATCATGTCGGGGAGGCGCATGTCGACCAGAGCGAGCTCGAAGAGCTTGACGTTGGACTTCTCTATCGCTTCCGACCCGTCCTTGGCCGTCTCCACACAGTAACCCTCCCTCTCGAGCACGGCCCTGAGCGTCTCGCGGATGGTGGCGTCGTCGTCCACGACGAGCAATGCGGTGTTTCCGTTGTTGCTGCTCATGAGTTTTCTTCACCTCCCTTCGAATCTTCGAAGTCGAGCGGTAACGACACTCTGAAGGTGGTCCCCTTCCCCTGGCTGCTTTCGACCGAGATGCTCCCTCCGTGGGCCTCGACGATCCGCTTGCAGATCGAAAGCCCGAAGCCCATCCCCTTGGCCTTGGTGGTGAACAAGGGGGTGAACGCCTTGCCAAGGACCTCCTTCGTCATTCCGGTCCCGGTGTCCGTGAATTCGAAGGCGACCTTGTGGTCGAGCTCGGAGGTCTTTATGAGAAGCGACCCGCCCTGGGGCATCGCATCGACCGCGTTGCTCACCAGATTGGTGAAGACGCGCCTAATCTTGTCGACGTCGAGTCTCAATTTTGGCTTGTCCGGGGATTCGTCGATGACCTTGACCGAACTGGGAACCTGAACCATGGAGAGGCTCTGCGAGACGAGCGAGCGGGGGTTCGTGAACCCGGGCTCCAACCGCACCTCCTTTGAGTAGTCCAGAAGGTCGCTCACTATCTTGTTCGAGTACTTCACGGCGCTGTCGACTATGTTGAGGATTTCCTTCTCCTTGTCGCTCGAGTTCGGGCTCTGTTTCAGGAAGAACTCGGCGTTGGCGATGGCCTGGAGTGGGTTTCGCAGGTCGTGAGCGACCATGGTCGCCAGCTCGCCTATTGCCGAAAACCGCTCCGACTTTCTGAGCTGGAGCGTCTTGCTGTCGATCTCTCCTATCATTTCGTTGATCGAGGTCGCCAAGGAGCTGATCTCGTCGTTGCCAGAGATTGAGACCATGCGGGAAGAGCCGCTCTGGCTCCCAGCCCTGACCACTTCGGTCGCGAGCCTGTGCAGCCTCGACAGCATTGTCCTCTCCACGAGAAAGAACATGCAGAGGGCGAAGACTATGCACGCGGTTGCGACGCTTAGGTCTAGATAGTTCAAAGTCACCACCCCTTGCTCGTACACCGTTCTGGGCATCGTCGTCTCCAAGACGAAGACGGGGTCCCTGTGTATGTCGCTCACGACGTAGTAACCCGATATGCTCATCCCGTTGAGCGGATGGACGTAGGTTGAAGGAGGAGTGAAAGCGTACGAAGAGTTCAGCGATGAGTTCCAGCTGTCGTAGAGGGCCATGCCCAGAGGAAGGTGAAGGGACTGTGACAACCCCTCAATGAAGGATGCGTCAACGTATTGGGCGAAGACCACCGCGCCTTCTATCGGTCCGGTCCCTTCGCTCGTGAGGACGGGCTGGGCGGCAAAGATCAGTGGCCCTTCCTTGATGAGAGCGACTCCAGTTACGCTTGAGCTTATGTTGCGAAATATGTCGTTGCTGACGAGGTATGGGACGATGTCGCCGTGGATCAGGCTGATGAAGTCATTTGGCACGGTCATCAGCGAGGTCGCAGTGAGATTGTAACCGACGTCATAGACGATGCCTCCCGTTGAGTTCAGGAACACCATTATGTTCACGCCGAATGGCGCAGTCGAGTTCGCTGCCAGGTTGTCGGCGATGTACGCGGTGTTGTTGTTCTGGACGAAGGTGTAGGTGTCGTTCCAAGGAGCCCAGTTGCTGACCTTGGTGTTGAGCGATGACAGCTGTCCCTGGAAGGCGCCCTGTATCTGATTGACGGTCTGGACCACCTCGTTCGCCTCTATCTTCGCATAGCTCACCAAGATGATGGATGAGAAAGACTCGTTCAGGATCAAGACGAGGAGGATCGTGGTCGCTGCAAAGATCGTCACGGTCCTGGTTCGGAGTTTCATACTCCAGGCCCCTGCTCCCGTTCCGGATGAGACCAAGTCCTGGAGGCTCGCTGCACGACCTCCACTAGCCGGTCGCCCTGACCCTGAACATCAATCGCGATGTCGACGCTGACCTTTGCGCTGAGCTTGTGTATGATGATGCTCTCCAGAGGAATGGCTCCCGAGCTCAACAGTCCCTGGAGGCCGTCGACGAACCTGTCGGTGCGATCGGGTATGTCATCTACCCCCACCTTGTAGTTCCTCTCCAGGTAGAACCGGATAGCCTTGTCTACCGATTCGCCCAGCTCAGCGAGAGCTTCCGAGACGGCATCACGTATGGTCTCCTCGAAGTTCTGCTCTTGCATAGGCTGTGCTCAGTTGCGTTTTTCGGTCTTTCGTTATTATTCGATTATGGAATAGGGCTCTGTATTAGGCGTCAACGCTGTGGAATTCGCCCGCTAGGGCGGAGGACCCACGGGAAGCGTCCCGTCCAGCTCTTGAGGGCGCTGAAAGCAAGACCTGTCGGTGTAGGTCTAGACGGCAGCAGGCGACGAGAACACCGGGTGATAGCCCTCGAAGGTGCTGGACATCCAGAAGCTGGCTCCGCTAAAACATAAATGCACGCCGAGGGGGACTGCGCCCAATGCAGGAAGGCGACGCGGGCTCTGCGGGCCAGAGGTTGGGGACCGGGATCTCGGGCCTTGACGAGATGCTGGGCGGCGGCTTCATGCCAGGGAGGGTGATTCTCGTTCTCGGAGAACCGGGTTCCGGGAAGACGATTCTGTGCTCGCAGTTTCTCAACCACGGTGCGCTCAACGAGGATCAGAAGGGTGTCTTCATAGGGCTCAACGAGCCTAAGGAGAGGTTCATGGGCGAGATGGGTGTTCTCGGGATGAACTTCCAGAAGCTCGAGGAAGCAGGAAAGTTCGCGTACGTCGACGCGACGGAGGTGAAGAAGATACCCGAGCAGGCTGCCGTGGGCAGGATACCCGTCGGAGGGAAGGAGCTAGGCCTCGTGAATCTAATCGATATAATCTCGGAAGCCGTGGAGAAGGAGGCTCCGAAGCGGGTAGTCGTCGACTCGGTCTCTGACCTGATCTTTCGTTATCCGAAGGTCGAAGAGAGACGCCCGGTGATTCTCGACATCGTGGAGGCGCTCCAGTCGTCTTCCGCGACGTGCCTGCTGACGAGCGAGCTTCTCTCCACGGGTGACAGTAGGGACCTTCAACCGGAAGAGTACCTGGCGGAGGGAGTGCTTGTGCTCCGGACTCTCGGCAGAGGGACCAGAAGCGTCCAGGTGAGGAAGATGAGAGGGTCCAAGATTGACACCACGCCCAGGCCGTACGTGATTAGGGGCGAGGGCTTAGAGGTGTACGCGACGGAAGAGGTCTACGAGCCTAGCGGCAGACCCTGAGGTCGATACCAGTGAGCCAAGAAGCGGTCTCGGCGTCAATCCCGGACGAGGTCGTGGGCGTGCTGAAGGCGATGCCCATCGGGTACCTTTCAGTCGCTTCGAAGAAGGGGGAGATCTACAGCTATCCCGTCGCCTTTCACTACGAGAACGAGAAGGTCTACTTCATCACGCCCATCGGCTCGGCCAAGATGAAGTTCATCAAGGCCAACCCCACCGTGTCGTTCATAGTCGACAACAGAAAGCTGACGCTCGAGTGCAGGGGGGCGATGTTCCAGGGAAAGGCGAAGGTCTACAACCTGAGCAGGCTCGTCACGTCGATGCTCTCGAGGGGGGCGATGGCAGAGTTCTCGAAGAAGTACCCTGGTATGATGGGGTTCTACCTGAGGGGGAAGAACCTGCCCTCGGAGAGGAAGTTCTACAAGTACAGGCTGATTAGAATCGACCCCCACAAGGTCGTCTTCTGGCAGGGCTACAAGTTCGGGAGATTCGTACCGAAGAAGGTAAAGGGTGATGCGGAGAAGCTCGACATTAAGGATGACGCAAAAATCTCGGGAATATCGGGACTGATGGATTCAGCTGACAAAGAGATCGAGCTGGACGAGCTGCCCAGGGAAGCCGACTGGTTAGGCGCTCTGAAAGGAGCCGCGTCGACTGGACTGGTCTCCGACGATGAGAGGGCCGTGATCGCTTCTTTCAGGGCTCCGAGCAAGACCCCATCGGGTAAGCTAGCGCAGGAAGAAAGAGACCTAGTTAGAAAGTGGCGAGCCTCACTGAGGAAGTAGTCGCCCAAGAACTCAGTAGTTGGCTTTACTTTCGCGTGCTGCAAAAATATGGGACGGGTATCTGGCTCTAGCTGGAAACGCTCCCGCTGAACGAGACCAGATACTCCGTTGATCCGGACTGCAGGTCGAGGTTGACGAACCCCGTCGACCCGGCGAACGTGCCACGCGCGCTAGCATGGATGAGGAAGACGCCCCCAGAGCTCAGAGAGCCCTGACCGCTGAGGTTGCTCGCTCCTGGGCCCATCTCGGCTGACCCAGACGAGACGGTGTATGTGGTGCCGTCTATCGTGATGCTACCGCCTGTGATGGAGAGCGTGTAGCCCGCAGACAGCTTGCCCGTGACGCTGAACGTCAGGGTGCCTGTGGCTGAGCCGGTGACTGACGAGTCGCCCACTTCAGTGTACGTCCCTTGACTTGACGTCACCGTGAAGGTCTGACCCACCGTGAGGCTCACCTGGTTCTGCTGCTGCAGGTTCATGCCTCCCTGACCAGGTGGCTGCCCGCCGAAGGGGCCTCCCTGTCCGCCCTGGAAGCCGCCCTGACCTCTGCCGTACCCCTGGCCAGGCCCTTGCCAACCAGTTGCAGAGCTGGATGTGTTGGAGGTTGACGTGGTTGTGGTTGTTGTGGACTGGGCTGTGGCCATGGCTGCATACCCGAGTACGAGTGCCGCCACGACCGTGACCGCGATGGCCAATGTCGCCTTTGCTGTTTTTGTCGTCATCATTCTTCAGCCGTGTCAGCCGTGCCGAACTATATACTGAGTTTCCGAGATACTTCCCAAATCTATTCGGATTCTATAGCAGATTCGTCCAAGAATCAGCTATCGCTGGACGCGCTTCTTTGGCTTGCCTACTTCTTCAGGCCTACGGAGCGGTTCTTGAGCCTCAGGTCTGGCGCCCTGCACTTCCTGCACCTATCTGCGAGGAGCGGGTTCCTGGCGCCGCATCGGAGACAGACCTTGAAGAAGAGCCTCCTCTTCTGGGCTATCTGCTTCTTTGTGGCGTCGGCGATGGGCAATTTCTACTTGGACTCCTCTCGGCCGTCGGCATTTCAACTTGTCGCTTCTGGGGCTAGCCCATGGCCCTGCCGACCAGACCGGGCACCTCGGCAGGGGAAAGTGCGACACTCGCGCCAGCTTCCTCGAGGGCACGTATCTTCGAGTCCGCGGTGCCGAAGTCTCCGTAGATTATCGCGCCTGCGTGGCCCATCGTCTTCTCTTTGGGGGCGTGCCGGCCTGCCACGTACGCCACTACGGGCTTGGTGAAGCCAGACTCTCTGATGTGCGCAGCCAGCCTCTCCTCAGCGTCACCCCCTATCTCGCCCACCACGACGACCGCCCTCGTGGTCTCCAACGACGATATCTGGTCCATCAATTCGCTGACTGTCGTGCACGTCACTGGGTCTCCCCCGACTCCGACGGCGAGCGACTGGCCGTAACCAGCCTTGGTCAGTTCGTTCGCGATCTCGTACATCAGCGTGCCGCTCCTGGAGAAGAGCGCGACCGCCCCGGGGGCGAACGAGGACGCTGGCATTATACCGAGCTTAGCGCTCTCCGACGGGACTATCAAGCCAGGACAGTTCGGGCCGATGATCGACGCTCCTTTGCTCTCCGCCAGTTCGAGCATCTTGATGGTGTCTCTCACCGGGATGTGCTCCGTGATGGCAACGAGGAGCTTCACGCCGGCGAGGATCGCCTCTTCTGCGGCCCCGTAGAAGAACTCCGCCGGGACGAAGAGGACTGACGCCCTCGCCCCCGTGGCGGCGACCGCTTCCGACACAGTCCCATAGACCGGGACCCCTTCGACTTTTTGCCCTCCCTTCCCTGGAGTGACACCGGCAGCGACGTTCGTCCCGTACTCCAGCATCAGCTTGGTGTGGAGGCTGCCGTACCTTCCAGTTATCCCTTGGACGAGCACAGGTTCTCCCCGCTTCGGAAGGATCATGCTTTCGCCACCACAGAAGCGACCGCTTCCGGCGCGGTGCGAAAGAGCTTGACCGTCGAACCCGAGAGGATCTCCCGGGCCTGCTCCTCTTCCGCCCCGCTGATGCGCGCGTAGACAGGCTTGGAGAGACCTGCCTTCGAAACGGCGAGAACCCCCTCAGCCACGTCGGTGGTCCGCGTTATGCCGCCGAAGATGTTCAAGAGTATCCTGTCTGCGTTTGGTAGTTCGTTAACGAGCCTGAGCGCCGCCTCGACCCTGTCCTTCTGCGCCCCCCCACCCAGGTCGAGAAAGCAGGCTGGTCTTCCGCCAGCGTCTCCCACCAGGTCGAGCGTCGACAGCACCAGGCCGGCGCCGTTGCCGACGACCGCGATGTCTCCGTCCAGCCTGACGAACGCGAAACCCTGCCTTGATGCCTCGCCCTCGAACCTGTCCTCGGGGTGAAGCTTGGAGAACTCGGGATGCCTGAAAAGTGCGTTGTCGTCGAGTATCACCTTGGCGTCAAGCGCGAGGAGCGTACCGTCGTCGAGGATGGCAAGCGGGTTTATCTCTGCGAGCTCGCACTCCTTCTCCCTCGAGAGCCTGTCCAGAGCGGTCACCAGGTCGACGAACTCGGAGAACTGCTTCCCAGATAGCTCGAGCTCGACCGCGACCTCGTTGGCGTCCGCCTCGGTCATCCCTTCGAGCTTCACCGGCCGAACGATTTTCCCGGCCAGGGACTCGACCTCGACCCCGCCGGCCTTCGACGCTATCACCACGAAAGTCCTCTGGCCCCTGTCTAGCGTGACCGACAGGTACATCTCGGAGGAGTGGGGGACGGCGCTCTCGATCAGCAGCGACTCGGGCTTCTCTCCACCAATCGAGAGGTCGAAGACCCTGGCTGCCTCGGCTTCGGCCTGGTCGAGGCTGTTGACCTTCGCGACTCCGCCCGCCTTGCCCCTCCCCCCGGCGAGTACCTGGGACTTTACCACGCAAGGCAGCCCAAGGGCTTCGACGGCCGCTTTTACTTCGTCGACGTCCTCGACAAGGATCGACTCTGGGACCAGGATGCCGTAGTCCTTGAAGAGGTCCTTCGCCTGATACTCGAAGAGTCGCAACTCCTCCGGCGGCCAGAGGAGTGGCGATAAACCTAGCGGGAGGACACCATTGATGCATACTCCAAAAACCGGCGAGAATTGCTAGAATCCAATACCCCTAAATATCAAAGAACGGTCGCGGACCTATGGAAAACACTGCCACCGCAACGACAACACCAACGCGCGACCCCGCAACAGTGTACATCGGCAAGAAACCCACGATGAACTACGTTCTCGCATGTCTGACACTGTTGCAGAACGAGGACTCCGGAGTCACGGTCAAGGCGAGGGGGAAGTCCATCTCGAAGGCCGTCGACGTCGCCCAGATCCTCACAAAGCGCTTTGCGACAGACGTCTCCGTGAGCAAGATACACATCAACACGGAGCAAGTCAAGAGCATCGAGACGGGCGCGATGAACAACGTCTCATCGATCGAGATAAGACTCGAGAGATAAGGAAGAATAGGCGTAATGCCGAGGGGCGGGAGAGCCCCCCGGGCACTTTTTGGTCGAGGACGACTGGAGCTATTACAGCAATGAGCTCAAAATCTCTACTTTCTTCATCAGAGTTGACTCGTTTCCAAAAATATTTAGTCTGATTATGGATTCCAATTCTATTATTCTTAAACTAACGCAACTGCCATTTTCTAGGGGTTTGAGAGCCTCAACCGCAGCGAGAACGGACTCTGCTGTGCAGAGGGAGCTAGCCGCGAGGCTTGCGAAGGATGTCATCAGATGCGACCCAGCCGTCATAAGCCTGATCGTCTTTACGAAGACGGGAGAGGTGGTCGCCGTCCGAAACTCCCCGCGGCTGAAAGAGACAGACTATGTCGACCGGGAGACCATCAAGCTCCTTGGCATCAGGGCGAGCGTCGTCCTATCTTCTGCAAACACGGTCTCAGAAATCATGGGTAAGACGGAGTCCGTGATAGCAGCCTACAAGAACTTCAAGGTGCTTCTCATAGGGCTGACAGAGTACGACCTGGCGCTAGGGATTCAAATCAACCGTTCAGCCAACGGAGAGTCCATCTCCACGAAGATTCAGGATCTGCTGGCATCTTCGTAATCAGATCCAGATTACCACTACTGGCTATTGCGGGCCGCCTCACTTTCTCGGACGGCTGTTCTAATTCGCAGAAGTTGACCGACAGTTTTATCCGTAGCCTTCGGCGGGGGAAAATCGAGCTTGCCGCTCAAACTTCCCATCTGCAACTTCGATGCGAAGACGGGCATCCTGTGCGCCACCTGCGAATCCAAGCTGAAGTCGGGACAGATTTCGAAGGCAGACGTGGAAGCGTCCAAGGCTCTCGCAAAGCTGGCAGAGAGGTCTGCGGAAGTGGGGAGGATGAGTCTCGTGAAGGCTGTGGACGTCGCTGGGGACTATGTTCTCGAGCTCGAGGCCGCTGACGTTAACGCGGTCAGAGCGAACCCCGAGCTGGCCGCGAGTCTTGAAGCCGCTCTGAAGGGTAAGGTCTGGTTCGTGGTCGCGAGAGGCTCCGACAGGAGCTTCCTCGAAGACCTCTTCTATCCAGCGAGGGTCCTGACCGTGAACACTGTCTGGCTCCCTGACGGCTCAAAGCTCACCAAGGTGATAACCCCTTCCAGGAGGGCCGGACACGCGGCGGACGTCGAGAGGCTGAAGGGCGTGGTGAAGGAGATGAAAGGTATCACGCTGGCCGTGGAGTCCGAGAAGGAACTCCTTCTGAGCAGCTAGGGCGAGAGTCTATCTGGGTCGCGCGGGAACAAGACCGCTTCCTTTACGCTGTCCATCCTCAAGAGCTGAGCCGTGAACCTCTCGATGCCGAAGGAATAGCCGCCGTGAGGAGGGACGCCGTAACGGAAGGGCTCGGTGAACCACTCGAGCGACTTCGGGTCCATCCCCTTCTCCGTTATCTGCTCTATGATCTTCTCGCGTCTGTGCTCGCGCTGGCCGCCCGACGATAGCTCCATCCCCCTGAAAACGAAGTCCACCGACCTCGCGTACTCCGGCTCCTCGTCCACCCTCATCACGTAGAAGGGCTTCACCGCCGAGGGGAATCGGTTGAGGAAGAAGTACTCAGACCCAGTCCTCTGATCTACGTCTTTCGCAAGAGCCCGGAGCGCCTCGTCGGACAGGTCCTCCCCCTTTCTGTACTTCATGCCTAGCCTGTCGAGCACTTCGTAGGCTTGGACGAAAGTGACCTCGGGGAAGGAGTCGGAAGGCTCGTGAAGCTCGACCTTCAGGAGGGAAAGCTCGTCCCTGCACTCCACGACAGCGAATCGGATCGAGGCTTTCACCATCCCCTCTTCGGCCTTCATCACGTCGTGCTCGTCCTCGATGAATGCCATCTCGGGCGCAATCGTCCTGTGCTCGCTGAGGTGCCTTGGGGTGTGCGAGAGCTCGGCCCTCCAGTTGGTCCCGAGGTCGTATATCCTATCGAACCCTCCGGCTATCACGAGCTGTCTGTGAAGCTGCGGGTCCTGCCGGAGGAAGGCGGGTTTACCGTAGTAGTCGATCTTGAAGACCTCCGCGCCTCCCTCCGAGATCCCTCCGAGGATGCTGGGTGTAAACGTCCTGATGAAGCCGTTTTCATGGAGGTAACGCTCCATGCCCTCCACCAGCGCGCTCTCGACCCGGAAGACGGCCGTTGCCTCTGGGGTCCTCAGCTGGAGTGTCCTCCACTCGAGCCTCGTGTCAAGCGACGCTGGGGTCACTCCTCTCGGGTCTAGCGGAAGCGGTGAGTCCGACTTGCTCACCAATTCAATCGAGCTCGGGACTACCTCGAAGCCATGTCGGGCCGCTTTGCTCTCCTTGACTCTCCCCTTGCAGGAGATGACGTCTTCCTGGTGCAGACGGGGGACGAACTCAAAGAGCTCCGGCGTGACATCCTTCTTTGGCAATGCGAGCTGGACGATTCCCTTCGAGTTCCTGAGTAGGACGAATGAAATGCCGCCCAGCACCCTGACGTCGTGTACCCAACCGAAGAGAAGCACCTCCTTGCCGATGCGATCCCTCAGCTGCTCGGGCGTGAGAAGCTCGTGCACTTCCGGCGCAGACCCCGGGGGTGTTTTATTTCGTTCGGAGATCTTCCTTTGGTGCGACCGTCGAGTACAGCTAAACCGCTTTGAAGCTGTCCGACCACTGCGTGTACGCTCTGAGCATCTCGGCAGAGACGCTGGGCCGGCGAGACCTCATGACCTCCTTGAAGTCGGCCATGCCTATCGGCCTAGGTTGGACGTCCTTGTCAAGCGCCTTGCCGCTCTCGAACAGCTCCCTGACCACCTTCAGCTGTGCTGCCTGGCATATGTCCTTGATGTCGCTCCCTGAGAACCCTTCACTGATCCTGGCGAACCCTTCCACGCTGACGTCGTTGTCGAGCGTCAGGGGAGAGGTGTACGACCTGAACTGCGACATTCTCGCGGAAGAGTCGGGGAGCGGAACCAAAATCCTGCGGGAGAATCTGCGTAGAAACGGAGGATCCAGCGCCCACGGCTTGTTGGTTGCACCGATGACGTAGAGGTGCAGGTTCTTTCCCTTGTCGCTGAGACCGTCCGTCTCCTTCAAGAACTGGTCTCTCACCCTCACTTCGCCACCCACCTCCTGGCTCCTTGTCCCGAGCAGAGAATCTATCTCATCAACGAAAATTATGACTGGCTTGTTGTTCGCCAGCATCTTCCTCGCGTTTGCGAAGAGCTTCGAGACGTTCCTCTCGCCCTCCCCGAGCCACTTGCTCATTATCGAAGCTGCGTCGACCGAGATGAAGTAGCCGTCGACCTCTGCCGCGGTCGCGGCCGCGATCATTGTCTTTCCGCAATTGCCGCACCAAACTGGCTTGCCGGCGCGTCTTACATACACGACGTGATTCGGAACAGTGACGCACCAGACGGTGCCTGAGTAGTCCTCCCACTCCTCCACGTTCGGCTTTTGGACCTGCGTTTCCCCTCTGCCGTAGAGAATGCTGAGCCTGTAGTTGGTCGCGGTGCGAGTTATTGTCCTCTCTCTCCCGTCAGCTTCTATGATGGTTGCAGTGGACCCTGGCAAGACATGGACCACGTAATTGCATTCGAGGCCAGCCTTGAGCGAGATTTCCATCAGGTCGTCCCTGAGACGGGGAGAGGAAGTTTGACAGCGCACCCGGGTAGCTCCCACCTCTGCATCCGCATCTTCGTGAGTTCCGTCGCCTCTCGCGAAGTACTCGATTATGCTGTGTAGAAGGTCAGGAGGTAGGTTCTTCATTTCGTCCGGGATGTACTTGGTGTACTTGTCCCCAATTGGGCGGAGCAGTTCGTACAGCTGCTTGTTCAGGACTGACACTCGTCCATCGGAGGAATAGTGCGGATTCAGCCCCCACTTCTTGAGACTGTCGTAAGCAAACCGAAGGATCTCTTGGTCAAAGTTCCTTATTCCGACGTGGTAGTTGCCTCCCGAGTAGGCCGTGTATCCTTCCGCCAGCCACAGTCCAAAGAACGGGGCCCATTCGGACATAGGGATTCTGATCTCCTCATGTCTCGGTCCACTGCCTGATTCGCGCTGTGGCAGGACTATGTAATCTACGTCCGTCCCCTTCCACTTTGCATCTTTCTTGTAGTATGGGTGGTTCGTCTTACTCCTTGGGAACACTTCGTGTGGATATGCGAAGGAATAGTTCACCTCCCCGTGCTTGGCCTTCTTACCCACCCAGAGTTTGTGGTTTGGAGTAACCAGCAGACTGACCTGAGTGGATTCCAAGTGGTACATTTTGCCGTCGTAATGATACTGGATCTTTCGTTCGATCGCATGATACTCGAGTTCGTTCGTGTCTGGATTGAGGGTCGCCACGACTTCATCGTCGGCAAGTTCGGTGTACTTCTTCCAACCTTGTTTCGTCAAGATCTCCGTCTGTTCATCGTAGCATCCCGGAGGCCCGAAGAGGAGTATGCCCCTCGGCCAGCCCAGCTTGAACAGGTCGGGCCTCAGGAAGGGGAAGACGATCGATTCCCGTATGGCCTGCTTGCAATCCTCCAGCCCGACGACGTCGTCCCACTTGACGTCCGGCTTCTCAGTCACCACGAGGTCGGCGAAGGACGCCTTGAGCTGCTGGACGACCTGCGGGCCCTTTGACCCCTGGGGGACGGACGACTGGCCAGCGCCCCCGGCCGACTCGGTCGGCATGTCCATCTCGGTGGGCTCGTCCCTGGGGAGAAGTCCGTGCGCAGCCTGTATCGCCTTGACGCGCTCCTGGTATGCCATCGCCCTCTCCGTGTACTGCTTGTTCAACCGGTAGTCCGGGTAAAGATGGACGAGCTTGACCAGGGTCGAGATCGCCTTCTGGTACATCTGGATGGCCATCCCGTGCGCTCCCTGGGAATCGAGCCTGATCGCCTCGCTCGCGTACTTCTTCGCGTCGTCCTCCAGCTCCTTGGCGGCGACGACGCTCACTTCTCTGTCCCTCCCTCGGAAGCGTCGGCCTCTCCCTTGATGGCGGCCTTCAGGACGTCGACTTCAATCTCCTCAGGAGGCAGCTTCAGCACAGCCGTGGCGTCCGAGATGTCAACCCTGCCTTCTCGCAGCGTCGCGAATCGGAGCGCCTCCTCCGGCTCTGCGGGCTTTGGAGGCCCATAGAGCACGCCAAGAATCCTCGCCTCATCCTCGTCTTCCTCTCCTGTTGCGAGGACGGGTATCCTGGCCCCGAACGCTTCCGTTCCGCTCTCCAAGGCCTTCGGAGAGACGCCCAGTGTGGCCCTCATCTCCTCGGCCCTCTCCTCTGCG
>DASPVO010000076.1:0-23782 GCA_035622335.1 Nitrososphaerales archaeon
AACCAGAGAAAATGATGCCGTCTTTTGTCAGGACTGCCGCCCCAACCTTAAGGCGAGAGTAAGGGGCGTAGGCATGCTGCATACACTCGACGGCAGCCTTCTTCATGTCTTGCAGGCTCAAGGAGTCGAGACGGGGGGAGCATCTAGTTAAATCGTCGCCGATCGAGTCTCAATAGCTCATTCCTAAACCCAACTCGCAGCTATCATTAAAGCCGCGGCGAGCACTAGAAGAATCAGGCTGATCCTACCCCAGGCACTCATTGTCTTGAGATGCTTCTTCATCTCCTGAGTTGGTTCATTCTGTCCATTCGATACCGCGAACCTGGCAGCTGCGACGAACTTGTTCGCGGTACGAATTTGAATCGACTCTCCGATGATCATGGCAAGCAAGCCTAGAACGATACCAAGGCCCAGATACATCCCGGGCAGCGTCGAGAAGAAGGAGTAATTGCCGTTGGTGAAGACTCCCAAGAAGATTAGCCCGAAGAGACCCGTCCCGCCGACTGCGGCGTGGGCCAACCCTTTCACTCCGGGCCAGGCCTGGAACAGGAACTCGGCGGACTTCAGCCCCGACTGCCTTATGCCACGTGCAAGCACCGGACCAATCACGAGATTGAAGATTACCGCGTAACCTAGAAGGAGCATCGACGAAAGGATGTGCAACTCTGCAAAGAGTCCGAGAAGAATGGACAACCTAGATGAATCGCACCAACACGAGTCTGGGTCTCGTCACTTCGCCGGTTTGCTTCCTATCTCGACGAGTTGGAAGTTCACTTGATAGCGCTTCCCGTGAACCTCGAGTTTTGCGGACGAGTAGTATCCTCTTGAGCCTGTCGAGAACGTCTTTTCGCCCAGGGTAACCTCGCCCAGTTTTTCAGAACCCTCGTATATCTCCGCTCGCATACTCCGCACGGTTAGCGCGAGATATTAAAACGAGATGGGCCATGGGTGAGAAAGTTGGCAGTAGGGCGATTCCAAGTCATGGCTGTGCTCCAAGCGGCCCGTGCGTATGCTCTGGGTCTACCCTTGGAGACCTGCTATTCATGGGGCCTGAATCGAGCCATCTACATCGCGGCAGCCAAGCGTGGTTTCAAGTCGACAGGGAGAGGAGGAGCTGGCGGAGGGACTTCAAAACTAGAAGAATTGTACAGCTTGGATGACGGAGATGACTCTGCTTACTGCGTAGAGAAAGGTGGAACCATGCTCTTCACGATAGGTGGAGAAATTCAGACGAAGGAAGCCTTCGCGAAACAGGTTTCTTCTCGATTCGGCGCCGCGTTCAACGATGCCTGGAAGGAGGCCCTGGAGTACGTGAAGACGTTTGACAAGGACACGTTGCGTTCCAGAGACGCCTTCTTCGCAGATGTCTACCGGCCTCGAAGAGACGAATTGGCAGAGAAGTGGACCCTCGATAGCTAGGATTGAACTCTTGGCGTCTCCATCCCAGTAGAGTTACCAGATTTCGACTCTCTTTTTCTCCGGTCTCCGCATCGCAGACCCCTTGGAAATCTTGAAAGCGTTCCAGAACTCGGGAACGTTGACCAGGGGGCCTATCACCCGGAACCTGACGGGCGAGTGAGGGTCAATCGTAAGAAGGCGCTTTTGTTCCTCTTCACGCGCCTTTCCTCTCCATATCTGGCCATACGAGATGAACAGTCTCTGTTCAGGGGTCAGGCCATCGATCTTTGCACCCGACGCCCTTCCGTCATCCAGGCGACGCTTAAGCGCCTCATGCGCGAGACGCACGCCTCCCAGATCGGCAATGTTCTCTCCCCTCGTGAGCATCCCGTTCACGTGCATCCCCGGCAGCGGCTCGAACTCAGAGTACTCGTCGGCTATCTTCTTCGCTCGTCCTTCGAACTCCTTTGTGTCCTTCTTGGTCCACCAATCCCTGAGGTTGCCGTCGTAGTCGTACTTTCTCCCCTGGTCGTCGTACCCGTGAGTTATCTCATGGCCGATTACCACGCCTATACCGCCCAAGTTCACCGCGTCGTCCATCTTGAAGTCGAAGAAGGGGGGCTGCAGGATTCCCGCCGGGAAAACTATCTCGTTCAGGTTGGGACTGTAATACGCGTTGACCGTGGGAGGAGTCATGCCCCACTCAGACCGATCTATTGGGCCCCCTACCTGTGCAATCTTCCGCCTGATTTCAAACGTGGCGGCCCTGCGGACGTTCCCCAAGTAGTCGTCGCGCCTAATCCTGACCGAAGAGTAGTCCCTGAACTTGTCAGGATATCCTATCTTGGTGTTAAAACGATCCAGTTTCGCAAGGGCCCGCTGCCGCGTCTTCTCCGTCATCCAAGGGATAGTCTCTAATTTGTCTCGGAATACTCTCTTGAGGTCTTGAACCAGCTCCATCATCTTAGCTCGTGCTTCAGGGGTGAAGTGACGCTCTACGAAGAGCTGACCCAGCGCTTCGCCGATCGAGTAGTCGATGACCATCGCTGCCCTCTTCCAGCTGGGCTCGAGCTTCTGTTGGCCCACGAGGCTTCGCTTGAAGAAGTTGAAGTCCTCGCCCTCAGCCTTCCTATCCAGGAGGGGGGCGTTCCAGTGCAGTGTGTGCCATCGGAGGTAGACCTTCTGGTCTTCCTTGGGCATCTTTCGGACGAGCCTGCTCATCGCATCGAAGAATTCTGGCTGACCGACGATTACATAGGCGACCTTAGCGAGCCCTCTTTCTGAGAGGTACGCTTTCCAAGGGAAGCCCGGCGCGCGCCTTGCGAGTTCCTCGGTCGTGAACTTGTGATAGTTCTTGTGTGGGTCGCGTAGCGCGGTCCTCGTCTTGCTGGCCTTGGCCAAGGCAGTCTCTGTCCGCATGACTTGAACGGCTGCTGCTTCTGCGGCCTGCCTTGTCTCGCCCAGGATGACAAACATGCGGGAAAGGTGCTTCAGGTAGGCCCTTCGCAGAGGCGCAAAACGTGCCTTGAGATAGTAGTCTCGGTCTGGGAGAGACAGACCGCCCTGGAAGAGGTGAAACGCGTAGACGGCGCTGTTCTTGTCATCGGGGGCGACAAACGCGTCGAAGAGCACCGGTATTCCTTGGTCATGAAGGTTCGCTACTTCGGCAGCCAAGGAAGATGGCGTTGTTATGGCCCCTATGCGGCGAAGTTCCTTAGCGATAGGTCGAAGGCCAAGCTCATTTCTGCGCTTGATGTCCATGGCTGACTCGTAGAAGTCGCCAATCTTTCTTTTGGCGGACCCCGGCCGTCCCCTTGAAGTAACAGAGTCGTCCAGAATCGCCTTCAGAAGTTTCACGTTGTGATCAACCAATTCGGAAAACCCTCCCCAGCGCGCTCTGTCAGCAGGAATCTCGTTGGTGTCGAGCCAGTGGCCGCAAGCGTATCTGTAGAAGTCCTTTGCAGGGTCGGCTGAACGGTCCATGTGCTTGACTGAAAAGCTCGGCGTCTGCGACCTGCCTCCAGCGCCCGTATGCCGGGCGGACGTGGCCATGGCTTAACGCGCGCTCAAGACCTGGTATTGATAAAAGCGTTGTCTGGTCTCTGCCGCAAGGCATGAGGTTCAGAAGATGGAGCACAGAAGGATGAGCTTCCGCAGGCTCTTCGCCCCTCAAACCAGAACTTCAGGAGCAAGAAGGAAAACATAGTGCATAATAGCTGGGATGGAGGAGTCGACGCATTTGCCGATTGACTTGCTTCAGGTCAGCATCAATACAATATCTGCAGACACGACTCTCCTGGCTTCGATTGCGATCATCCTGGGCACGGTCTTCGTCGTGATAGAGATGAGGGACAACAAGAAGCTCGTCGAGGCTTCGTTCAGACAGGCCAACACCGCCGCACTGCAGCTTCAACAGAACCACGAACTCGCAACGGTTGACCTGATCACAAAGATGTATGACTTTGCGAACAGCCTCGAAGTTCAACGGTCTTGGTTTACCGTGCTCAACACAAAGATAACATCCTTCGAGGAGTACGAGAGGCTCTCCAACGAGGACAAGCTTGCGTTCCAGCAAATCGCCTCGCTTTTCGAATCGGTCGGCCTACTCGTGGAGAAGGGTTTCGTGAAGGCCGAGCTCGCAGATGAGATGTTCGCGACGAGGCTCGCGTGGGAGAGGCTCGAGCCCTTCGTGACAGGGATCAGGGAGAAGTACAGCAGCGAAGACTACTACGTCTGGATGGAGAAACTCTACGACAGGCTGACGAGCGCTCCCGGCATAGCATAGGCGGAACGCCACCGGCGGTTTGACGGCGCAGGGTTTATTCAGGTCGGGGTGGAGATTAATGACATGAAGTACGCCACCCTTGGGAGCACCGGACTCAGGGTGTCTCGGTTGGCGCTCGGGTGCATGAGCTTCGGAGGTCCGGACTCGAAAGGATTCGAGTGGACGTTGGGGTACGAAGACGCGAAGAGAGTGATAGACACGGCGCTGAACCTGGGCATTAACTTCTTTGATACCGCAGACGTCTACTCTCAGGGAAGATCGGAAGAGATCGTGGGCAAGGCTCTTCAGGGGAGTAGGAAGGACGTCGTGATAGCGACCAAGGTCGGGTTGCCGACAGGCGAGGGACCTGGGGACAGAGGGCTGGGGAAGGCGCACATCAGGAGAAATCTCGCGAAGTCACTCGAGCACCTGAGGACTGATCACGTAGACCTGTACCAGATTCACCGTTGGGACTACTCCACTCCGATAGACGACGTCCTGAAGACGTTGACCGAAGCAGTGAAGCAGGGACAAGTAGACCACATTGGAGCGTCGAGCATGTGGTCTTGGCAGCTTGCGAAGGCTCTCTGCAAGAGCGATGAGAAGAGCCTCGAGAGGTTCGAGACGATGCAGAACCACTACAACCTGGCGTACCGTGAAGAAGAGAGGGAGATGATTCCACTTTGCAGAGAGGAAGGCATCGCGCTCCTGCCCTGGAGCCCCCTCGCGCGCGGCTTCCTGAGCGGAAGATACACGCGAAGGGGAAGACGTGAGTCGCTGAGGTACAAGAAGGACCGTCTGATGAGGGAGCGTTTCTTCAGGCCAGAGGACTTCGATGTCGTCGATAGACTCATCGAACTCGCGAAGACCAAGGGAGTCAAACCCTCGCAGCTCGCCCTCGCTTGGCTTCTGAGCAAGAAAGGGGTGGTGTCGCCCATTGTAGGCGCCACCAAGCCGGACCAGCTCGAGGAGCTTGCGGAGGCGATGGAGATCAAACTGAAGAAATCGGATGTCAAAATGCTAGAAGAGCCGTACAGACCCCATCCCGTGTTGGGTCACTCGTAGGCTCCTCTCCGTTCAATTTCACGAAAGACGGGCAACCTTAATTATCCAAACGGGGGATTTGATGCTGACATTGCCAAGGAAGGACATCTTCTCGGAGGTTGAGAAGCAGGCGGACAGCGCCGCGGTCTCTAGGGCATCGTGGCGAGGGGTCCTCAGCCTGGACTTGCCGACCTTGGGACTTGGAGCGGTGGAGTATCACCTTAGGGCCGCGAAGGCTCACGGCGATCTTCAGCGAGTGAGCGTCACAAAGCTCGACAAGAAGACGGGGAAGGAAGTTGTTAGCAGGGAAGTTCCGAGAATCTACCGCTACAAGGAAGGTCCCAACGGGGAAAGGCTGGACCTGCAGGAGGTGACCCCTGAGGAGGCCAAGAAGTACCTGAGATACAAGGGCGAGTACCCCGTCACGGTTCGGACAGAGAAGCGTTACTTCCTGAAGTACGAGCTGGAGTTCACAGGAAAGTGGATTGAAGTTCCCCTCGACCAGACGACCGACAAGCAGGATGGAGAAGAGGTTGAACCCTTCGAAAGGACCACGCGGGTCGAAGTGGAGAAGGACGGCTTCGTCCCGTTGGAGCGGGTATCGGAATACAAGTTCAAGGAGGTCTACCAACTCGCTCCTGATACAGACAAGAAGGTAGGTGAAACCAATTCAAGAGTTACGCAGCTGGCGAGGTATCTGATCGAAAAGGACACGGCCCTGGTCGCCTTCTTCTCATGGGGGAGAGGTTACAACTTCTACACCTGCGTGATCTACCCCTACGAACGGAAGGACGGCCGGCTGTGGCTTTTGATGGGCATGAGCGAAGGCATACTCAAGCTGGACGACGCATGGGCTCTCCAAGAGGAAAAGGTGAAGGCCAAGCTCCCCGAAGTCCCGGTGGCCCGAAAGAAACCCAAGGTCGTACTCTCGAAGTAGGATGAAGAATCAGCCCTCAAACCATGACCTAGAGACTAGTTCGAAGGGGCGTGCTAGAAGAGATTTTCGTGGTCAATGGAAGAGGGGCCGCTGATGAGCGACCTGCCTGAGTACGTCGCCGAGAACTACGCGAGGGCGGTCAAGAAGGATCTGGGTGAGTGGCTGTCCAAGAATCCGCCCCCGAGCATCGTTGAGGCGAAGTACGACGGAATCCGCGTGTTTCTGTTCAAGAGTGGAGAGAAACTGGTCGTCTCCAGCAAACACGGCGGGGTCTACACGCCGAAGGGTAACCCTCAAGTCTTCTCTCGTGTCCCTGAGCTCCTACACGCGCCGCACAGGATGATACTCGACGGCGAGTACGTCGCTCGGGAGGAGAAGGGGCTTTTTCTGTTCGACGTTCTCCAAGTCGACGACAGGGACCTACGGCACAACCCACTCAGGGAGAGGAAGAAGGTTCTGAGAGAGATACTCAGGGGCACTGGCCTGGAAGTGAGTTTCTCACTCGCCCGCACCGTCGAGGAGATAACCAAGGCGAGGGATGACATGGTCAAGAAGGGACGAGAGGGAATAATGGTGAAGAACCCGGAGTCTAGCTACGGTCAGCCCAACTCTTGGCTGAAGCTCAAGAAGTTCGACACAATCGACTGTTTCGTGACGGGATACGTTGAGACACAGGAGATGAAGAGAGGAGGTGTACCAAGGTCCTGGTCGGTCGCGGTCTACGACGACGCAGGTCGGGCCGTAGAACTCGGTAACGTGGGCTCGACAGTAGAGAGGGTCGACCCTCGGGATGTCAAGAAGGGTTCGGTCATAGAGGTGAGATTCCAGGAGGTGACTCGCGACAGAAAGCTCCGAGCCCCTTTCATCCTCAAGGTCAGGCATGATAAGACCCCGGACGAGTGTCTGCTTTCACAATTGGGTTAGGAGTGGCAATTTTGTCTCTCAAGAAGGACATCAAGTTGGAGGCCGCTGAGAAGATAGCTCTCGACTTCCAGAACAGAACAAAGGACCTCTACAGGAAGTGTACTATCGCAGGGAGCATACGCAGGCGGAAGCCTGTGGTCCACGACATAGATTTTGCGGTCCTCCCGAGCGGGAGGAATTTCGAGGTCTGGAAGAAGAAGGTGACGAACAGAGTGGAAGAGATTGGAGGTAGGGTCATCTCCTTTGGCGAGACCATCGCAGACTTTTCCTACAGAGGAGCACAGGTCAACCTTTTCCTGTGCGCGGACCCCGACGCTTGGGGAGTGACTCTAATGTGGGCAACTGGCCCAAAGGGCCACACGATCGGCATGACGATAAAGGCCCGTGACAGAGGGCTGATCATTAACTCGAAGGGTCTCTGGACTCGCGAAGAGCCCGCGCGGCTCATCAAGACCAGGACCGAAGAGGACGTAGGAAGGGCGCTGGGATGGAAGTACAAGCCTCCCGAGGCGCGAGGGGAGAAGCAAAGCGAACAGCGATGGCTTGAAGGATAAGGCGGAAGTCCGCGTTAGAATCCGAGCGGTTCGTTGACGAAGATCAGGCTGACTCGGCCTGGTCTTTCGTGCTCGGTGATTAGCACCTTGCCTAGCACTGAGCCCCCGTTGCCGATGCTCTTCATCCGGCTGTCTTCGAGAGGCAGGGCGTACTCCCGGACGCGCTCCAGCGCGGTCTCCAAAGATGGCACAATCTTCTGGGTTCCCACGACCCAGATGACGTGCCTCGCCGAATATGCGTACGCGGCTAATTGGCTGCCACTCCCGCTCGCGGTCACCACCTGTCCTGCTCGAGTCACCGCGTGCACGCTTCCCAAATAATAGTCGCTGAGCGTCGCACTTCTCCGGAGCTGCAACTGCTTCTCTGGGTCAGTCTCAGCAAGGATGGCGGCCTTCAGACTATGCCATCGCTGCTCGTCTGATTTCAGAAGGTCGGTGAGACCGATTTCTTCAAGTGTCCTAGACCCCGCCGTCATGACGTCGGCGCCGGCGGGTATCATCCCCGCGAGCTTCGACAGCGCAGACGGTCCGTTCGGCACAAGCTCTGGGTGTATGCCCCTTCGTTCGAGAGCCTGCATCGTGGCCTGCGTTGTTTCGATCGAGGGCAAGACCCTCCATCTTCCGTGGTCGACCTCGGGCGAGAGGTTCTGATAGTAATTCGTCTGCACGGCTGTCGCGATATCGGTAGCTAATATAAATCTGGTAGTGATTCACTATCAACTAAGTATTGATGACTTTACCGCAGGGGCACTCTCACTATACAGGCTTTTAAAAAAGGCACTTCAAGTCGTTTTCATGGAGAAGATTCTAACCGGTCTGCACGCCGTGACGATACACATTCGGGACGTGCAGAAGGCGAGAGACTTCTACGGTGAAGTGCTAGGGCTTCGAGAGCTTTCCTTCAATGAGAAAGCGAATCGCGTCGTCTTCGCGCTTCCCGACACATCCACGATTCTCTCTATGCACATAATGTCTCCCGGCGAGGAGGGGAGAGAGCCAGGAACGGTGACGGGCATCGTCTTCAGCAACCCCGACCCAGCGAAGGCATGCGAGGAGATCAAGCGTCGAGGAGGTGTGGTGACGATGGGACCGAGCGAGGTTCAACTGCCCGGGGCAAAGTTCGTCAGGGCGGCGTTCGCCGACCCCGACGGGAACGAGTTTCTGATATCGAACAGGACCGACTGATCAGTATCTCCAGCGTCGACTGAAGGCGACTATCTGCATCACAGATACGCAGATCCAAACGACGACCAGCGCGGCTATCAGGTACCACAGCCAGATGTTCCTCCCCGTCAGAAAGTTGATGAGAACCAACGATATGATTACCACGCCGAGGGTCATCCTGACGAGTCTGAGAACGAAGAAATTGCTTCTTTGCCCTCCGTAGCCGGATCCCGAACCATGGTCCCGCTGTTCAAAGTCTCTCAGTCTAGCTTCATCGAGATAGTATCTTCCTCCGATGTCGACGAATATGCCCGTCCGTCCCAACCTCCTCTTCATCGCCTCCTCGAATCTGGGAGGAAGCCCGAGTTCTTGAACCGTCATCGCCCTATCGGGAGAGGTCGCCCCTCTTTCGCGGAATCTTTGGGCCATGGCTTCGATCCTCTCTCTCCACCTCCCCGGTGTCCCTAACACGAACCTGAGCTCACGGCGATTCTATTTTAGGCTCTCCTCGCGCATCTAGGGAGCTCTTTTTGCGGATTCGCGTTAGCGTTCTAGATTCCTACCTGTTCTGCCGTCGATCCAAATAGTTCTCCTCTTGCGTTTGGTTGCAAGGTCCACGCGATAGATGGGGTACAGAAACGGGGTGGAACTTTCGAGCTCTGAGTTTTCCCAAGTCGAACGGACGACCTCCCTCAGCTCTGCCTCGTTAACTGATGACGGCATGATTCTTGCTGAGCCTATATCGAGGCTCTCAAGGTCTAAGGGCGCGACCCCCCAATCGGGTTCAGGCCTCTCGACCAACCTCCTGTAGACGGTCGTCCTTCCTATCTCTGATGCTCTGGCAAGTCTTCGTTCCTCCAGTGGTTTCATCAGGGTTCTTATCGTCGCCTTCCTCACGCCCGTCTTCGAAGCCAACTCCAGCGAGCTCAGTTCCTTGTCGCTGCGAAGTTGCCAGAGGAGTTCGAGTTGTCTCTCTTTCAGTCCGAGGTAGCGGCCCAACCCTTCTTTGAGGGTGATTCCTCCTCGGAGAACGATGAATCTGGCTCCGGTACCATCGATTAGGGCGTACTTTGTTTCGTATTTCTTCCTGAGTACTCCCGTCCTGAGCCTGACGGCCAGTTCGAGGAGCTCCCTGTACTCGAGCTTAACCGAAGTCAACGTTTCTTCCCTGCCGAAGAAGAGGTATTGCTTCTGCCGCCTGACCAAGAGCGGAATCCCGTCCGCGGAGAGGCTAGGAGAGAGACCCAGGGGACCCTTCGAAGAAGACGGGCTTCTCTGTGGTCCTTCGCTGACGATGTGACTCGGCTCGTAGGGGCGGACTACGCGTTTCACCAGCGCGGGAGTGAATCCGCCATGGCGGGTCTCCCTCTTTCTAAAGGCGACCATGGTCGGCTCCGAGGCTAGGCCTCCGAGTGCGTAGAACTCCCCTGGTCCGAGCGTTGTCAGCTGTTTAGGCAGAGAGTTACCCGGGAAGAACTGAGAGACGGCCTCGAGGTCGTTCCTTATGACGAGTTTCCCGATGAGCTGATTGCCGCACTGGCTGAGGACGTTCTTGTCGACCAACGAAGGCCGCTGGGTGCATACCATTAACCCAAGACCTCGCTTTCGTCCCCGCCTCGCGAGCTCTCCGAATACTGGCAGCCTCTCTCCCGACTGGGGAATGAAGCGGTCAGCTTCCTCAACAACGACCAGGTAGGGTGTCCTCCTCTCTGAAATCACCTTGTAGAGGCTCGAGAGGAACAGGTTGACCTTCCTCTTTGGATCGTCTACATCCGAGATGTCAAGGATGATGGGTGCGATTTCTGGAGCCTGTCGTGCGAGGTCTTCCAAATCCAGTCCTTCCCACGCGACATCCATGCCGTCATCGTCGTTGACTCGGATCACTTCGTACTTCCCCTTCAGGCCCGAGTACTCGCCCTCCGTGTCTACAACCGCGAAAGGGACCCCTGCCCTGCAGAGTTCCTCACAGATGACCCCAACCGCGTAGCTCTTTCCGCTCCCGCTCGCCCCGATCACGCATGTCCTGCCGGTAGCGACCCTGTTTGCGTCGACAAGGAATGGTCCGTGCTCTGAGGTCCCAAAGCGGAGATCTGTCGAATCTAGTCTCTCAGACGAACCTTCTGTATCTTCGGGCGTATGACCAAATCCTCCTTGTCGTTACTCCTCAGACCGGTTGAATCTTTATGATTTGCGGGGCTGGGTCGATGTCACTCCCAGGCGAACTTGCCTTCGGAGTAGATGGGTTCGTCGTCGAAGAGAATCTGCCCGCCCTCCTTCATTCCCTTAATCATGTCAATGTGCAGAGCGCTGACGTTTTTCCCGCCTGCCTCGTTGAAGGCCATGCCAGCTGCCATGTGAATCGTGTCACCCATCTTCTCGTCGAAGAGGGTGTTCTTTGTGAACTTGGCAATTCCTCTGTTCATCCCAATCCCAAGCTCTCCCATGCGTCTCGCGCCGTCGTCGGTCTTCTGAAGCTCGTCGAAGAGGTCACCGCCCGCCTCTGCTTCGTGTTTGACGATGACCCCATCGGCCAAGGTCAGCTTCACTCCTTTGACCTCCTTCCCCTGAAAGATTATGGGTTTATCGAAGTATATCGTCCCGTTGACTGACTCCTCAACTGGCGATGTGAAGACCTCCCCACCCGGGAGGTTCTTCTCCCCGTAATCGATTACGGGTTTTCTGCCACCCACGGACATCGACAGGTCTGTCTCCTCTCCAACGATTCTTACGTGGTTTGCTCGCCCCAGCCTCTCAGCCAGCACTTCCATCTTCTTCCCCATCGCAGGCCAGTCGACCAGAACGGCGCCGTACACGAAGTCCTCGTACGCCTCGAAAGACATCTCCGCTTCTTGGGCGAGCGCGCGAGTTGGATGGAGCGTTATGTTCCACCGCTTCCTCTCTATTATGGGATTCAACGAACCTTGAGCCTTCCCGGCGAGCATCGCCTTGCGGACGGGTACGTCGACGGTCTCCTTCGTGTTCGAGCTAGAGATTATCGAGATCAGCGCGTCCATGCTCTCAATCATCTGTGAAACCTGTCTGGGGACGGTCCCCAGGATATCCTCTCCCGCTGCGAGAATGTGCGCCCGGGAGACCGAAGCGTCGGCGAGCATTACTCCGATGTACCCACCAACTCTCCCTATCTCTGCCGCGATCTCTCTGACCAGCGGCACCCCTTCGGTCCCGGTAAGCACCAACACGTAGTCTCCCTTCTTGACCTTGCAAGAGTGGTTCACGAGTATCTTCGCGTGTTCTGCAGTCCTTGGGTCCAAGGATCCCGATTGTCCTCGCCCTTGCTCGACCGAATGATAAGGGAATCGTTTAGCCCGCCGGTTCTGAATCCTGCTCGATCCAATTGATCGCCTACAGCGGGGGTAAGAAAACGACCGTGGGAGAATGCGAGTTCTTCTATCGACCCGCCCGCACACCAATCAACCGGGGCTACAGTATGACGTCACTCCCCACGACCACTCCGTAGACAAGGCGCGAAGTCGCGAACATAAGCTTCACCTGAGCATCGTATGAGGCCGAGCGGTTCCGATTACCCCTAGAGAACAGGGGTGAGATTGAGAAGAGCCTGCCCGACCATCCCGCTCGCTGCGGGCTCTCTTTGGCTCTCCTGGAGGCTTCGCCTCTGATGATTTCGGCTGATGTTGCGAGCCTCTTTGAAATCTTCCCGAATTCCACGCGAAACTCCTCGATTTCCTCTTTCACTCCGTGAAGGTGCGCGCCGTTTGCGCTCAGAATCGGCTTGTACAGTCCTATGTCAAAAATTTCGTCGCTCACCAGCATGTCCAGCGTTTCGTGAAAGTTCATAGCGCTCTCGAAAGTGCTTTCAACCCGCACCATCGCGTCTTCGACTGTCTTCACAAGCTTCTCCACACGCCCGAAGTCCTGTTCGAGCTCTGTTACTTCGTCTCCGCTGAGCTTAGCCGCATGGTTCTTCGTGAAAGACGAGTGCGCGAGCCTTAGTGACACTAGACCCAGTGCCGCCTCGTCCAAGATTTCGCTAATGTAGCCGATCCACGCTTGATAGAGGTATAGTCCGCCGAGCCAGACCACGGAGCCTTCGACCTTGTCCGTCCTGCCCACGAACACCAACCTGCTCTTCATCGGCTCGAGGAAAGCAGTGATCTGATAGACCTCGGGCCGCTTGTACACCTCCCTCGACTCCTCTTCAATCTCGGAGGATAGCTTGGCTATCGCGTCGTATCCGACCACGGTGGTCTTCTTGAACTCCTCCACCTCTCCGGGGAGGTCCGTCGCCGCCAAGTCGTCAGCGATGAGGCTGGGGAAGATCTGGCGCCTGATCCGGCCGTAGTCCGACGGCGACAGCTCTAGGGTCCAGACGGTACCGAAGGCGGACTGCAAGAGTGATTCGACCATTTCATCCTGTCTCTTGAGAAAGTGGGAGACCGACAGCGCAGCCCTCTTCCTCTCGAGCGGAGGGAAGTGGTCCACTAAGCTCGACAGGTTGTCCGCCATCTCTCTCTCCTTCGAGTTCACTTCGAGACCGCGGTGCCGTGAGAGGAATTCGCGGTGCATCGCCCTGAAGGAGCTTTCAATCTTTTGCATCTCGCCCCTCATCGCATCCAGGCTCTGGTCGACCTTGCCGAGCTTCAAGGCCGTGACGCAGAGGGGAGGCTCGAGGGTGACTGAATAGGACTTTGAGAAATTGCTTGCCAGCCTCTTCGCCTTGGAAACAAGCTCGGAGCCGTCCGCGCGCCGCATCGATGAAGGGAGAGGGAGGAAGGCCGAAACCCTCTTGTCGTGTATGGTTTCCAGCTTCACTCCTTTCATCCTGACCCGTCGGTATGCGACGGTTCCCATCACCGCGAAGCCTGCCAACGTCAGTGCGAAGTAGGCGATCGTGGCTATGTTGACGCCGACCGAAGTGAGGTCGAAGGCTTGGATGGACAGAAGGGTTCTGCCGAGGCCCAAGAGGGACGCATAGGCATCAGTGCCGTAGACTCCGAGGAGCCACAGAGTCGTGTACCCGAAGAAGGCGAGCCAAGCTATCGTGGCGACCGTGTAAGCCGCGACAATCCTTCTGTGCTTCGCACTATGGCGGACGGAGGCGACCGGCCTCCCGAGCGCTTTGAGGACGCCTCGCTTGACGTAGCCGAAGACCTCGTCCCTGAGATTTGGTATGCCCAGCGTGTCGGCGAGAATGTAGTATCCGTCAGTCTCTATCACTGGTGAGAAGTTTGTGAGGGTACCATAAAATCCGAAGAACGCGGCTATCTTGAGTACGTTCTGGAGCGTCCCGGGCCCGACTGAGTAGCTACAGAATACAAGAATCGAAGCGATGACAACCGTAGAGAGGGGTCCAGCTACAGAGATCATTATTCGTGCCCTGCGAGAGAGTCGCCACGAGTCTGAAGTGTCGCAGTAGAAGAACGGGGCGAGGTAGTAGAGGCCGGTGCCAATCTCTCGGGGTTTTCCTCCGTAGTAATCGCAGACGGCCGCGTGTGCCAGCTCGTGCACCGCGTAGACCGGAAGGAGCACGAGGAGTTGATAGAAGAATATCCCCAGGACCGCAGAACCCGCCACGTTGAAGAGGCTGGGATGCTCGAAGAGCCCCAGAAAGCTGCCGAAGAAGAGGGCGAACCCGAGCGCGGCGACTCCGATAGCGACGGGGAGTTCCTCCTTTCTGATGAGCCTCCTCGTGAACCGGAAGAGGCCCGCCAGAGTCTCCGAGGAATCGTTCAGCAAGTGGACGTCGAGCTGGAAGGCCGAAACGAGCTCAATTCTCCTGTGTTTGAACTCTGGCTCGGTCCCTTCGATGACCCCCTCTTCTGCGAGTGAAACTATTGTGTCTCTGACTTGGTCTTCGGTCAGCTTGCTGTCGGTCTTCCTTGCCTCCTCGTAGATATTCTGAATAGTCTTTTTGCCGTCCATCAGACTCCAGATAGTGTTGGTCTGCTCGTCGACCTCATAGTACTCCGCTTGCGGTTCTTTCATCAGAATGTGAGAGGGCTTTCCGTCGACGGTGAGGTTCTCAATGTGCCCGTTCCGCGAAGTCTTGGGCCTATACCCAGGATTGTAGACAAGCTCATAGATTGCGCTGACATCGCTTGAGCCTGTGGCCAATTGAAGGGTGCTGCGCGAATTCGGTCTTCCTTACGTCTTAACCTATTCGCCCATCGCTTCGTTGGTCGCTCGGAGGCGGCGAGCCATCTCCTTGAAGAGGCCCCTGACTACGTTCTTGTTCTTGGAGACGAGTGACCAGAAGTTCCACCTGAGAAGGACCAAGCACTTCGTCGGCTCGGTGGCCACGACGTCCGCCGACCTGGGCTGGTCATCTAGCAATGCCATCTCACCGAAGAAGCTACCCCGCTGCAGCGTCGCGACGGTCTTGTTCTTCCTCTTGACCACAGCCTGACCGTCGACTATGATGTAGAAGCCCAGCCCTGCCTCCCCGGTCTTGACTATCGCTTCACCCTCCCGGAATGTTATCTCCTTCGAGAGTTTTGCTATCGCCATCAGCTCGTCTTTTTCGAGACCTCTGAAGAGAGGTATCGACCCGAACATGTCGACCGAGGAGGGGCTTTCGACCATTTGGAAGGGTCCGGCTTAGAGCGAAGAACCGCCTGAGCTAATTAAACTCGCACCCTGTTAAATAACACACCCATGGAGATACATCGCAAATGAAGAAGGGCCCCACCCTTCAAGCATGGAATCGCCTATGAGCGAAGACGAAGCGATTGTCAAACTTCAAACCCTAGGGCTTAACCTGTACGAATCGAGAGCGTACCTCGCGCTGCTCAACGCGAAGGAGCTGACAGCGAAGGGCGTCGGACAGCTCGCCCTGATACCTCAGAGCAGGACCTACGACGTTATGGACAGCCTGGCGAGGAAGGGTTTTGCGATGAGCACTCCGGCGTCGCCCCCTACGTACGTCGCGGTCGAGCCCACCAAGATACTGAAGACGTACTACGACTCTGAAAGGAAGAAGATTCAGGAGCGAACGGTCAAGATACAAGAGGAAGCTCAGGAAAAACTCGAGCTAATCCGAGACTCTTACGTCTCGTTGACGAAGGAACTCCCCTCCAACCCAACCGAGAGTGGGCCAGTGAGAGAAAGGGTCTGGGTGATCCAGGACAGGGAGAACATAGAGAACACCCTGGTCGGGTTCATCAAGGAGGCAAACTCCGAGGTGATCAGGGTTACGAAGCCACCCGACCCGAAAAGGAGGGAGCCTCTCGACCCGTTCTACATCATAGGCATCGAAAACCAAAGGTTCCTCTTCGATGCCCTGGAGAGAAAAATCAAAATGAGGTGGTTGGGCCTGGCGAGCGAGATTCCGACTTTTCTGGGACTGGACGTCTCGGAGCCTCCTGAAAGAAGGTACTTGGAGAAGGAGCAGGACATAACCGAGAAATTCCTGCTTGTGGACAACCAGTCAGTGCTCCTCAACCTTCACGACCCCTTGTCTCGGGCTTACGGCTACGTGGCCCTCGCCATGCAGTCGAGAGCCGTTTCATCGATCTTCTTGGACCACTTCGAGAAAATGTGGGAGAGGGGTAGGCCGCTCTCAGACTTGCTCCCGAAGATGATAGACCTGGTTGATGAGGTCTGCGAGGTGCTGAAGGAGGTAGGCTTCGGGAAGGCAGATGTCGCTCTTTACAGGTCACTCGCCAAGGAGGGGGCGTCTACCAAGGATGTGTTGCTTGCAGAGATGTCGAAGAGGAAATTTCAGCAGCAGGAGAGCCTGACGTCGTGCGACAGGCTGCTTCGGTTGGGACTCATACACAAAGACAACGCTCTCAGGCTGTTCATGGTCGAGCATCCATCAAGCGTGAAGGAGGCTCTGTTGACTGGGAAGGTCAGACCTAGCGCCCAGCCCAAGCTTACCACTCGGCAAACCCCCAGTGGTAGGAATCCCTAAGTTCGTTCCCTTCTAACAGGGAGGCAATGGCACCCGTCAAGAAGCTGAGGAAGCGACAGAACAAGGTACTAATCGGTGGAATGGGCAAGGGGTAAGCGGGTTCGCCCGCCGCCAAAGAACGACGGGCGGCCGCTCTCTTTTTCTCGTGCGAAGTAACTAATGCCCCAGGTTTCTTACGGGGCGTGTAACCGGTTGAGAGTTTCTCTCTGAATTCTGCACAACAATCGGATTCCGCAGTTGAGCAGCCAACCTAGCTTCAGTGGCATCATCGCTTGGACAAGACGCCTTACCACTAGAAGATCTTCCAGTAGTAGGAATCTCTAATTTCCCTCGGAGCTGTGTCTAGGATGCAATGGCACCAGTAAAGAAACTGAAGAAACGCCAGAATAAGTCCCTGATCGGCGGACCGAAGTAGCACAGTTTGGTCGCTCGTCCCGCAGGCGACGGGCGGCCCTTCCCATTTTCCCGTCGTTATGTCTCATGAGTAGTGTTGGTTTCTAACGTTCGTATGTACCTACAAGACGAGCCTGCTCCAGAATGTGGTCAGAAATCGCATCTAGAACTGCGGCTCTCTTGAGACCAGGACCGAGTTTGAGCCCGCCATCGAGAGCATACACCCAGAAGTAGTAGTTGTGGACGCCGTGCCCGTTCGGAGGGTAAGGTCCCAGATAACCCGCCTTCCCCGAGTCGTTGGTCCCCGCAGTGAAAGCGTCGGATTTCTGCCCCTCTGCCAGTCTGGTAACGCTCGCAGGGATTCCGTAAACGACCCAGTGGGTGAAACCATGCGGAAGCGGCGCGTCGGGATCATGACAGATGATAGCGAACTCCTTGGTTCCCTTTGGTGCCCCGCTCCACTCCAGAGGTGGTGATTGATTTTGGCCGTCTCCAGCGTACTTCTTGTCCATCCGTCCTGATGATTTGAACGCGGAGCTTGTGACCCGGAAGTCTCCGAGCTTGAGACTCAACCTATCCGAAGCGTTTCCGCGGGATGTTAAAACCTCTTCGTCTGATGATAAGGTTCCCTTCTGCGAAATGGGTAGGCGTGCGTCCGGAACTCACTCATAGCTCTCGCCTAATTCCAAGGGCTCCCAAACGGTTTTAACAAGAGAGCCACCAAAACCTCAGACCTGCTTGACGAGGGGACAGCGCAAATTGGCGGCCATAATGTTCACCGACATGGTCGGCTACACAGCTCTTGGGCAGAGAAACGAGCCGCTCTCCCTTGCGCTTGTCAGGGAGCAGAAGAAGCTGGTCAGGCCCATCCTCGCTAGACACGATGGTCGGGAGGTGAAGTCCATAGGCGACGCCTTCCTGGTTGAGTTCCCAAACGCGCTTGACGCGGTGAGATGCGCTTATGACATACAGAGGGCAGTAAGAGAATTCAACTTCTCTCTAAACTCCGAGAGCAGGTTACACCTCAGGATAGGGGTCCATGTAGGGGAAGTCGTCGAATCGGAGAGGGACATCTCTGGCGACGCGGTGAACCTCGCCTCTCGGATCGAAGCTTTCGCTGATGACGGAGGAGTCTGCATAACTCGGCAGGTATACGACCACGTACAGAACAAGTTCGAACTTCCCTTCTCAAGCATAGGCTTCAGGCAACTCAAGAACGTCAGCGTGCCTGTCGAACTGTTCAGGATGTCTCTGCCTTGGAAGACAGAAACAACCGTGTCTCCGAGCCAGCTGGACGCCAGAAGGGTGGCAATCTTGCCGTTCACGAGCATGAGCCCAGACCCTAACGATTCTTACTTTGCAGATGGTGTCACCGAGGAGATCATCTCCACGGTCTCTAACGTGAGCGGGCTCAGCGTGATTTCGCGCACATCGATAATGGGATACAAGGGTTCGACGAAGAAGGTTTGGGAGATAGGGAACGAGCTCAAGGCTGGAACAGTGCTTGAGGGAAGCTTCAGAAAAGCGGGAAACAAGATTAGAGTAACGACCCAGCTCATCGACGTGAATAGCGACAGCCACGTCTGGTCGCAAAATTACGATCGAGAGCTCGACGATGTCTTTGCGGTTCAGTCAGACATTGCCAGGAGGGTGGCGGAGACGCTAAGGGTCAAAATCATGCCGAGCGAAGACAGGCGAATCGGCAAGACCCCGACGAAAAGTCCAGAGGCGTACGCTTTGTACCTGAAAGCGAGGCACTACTGGAACGAAAGGAGCGAAGCGAGTCTAAAGGAAGGGATTCGACACTTCGAGAGAGCGATAAAGATCGACCCCGGATACGCACTCGCGTACGTTGGGGTAGCAGACTGTTACCAGGTCCTAGTCAACCACGGGTATCTCAGTGCTCTCGAGGGGACACCCAAGGCTAGGGAATATGCCGCAATGGCGCTGAGGCTTGACGATGAGCTGGGAGAAGCACACGCCGCGCTAGGATACATACTGACCACCGAGTGTGAATGGAACGCCGCCGAGAAGGAGTTCCAGAGAGCCATCGACCTCAGCCCGAGCTACGCTACCGCGCACCACTGGTACTCGCTCTTGCTTGCACAAATGGGATCTTTGGACGAAGGACAGTCAGAGATTGAGAGGGCGGCGAGTCTAGACCCGAACTCGCTCCAGATCATGAGCGCAAAGGGACTTCTCCTATGCTATGGTCGAGATTTCGACGCGGCAATCGGAATGCAGGAGGCGGTACTCAGTGTAGACCCAGACTTTCCACCGGCCATGGCCAACCTGTTCTGGGCCCTCGTCTGCGCTAAGAAGCTCGACGATGCGAGAAAGCAGCTGCAGAAAATCATCGACGTTGAAGGCGAAGACCCTTCCAGTTCCAGCGAACACGCCCACGCGTATGCTGCACTAGGGGACAGGGCTCGGGCCCTGAGCACTCTTGACAGGGTCAACGAGAAGGAGGGAGATGATTATCTCTTTCCGCTCGATGTCGCGATGGCCTACCACTATCTGGGCGATGTCGACAAGGCTTTCCTCCTGCTGAATTTCGCTGTGGACCAGAGGGCTGCCGGAGTAGCATCGCTGAAGATGGATCCCATCTACGACAACATGAGGAAGGACCGCAGGTTCGGGGAAGCGCTGAAGCGCATAGGGCTCGCCTGAAGGAGTCTTACACTGTGTCCGGGGCTTCGCGTCCTGCTTCAGTCTTTTCAAGCAGAAATGTGATTGGTTGCTTTAGGGCGCTGAAGAGCGAAGGAATCATCAACAGGAAGAGTAGAGGGACGAACGAGATCACGAACTTCACCCCCGCTGCCTGCAGGGCGAGGTTCCCTCCCTCGACGCTGTCATAGATGAAGAGCGCAGAAGCTAGATAGCCGCCGCTGACGAATGGTACCGAGATGGCCATCCCTTGCGTCAGAGCCCCCAAGACTTCCAGCCCGGTGATAATTGAGCCGAACGCGTAGATGAAATCCAGAGAAAATATCCCAGTCCCAATTGGGGAGCCGCCAGCCCCCGCAATCTTCGAGATGTCTCCCCAGATGAAGTAAGGCACTACGACCCACACAGCTATGTTCAGCGCGCCAGTGACGAGCGCATTCGCTATTCTGCTGCTCCAACTCACCCTTTCTCCCATCATGGATTACCCGCCTCCCGTTCCCGCGACCAGCCCGCCGAGATTAGCTGAAATCTGGAGAGATGCGAAGGGTTGCAGCGCGACATCGAAGTCGGCCTCGACGGGCCTCCCTTCCACACCGCTCTGCTGGGAGACTCCATCGACCGTCATAGTGAAGCTGACAGTCATTGACTGTCCGGGCTGGATCGTCGCTTGTGGAAGGCTGCATGTGGCGTTGAACCCACCTGGCGTCTGGACGCAGGCCACCGAGAATTGCAGCGGATACAGGCCTTCGTTGTTCAACGTGATGTTCATCTTGACCGTGGCTGTAGTGCCATTGTAAGAAGTCACGGCGACGATCGCGGGCGTAGCTGACGCGTTTGCAGAAATCTTCAGAATCCCTTGTGTGTCCTCATAGGCCGAATATGCCAGAGTGGAGAAGATAATTAGAGAAAGGAGGGTTATCGCTAAAGAGACGCCTCGCAGCGACCTGCCGGCCATCGAAGGCTCAGTCTTCAAGCACTCTTCTGCTGCTCGTCCTGTTCTGACTGCTGGGTCATTATACCGACTCCCTTGTCGACCTTGAAGGTGACGACCCCCACCCCTCTCTCAATCTTCTCATAGTCGATGCCTCTAATCATCAGGAGAGATCCTGCCCATCCCATGATTCCAAGGAACAGGGCTTGAATCGCCGCCTGAAGCAGTGTAGAGAAGTTGGTGGACAGATCGGTGGAGGTTAGGGCGCCCTGATGACTGACGAAGACGCCATATGCGAGAAAGAAGGTGAATAGGAGAAGGAGTAGGCCTATGATCGCTGAGCCCAAGCCAAGAATCCTTGTCGTTTTCACTGACGGATTGTGGGTGAGGTTGATATTTAATTCTGCAGTCTTCAAGCGGCTGAAGCTTGACTATTCATCGGAATCGTCGTCATCCGTGCCTTCGTCCTCTTCGTAGTCGTCCTCTAGTTCGTCGTCCTCTTCTGACATCGAGGCAGATTTGCCCGACTAGTATTAACGCCTATTGAAATTGCACAGTGGGA
Organism: Nitrososphaerales archaeon; assembly: GCA_035622335.1. GTDB lineage: Archaea > Thermoproteota > Nitrososphaeria > Nitrososphaerales > Gagatemarchaeaceae > DATJAJ01. The sequence goes on from DASPVO010000076.1 coordinate 21,230, forward strand.
GCCCGGACTACGGAGTGATCGAAGGTAGAAAGTCTGCTGAAGAGCTGTTACTCGGGTCAGCCCTGTTGGCCGGCTGGGGCGCTGGTGTCAGACGCCGCGCTCGCTATGGTCGGCGCGACCTCAGGCGCGGTCTCGACTGTCCTCTCCTCAGGCGGAGACTCTGGAACCGGAGCGGTCTCAATCGCAGGTGCTTCCGCTGGCTCAGTCACGGCCTCGGTCTTTATCTCCGCAAGTTGTGTCCCAATCTCCCTAATCTCTTCGGTCGCATCGGGTACGCTCTCGGCCGTTGCTTCTACCTCGACTGCGATTGGTTCGGGCGTTGTCTCAGTCTGTTCCGCTGGAGATGGTGCCTCAGGCTCTGTCGGTGCGGCGACCTCCTGATCCTCAGAGACCGTCTGTCCGCCCGTGACCTCTTCGGCCAATTGGACGACCTTAGAGACGAGTTCGTCGTAGGCCGACTGGGGGACGCGCTCAGCGACGCTGGACTCCAGTTCCCTCACTCTGCCTTCGCTCGACTCGAGCTGCTCTCTTGGAACCATCGTCGAAATCGTGTTCTCGAGCTCCTGGAACCGTCCCTTGAGCGTCTCGAACTCGGACGACGGAACCATGCCGCTCAGCTGCCTGGCGGCCTCGTCATATCGCCCCTGTAGCGAATCGTAATCCGACCTGCTAACCATCCCCGAAATCTGCTCTTCGAGCTCGCGTATTCGCGATAGGCTCTGCTGATAGACTTGAGATGGGACCGTCCCCTGCGAGAACTTCACAGCGAGCGAGTCCACTGTCTTGCCCTGGACACCCAGACTCTTGTTCAGGAAAGAGACCTGTTCGCCAAACTCTGAAAGTTGTTTGCTGAACGCAGATGTCTTCTGGGAATCCACCTTCGCACGAGCGAGTTCCTTCTCCTGCTCTGCGAACCTCTTCTGCTGGGCAGCTGCCGACTTCTCCATTTGGGTTATCTTGTCTTCAAACTCGAGCACGATTTCGTGGTGCTCCTTCTTCGTTATCGTCTGTCGCAACTGCGCCTCAAGCGCCTTGCACCTTTGCGCAAGCTTCTTCGCGTCGTCAGCCGAACTTTCCGCCCTGCTCATTCTTTCAAATTCCTCTTGATACGCGTAAAGCTCAGGGAGATTGATATTACCCAAAGTCAATATCACTACACACAGAAATAAATTGTATCACATGAAGCTCCGGACCGAATCAATCTTCTGAGAATCGGAGATTCGAAAAACTGGAACGGATTGCCGGCCTTACTTCTTCTTGGAGCGCTTGGGAGCGGCCTTCGACTTCGACTTTACCTTGGCCGCGATCTTTGAAATCGCTGCTTCTTCTCGAGCTCTGCTCTTCACGGCTTCTCTGGCGATGTCCTTTCTCGTCGCTGCCAAGTCCTTTCGAACGGCGGAAAGTTCTCTTTGCAGCTTCTTGGTAGCCGCGTCGTGCCTCTTGAGTTCTTTGATTACGTCCTTCGACTTTGAGTGCGCCTTCAGCTCGCTTCGGACCTTCGCGACCTGTGCCTCCAGCCTCTTCTGGTTTGTTTCGTGGAGTTTCCTAACGCCCCAGACGTCGTTCTTCAGGGACTCCAGGTGCTCTCTGACTATCTTGAGCTGCGTCCTTCTGCCTTCGGGTTTCGGCTCCTCGGTTGGCTGGGCTCCTTCCTGCGTCCCCATCATTGGTTCGCTGGTGTGCATAGACGAGCCCATGTCCATGGCATGGCTCTCCTCGCCTTCGTCGCCGCTGCCCATGTCAGATGCCAACGCGTGAGAGGTGGTCGATTTGCTATTAAAACACTTGCAACGACCGTGGTTAGAACGTTTTGGCGGATGGAGCTTCTGGTCTCGTCCATCTCTTAGCATGCCCGAGTCCCCAGACGATCCAGATTAGACCGATTATCAAGCCCATCATGACGAGAGTGACCAGGGTCACGATGACGTCCTGAAACGTGGAGAGGCCTCTAGACCAGAGGAGGGCGAAGATTAGTATGAAGAAGAGCCATCCGAAGACTATAACGAAGGTCGCGATTATCGGTCCGATCGGTTTGTACACCCAGTTCATCTCTGTGTCGCCGCCCCAACCATCGCGTCCCATGATTCTTCGTTGGGTCGCGCGTTATTTAACCAGTCATTGCGCCGGGGATTCACGAATCAGCGCGGAATCTCTTAATGCCTGACCATCTGCCACAGTGGGGATGCACGTCGAGTCTGCTCAGGTGATCAAGGCTCCCCGGAACAAGGTCTACGCAGCCTACACCAATTTCACAGAAATGCCAAAGTGGTCGAAGAGGATTAAGACGGTTGTGGTGGTTGGGAGGGAAGGGGACACGGTCCAGATACAGAGCGAAAGCACGTCCGGGAGCGGGCCGAAGGTCACGCTGGCGAAGATGACACTCTCCTCCCCCGAGTTGGTCGTGTCAGAAGACGAGACTAGGCTCACGAGAACAAGAAGAACAGTCAAATTCGAAGAGGTCTCAGAAGGGACGAGGGTCACCGCAATGCTAGACGTCGATGTGAAAGGGCGTTGGTCCTGGGTCTTCGCCCCGAAGGGAAGGGAACTCGCAGA
>DASPVO010000077.1:0-82326 GCA_035622335.1 Nitrososphaerales archaeon
AATACATCCGCTCAGCTTCTTCACCGTTGAACGCGCTCTTCTGAAACTTGGTCACTTTCACTATCTGAGCATCAACTTTGTCTCTCAGTTCAACTCCTCTTCTTCTCAGGTGATTGAAGACGGTGGCGGGACTCACAAGGCTGCCTGAGATGTCCTTGAGCGACTCTCCCGCCCCGTACCTCCTGACCCACTCGTCGACCATCTCCGGCGTCACTGTTCTGATGTGCTCGGCGGCATCCCTCCTCGCGATGCCAGCCCTCTTCAAGTGATACAGGATCGTGGACTCGGCGGTCTTGGGGCTAGCATATCTCAGCCCGTACCTCTCAGCAATCTTTGCAGCCGAGAGTCGCTGCCGGACGTAGAGCTCCTCCAGGTCCTCCCTCCTCGGCGGCCATTGCAGTTCGGACAACGGAGGCGGAAGGCGAAATCGTAGATAAGCCCCCATGCAATTGAGATGCTGTCCTGGTTCTAGGACACTGCGACATGACCAAACCGTATTTATGTGCCCGGTGGTTCGGGCCGGCGAATGCAGGCAGAACGGCTCCAACTGCTGGTCGGGGGGGAGTGGAAGGAATCCCAGTCCCAGGACGTCAGGCCCACGTTCAACCCAGCCGAGGGCAAGGCGATAGCAGGCGTTCCCTTCAGCACTAGAGACGAGGTGAGAGCGGCGGTCGATTCCGGTGCGGAGAGGTTCGAGTCCTGGAAGAACGTCCCCATCCTCGAGCGCGTACAGTACCTGTTCAGGATGAAGCAGGTACTCGAATCGGAGGCCGAGAAGCTCGCTGTCCTCAACACGCAGAACCACGGTAAGACGCTCGAAGAGAGCAGGGGCGACCTGAAGAGGACGATAGAGAACGTCGACTCTGCGATAGCGGTCGCCTACACGCTCGCCAAGGGCTCGACTCTCGACCAGATATCGCCCGGTGTGGACGTCTCGATGTCGAAGGAGCCGCTCGGGGTTTTCTCGATCGTCTGCCCGTTCAACTTCCCGCTCATGATCCCGTTCTGGTTCATACCCTACGCCGTCGTGCTGGGCGACACTGTGGTTGTCAAGCCGAGCGAGGTCACGCCCCTCCCGATGCAGAGGGTCGCTCACCTGCTGCAGGAGGAGGTCAAGCTTCCCGCGGGCGTATTCAACATGGTCCATGGCGGTGCGGACGTGGTCGAGGCGCTCATCTCGGAGCCTTCGGTGAAGGGCGTCACCTTCGTCGGGTCGACCCCCGTGGCGAGGCGCGTCTTCGAACTCGCGGGGAAGCAGGGCAAGAGGTCTATCGTGAACGGAGGGGCGAAGAACAGCGTCGTCGTCACCCCGGCGGCCGACCTGGACGCGTCGGTCCCGGCGATAGTGTCGTCATTCTTCGGCAACTCCGGCCAGAGGTGCCTCGCGGGGGCGAACCTCGTCGCCGTGGGCGAGTCGGAGGATGGGATTCTGCCCAGGTTCGCGAGGGCGTCGTCGGGCCTGCGCGTGGGCGACGGTCTCGAGCCTGGGACGCAGATGGGACCGGTTGTCTCGAAGGCCGCGAAGGAGAGGATATCCGGGTACGTGGAGAAGGGCCTCGACGAGGGAGCGAGGCTCGTCGCCGACGGCAGGGAGGCGCGCGTGGCCGAACACCCCGACGGTTTCTACCTCGGCGCCACGGTCTTTTCGGGCGTCACGCCGGAGATGAAGATCGCGAAGGACGAGATCTTCGGGCCCGTGGCGAGCGTGCTCCGCGTCGGGAGCCTGGATGAGGCGATAGAGCAGATCAACCACGCTACGCCCTACGGGAACATGGCGAGCATCTTCACGACCAGCGGCCGCGAGGCCAGGGAATTCAGGAGGAGGGTGAACGCGGGGAACGTCGGGATAAACGTCGGCGTGCCTGCGCCGTCAGGATACTTCCCCTTCGGCGGGATGCGGGACTCCTTCTTCGGGACGCTGCACCCGCAGATCGACTCTGTCGACTTCTTCACCGACAGGAAGGTCACCATCTCCCGCTGGTAGGCTTCGTTCACTTCGTGGTTAGATGGGTGGCGCCCATCGGGAGGCTGCTGTACTCGGGGTGGAGCTCCACGGAGAGGTCTCTCTGCTTAGGGTCCGCGCTGATTATCCAGACGAAGTTCATCCCGACGCTCGGAGTCGCGACATTGGGATGGTAGCCGCGCTCGAAGAGCACGGAGTCGCCCTCCCTCACGACGAACGCCTTCTCGTCGCCTTCCGCCGCGACCACCTGGACGCCGAACTTTCTACCCATCCCGTAGTAGACGTAGACCTCAGGCTTCCCGTCGTGCCTGTGGGGAGGGAAGCTTGTCCAGTTGCCCGGCTGGCCTTCGACGAAGCCGACGATGAACCTGTTCGCAGGGTCTCGCTCCCCGAGCATGGTGTAGATCCTCCTGCTGTAGGGGGGAAGGCCCGACTCGATCGCCGGTGTGTCGGAGAAACGCTTGACGTACGCCCCATAGGCCGTCCCCGCTGGTGCGCGCGCGATGAGCAAGTCTGTTGGCCCCCGGGCGACGACCTCGAATCGAGAGCCTCGGGGAAGATAGCAGACGTCCTTTTCCCCGAGCTCGAAGCTCTCCCTCTTCTCTGAGACTGTCAGCTTGACCCGCCCAGCCATCGGGATGACGAGCGCCTCGGCCCCTCCGGTCTCGGACTCGAACTCCAGCCTCTCCCTCATTCGAAGACGGCTGACGTTCATTTCGGGGATGTCGCAGAGGTGCTCGAGCTCGTCGACGGCCCCGCTGTCCCTGTGCATCATACCGGAGCTGGCGAGCGGGCCGATTCCGTATTTAGTCTTTGGAGGGTCCCGACGAGCGGTCGAAATGGTACCCTCGCTCCTTGAGGAAGCTCACGACCTGCGGGAGACGGGGCATCGATTCGGAACACGCGTGCCCTGTCACGACTATCGCGCCGCAGGCATTTCCGAACAAAGCCGAAGCGCGAAGGCCCCAGCCGCGCAGGCTGCCGAACAGAAAGCCGGAGAGGAAACCGTCGCCGCCTCCCAGGCCCTTCAGCAGCCTAACCTCGAATCCCTGGGCGAAAGCCCTCTTCCCTCTCTCCACGACCGTGGAGCCCCTCGCACCCTGGGTGACGACGGCGACCTTCTCCTCCAGGCCCTTTATGGCGCCGAGTGAACGTTCCAGACCCTCAACACCCGTTGCCGCGGCGTATTCACCGTCGTTCCCCACAAGGACATCTGAGTTCCTTATGGCCTCAGAATAGAGTCGCACGCGGCTTCGGACGGGCATCGACCATAAAGCCGGCCGCCAGTCGAGGTTGAAGACGACTGTCTTGCCCAGCGCCCTTGCGGTACTCGCCGCCCGAAGTGTGGCGCTCCTGGAAGGGTCCTTGAGGAGGGCTGTCGCGGTGAAGAGGAGCACCCTCGTCCTCTCTATCGCCCTCTTGGGAACGTCCCTCTGCGTGAGGAAGAGGTCGGCGGCGTTCTCCCTGTAGAAAATGAACTTCGAGTCCTTACCGGGCGTGACCTCCCCGAAGACGATCCCGTTCTTCCTCCGGGGGTCGAGCCTGACGTTCGAGGTGTCCACGCCCTCCGCGGTGAGGTAGTTGACTATGAAACGCCCGAGCTCGTCGTCTCCGACGCGGGTCACCAGCGCGCAGTCCAGCCCGAGCCTCGCACCGCCCACGACGACGTTGGCCGTCGTCCCGCCGACGTACTTCGCGAACCTGCTCGCCCTTTCGAGCGGCTCTCCGTAGTCCAGCGAGTAGAAGTCTACACCCGCCCTCCCGAGCGCGAGAACGTCGGTCATCGCCAAGACCTCGAGGAGCCGCCCCGCCTCTCTATCTCTCTCCTTGCTGTCCTTGCGCTGACCCCGCGATGGACCATCGAGGCGACAGCGCTGGCTATGGATGCCGGGTCACCCACAGGTGGATAGAGGAGGCTCCTGCCCATCAGGACTCCCCTGACGTTTGGACCGGCTCTCATGGCTGCCTCGACCTCGAGGAGCAGCTCGTCGATGTCGTTCGTCGCCTCGCCTCCAAGGAGCAGGATGGGGAGGGTGGTCGAGCGGACGACGCGGTCGAAACCCTCGCAGTATGGAAGCTTCAGCCACATCCTCGCGGAGGAGCTCGATAAAGCGCTAACGACACCCACGAGCCTGATTATCTTCTCGGGGTCCCTGTCGAGCTTCGCACCAGCCTTCGAATTGACCGGGAGCGGTTCCACGAAGATCGGCAGGCCCTTCTCGCCGCACCGCCGTACAGCCCTGACGCAATACTCGAGTGTCCTGCCGGAGTCCCTGTCCTCCGGGTCGAGCCTGAGCAGGAACTTGCCTCCGTCCATGTTCATCGCGACGAGTCCGTCTGCGTCGTACCCCGTTTCCGCATCGTCCAGCTCGAATGCGCTGCCCGCCAGGCCTCCGCGGTTCATGCTGCCGATGAGCACCCTCCCGTCCAAGAGCTTCGAGGCCCTTCCGCCCGCTGCATGCCCTATGATCAGGAGCTCGTCGATTATGTCCGCGGTGGCAAGGACCCCGTCGAAGCGCGACCCCGAGAGCACTCTGACTATCCTGGAGAGCAGTTCGCGCCTGTCCCCCATCCGTACGGAGTCGCCTCGGATGGCGGTCACCATCCGCCCAGGATGGTCGGCCGCGAGTATTGCGAGTCTTCCGTCGTCGGTGAGCTCCCGCCGGCGGCGTCTCTTTGCCGCCAGCCTTGCGGCGAGTGTTGGATCCCGCACTCTGAGCTCCGCGATCGAGGTGTAGACCTCATCGGAGACGAGCTCGTCCAGGGCGGGAGTCTTGTGTGAACGCGGCGTTGAGTTCTTGGCTGTAGGCAAGGTCGTGCGCAACGCTTCCCCTCAAACTCCTTTTTAATGCGGACGGGTCGTGCCCTCAATCTTGAACCTGCTGAGGTTTGCGCTCAGGAGGCTTCTGTTTGCGGTCTTCGTGCTCTTCGGCGTGCTCACCATCACGTTCGTCCTATCGCACCTGCTGGGGGGGAACGTTCTGCAAGCCTGGTTCGGGAAGGAATACGTCCTGCACCCGAACCTGGTAGCGCTCTACCAGAAGACATACCATCTGAACGACCCCATATGGGTTCAGTTCGTCTACTACTTCGTCGGGATCCTTCGGGGCAACCTGGGCTTCTCTCCTTCGCGAGGTTTCGAGCCCGTCTCCCAGGTGATAGAGCAGACGCTCCCGTATACGCTCCAGGTCGTGCTGACCGCATTCGTCGTCTGCGTCGTCATCGGGCTCGCGCTCGGGATCGTCTCGGCGCGTTACTACAAGTCTCCCGTGGACAGATTCATACGCGTCTTCTACATCGGAGCCTACTCGTCTCCTCCCTACTTCATCGGAGTGGTCGTCCTGATCATATTCGCGTACTACTTCCGGATACTACCCAGCGGCGGCTACTACAATCCGGCCATCGCGAACCAGCCCACGGTGATCACGGGCTTGCCCATCGTAGACAGCCTGGTCGAAGGGAACTGGGCCTACTTCGCGAGCGCCGCGAGATACCTCATCCTCCCGAGCCTGGCCCTGGCCCTCGCCACCTTCGGCATCATCACCCGTGTGGCCCGCAGTGCGCTGCTGGACGTCATGCAGATGGACTACATCAGGACCGCGAGGGCGAAGGGACTCGAAGAGGGGAAGTTGTTCTCAAGGCACGCACTACCCAACGCGGCCGTGTCTCTCATCACGATATCATCCCTGGTCATGACATTCCTGATTACCGGGAGCATCTTCGTTGAGATAATATTCTCGTATCCAGGCATCGGACCGTATCTGCAGCTCGCGCTCCAGAACGAAGACTATCCAGGGATCATCGGTGTGACCCTGGTCTTCGCCGCCATCATTGTGACGACCAACTTCCTGGCGGACGTGCTCTACGCCTATGCCGACCCGCAGATAAGACTGGGTTGATAGAATGAGAAACACCTCTCTTGGCGGCTTCCGGTCCTTCCTCAGGATGTTGAGGAGGAGCAGAGAGGCGATCCTCGGGTTTGCGATAGTCCTCGCCTACCTCTTGGTCGGCCTTCTGGTTGAGCTGGCCGACCTTCTCCACTTCCACTTGCTCCCGTACTCCGTGACGCAGTCCTCTGGCGCTCCGCTGTCTCCCCCCTCACTCGCACATCTTCTGGGCACGGACAACCTGGGGAGGGACCTCTTCAGCAGAATGCTCTCGGCCACTCCCTACGACGTGGCCATCGGGTACGTCGTGGTAGGGTTCGCGCTCGTCGTGGGGTTGCTGCTGGGCGGTTACGCGGGACTCAGGGGAGGGATCCTTGACGAACTGCTCATGAGGTTCACGGACGTTTTCTTCGCGCTTCCCGTGCTTCTCATCGCGCTCGTCATCGCGGCCGCCCTGAACAGTCAGGGTCTGACGGAGACAGCGATAGCCTTGATGATAGTGTGGTGGCCAGCGTACGCGAGGCTGGCGAGGGGAGAGGCTCTCAAGGTCGCGCACCAGAATTACATCGAGGCGGCGAAGCTGTCGGGACAGGGGTCGGTGAGGATGCTGTTCAGGCACGTCCTCCCCAACATATCGGGCACGATGCTGGTGTACGCGACACTCGACCTTGGAACGGTGCTTCTTACCTACTCGGGGTTGACCTTCCTCGGACTCGGCGTCCACCCTCCGACTCCCGACTGGGGCGCCATGATCACGACATACAAGGACTACATCCTGAGCGCGCCGTGGCTCGCGTTCTTTCCAGGACTGACCATCTCCCTAGGGGTGATAGGGTTCAGCCTGCTGGGTGACGGTGTCAAGGAAGCTAGGGAGGCCAGGTAGCACGCCGAGCCTCCTAGATGCGAAGGGCCTGACCGTGTGCTACGAGACGGGCATGGGCAGGGTAAAAGCGCTCTCGTCTGTAGACCTCGCCATCCAGGGCAGAGAGTTCCTCGCGGTCGTGGGTGAGTCGGGATGTGGGAAGACCACACTAGGTCTGTCTCTGATCGGGCTTCTTCCCCCGAAGTCAGCGAGAGTGACGGGGGGTTCGATAGGTTACAAGGGGGTCGACCTCGCGCATTTGTCCCAGAGCGAGCTAAGACACTACAGGGGGTCGGAGATATCGATGATATTCCAGGAACCGCTAACCAGCCTGAACCCTCTGAGACGGGTGGGAAACCAGATCGCGGAGGCGATAATCCTCCGGAAGGAGAGGAAGGAAGGAAGGACAGGGCCGGGGGAAACGGGCCTGAGAGTGTACGACTCCCGTAGTTCAGACATCCCTAGGCTCCCGCGGTTCGGCAAGAAGCTCCCAAGGAGTCTGAGGTCCGAGGTGAGCGAGCTGCTCCGTCTCGTCCGCATCCCAGACCCGGAGCAGATCATAGACAGATACCCGTTCGAACTCTCCGGCGGGATGAGGCAGAGGGTCATGATCGCGATGGCACTCTCCCAGCAGCCGGCTCTGTTGATAGCTGACGAGCCGACGACGGCCCTCGACGTCACCACCCAGGCGCAGGTGCTTCGTTTGATGAGCGAGATCAGGGACAAGTTGGGGACCACGATCGTGCTGGTGACGCACGACCTAGCGGTCGCAAGCCAGGTCGCTGACAGGGTCATCGTGATGTACGCGGGGGAGATCGTGGAGGACGCCAGCATCTACGAGCTGTTCTCGGACCCTCAGCATCCCTACACCAAGGGGTTGCTGGCCTGCATCCCCAAGGGGACGAGACGGGACGCGAGCCTGGTCCCCATCAAGGGTTCGATCCCTGACCTGACGATAGAAAGGGTGGGCTGCAAGTTCCAGCCCCGCTGCCCCTATTCGATGCAGCGCTGTTCAGAGAAGGACCCTGTGCTCGTAAGGACCAAGGAAAACCACGAGGTGGCTTGTTTCCTGTATGGCTAGCGCGACACCCATCCTGCAGACCGTCGACCTCAGGAAATACTATCCGATCAAGGAGGGGATCGGGCTACCCAGGAGGAGAGCGCAGCGTTTCGTGAAAGCGGTGGACGGCGTCTCCATCTCGATAGCCGAAGGCGCCACCGTTGCGGTCGTAGGGGAGTCCGGCTGCGGCAAGACGACGCTCGCGAGGACGATCGCAATGCTGACGCCGCCGACCGCCGGGAAGATACTGTTCGAGGGAGTGCCCGTGAACCCGCGCAGAGACGCCCGCAAGATATACACGAAGCTACAGATGGTCTTTCAGGACCCGGACTCCTCGCTCGACCCGCACATGTCGGTCGGGGACGTGATAGGAGAGCCTCTCCGAGGCCTCACGAAGTTGTCCGGCAGAGAGGTCAGGGAGACGGTCATACGGACCTTGACCGACGTGGGGATGGGTGAGGACTACTTCGACAGGCTTCCGAGACAGTTGAGCGGTGGCCAGAAGCAGAGGATCGCCATCGCGAGGGCGATATCGACGCACCCCAAGCTCCTAATCCTCGACGAGCCGACGAGCGCTCTCGACGCCTCCGTCCAGGCTCAGATTCTCTCCCTTCTCGTAAAGCTTCAAGACCAGTATGGCCTCTCCTACATGCTGATCACACACAACATCGCCGTCGCCGGTTACCTCTCCGACACGGTAGCGGTGATGTACGCCGGGAACCTGGTGGAGTTCGGCCCCGCGGAAGAGGTGCTGAAGAAGCCCAGGCACCCGTACACCGTCACGCTCATCGCTTCGGCGCCGACGCCCGACCCCTGGAACAGGCATCTCCTCTCGACGGAGATATCCGGCGAGGTCCCCAGCGCGATTGACCCTCCGAAGGGATGCAAGTTCAACCCGAGGTGTCCATTCGCGGAGGAGATCTGCACGTCGGAGGTACCCGTCCTCGAGGAGGTCTCGACGGGCCACTGGGCTGCTTGCCACTTCCCGGAGAAGACTGCCTGACTCTCGAAAATCGGTCAAACGTCTCCAAAATCGCCAGCCTTAAATAACGACTTTCCAGATTTGGGGATTGCGACTTGCAGACATTTTCAAGCAGAAGGCTTGCTGTCGCCCGTGGAGTCTTAGCCGTAATAATCGTAGTTGTAATCGTGATTGCTGGTATAGCAGCGTATGCGTACGTAAGCACATCGAAGCCGAGCAGCACGACCACCTCTTCTATCTCCTCGACTGTGCAGAGCAGCTCTTCTCTGTACTCGTCTATCACCCAGTCGACCTCAACGGCTGCGCCGCCTTCAAAGACCACGCTGACGATAGATGACGTATTCTGGCCAGCAGGGGACCTCAATCAGTTGAACACGCTGGGCGAGATTCCTTATCCCAACTGGTTGACCTACACGGTCTACCAGTCGCTGATCACTCTCAACGCGAGCGCGCTCTACAATCAAGGGACGCTGCAGTACCTGCCGATGCTCGCTGCCAACTGGACCGAGTCCCCCGACGGGACGACGTACACGTTCAACCTCAGAAACGGCGTCACGTTCTCCAACGGAGATCCGCTGAACTCCTACCAGATCTGGGCCCAGATGTACGGGCTCTACTATCTCTCCGGCAACAGCACCGGATGGCTGGAGTCCTACAACGTCTTCAACATGGCACCGGTCACGTTTGGGCCTTCCACTGTAACCATGCTGAACGATAGCGGGCTCATACATCCTAATGCGGCAGCCCTCGCCATGATGGAGAACTCAACCTGGCCGATTTACGTGACCAGCCCCAGCCAGATCGTCTTCCATCTCCAGTCGCCCTTCAACTACTTCCTGGGGACGCTCGTGGTCTACAACGGCATGATATTTGACACCCAGTGGCTTCTCGACCACGGCGGATTCGGGACGCCCGCTCTGTACAATCCGTACTTCAACTCCAACCCGATTCCGGGCACCGGGCCGTACGTGGTCACGCAGGTGTCCACGAACTCATTCGTCAAGTTCACGCAGAACCCCACTTACTGGGGAGCCAACCTAACGTCCGCTCAGGTCAGCGCGAACCCGTACATCGATCCAGGTCACTACAAGAACGTCATAGTCAACGCAAAGTTTGACGACGTCGCCCGATACACAGACCTCTCTACTGGACAGGCGCAGATCGCGGGGATTCTGAGCCAGGATTGGCCCCTGATCACCGCCAACCCGAACACCTACGGATACTTCCAGTTCCCGAGCAAGGCGGCCGTCTTCGTAGGCATCGCCATGAACACTCAGATCTACCCGACCAACATAACTGCGGTCAGGCAGGCAATAGTCCACGCCATCAACTACACGGACATCTCTGACAAGGTCTTCTTCGGAGGGCTGAACCCGATGATCGGGCCGGAGTATCCAGTTTACAGCCAGTTCTACAACCTTGGTAGCCAAGGTCCGTACCAGTTCAACCTGACCGAGTCGGAACAGATCCTGCAGAAGGCAGGAATCACATCTTCCGTGATCGCAAAGTTCCCGCCCCTGAACTTCAGGGTGGTCGTGGGCTGCGAGTATTGCATCGACGCGGCTGAGGAGGTCTCCAACCAGCTCGCGGCGCTGAACATGACGGTCAATATCATAGTCACCCCGTCGGCCTCGTACGGCTTCCCTCTGACCGGCGGAACGGAGTCATACTCGTCTGCCCTGTCCGTTGCGAACCAAATCTCGCAGTTCACCTGGTTCGGAACGGGGACGTTCGCCCCCGCGGCCGACACCCCGGCTGACGCGTGGCTGCTCTTCGTCAACAACGCGACCACGTCTAACAACTGGGCGATTTACGCCAACCCGACGGTACAGAAGTGCGTCAACGCCTGGACGACGACCACGAACACGACGCTCCTGACGAACCTGTGCACCGCGGCCCAGCAGCAGGTATGGAACGACGCGCCGTACATATGGCTAGGGACGATCAAGCTGTTCTTCGGGGCTGGGTCCATAGCGTACGACAAGGACGCCATCAGCAGCTTCTACGTCGACCCCGTGTACAGCGGCCAGTCTTCGACGGTCATATTCAACACCGTGGTCCCAGCCGGATAAGCGGTCCTCGTTCGAGGACCAGCTGGGATGCCCATGTCTCAAATGAAGCTGTCGTGCAGCGCCATCGCTTGGGGAAAGGTCAACGACGAGGAGTCTTTCAAGAAGATACTTCGCACGATCAAGGACGTAGGGTACGAAGGTGTTGGCATCGAGTACAACCTTCTGCCTCCGACCTTGATGAAGGACACTGAAGGTGTGAAGAGAATTGCGGATTCCGTCGGCCTGTCCGTGCCTTCGATGGCGATAACGGAGAATCTGGCGAGCCAGGGCGAAGCGGCCGCTAAGATGGGTGCTGAGTCGGGATGGCTATGCCTCTTTGAAAAGGACGCAAACGCTGCCGCATCCCTCTCCAAGATGCTCGCCAAGGCGTTCGACGACGAGGGGTTGAAGGTCGCGATCCATCCTCACATCAGAAGCAACGTGGAGTCTGAGGCTCAGCTCGACGCCCTGATGAGTGCATGCAGCCCTCTCCCTGTCGCCGTCTGCTTCGACTCGGCCCACCAGGAAGACCTCGGGTTCAACCTGTCGTCGTTCATCAAGAAGTACAAGGACAAGATAGTGCTCGTCCATCTCAAGGACCTGAGGTCTCGTGTGGATCCGAAGAAGGTCGACTTCGACCACGACTTTGTGGACCTCGGGGAGGGGGTGGTCGACTTTGGGGCCGTCTTCAAGACGCTCAGAGAGGTCGACTACAGGGGTTGGCTGATGGTCGAGGTGGACTTCGCGCACGAAGAGACAGTCGAGGAGTCTGTCCGCAAGAACTTCGACTACGTGACTTCCTTCTTGTAGTCAAGGAACCGCTTGCCGAGGAAGAGTGATCGCCCTCTTCTGTTCTATCGACTCACGAGCCGCGAGTCCTATCTCGAGCGCCGCCCTTCCATCGCGGACCCCCGCGCGGGGCGATCTCTTCGTGGCGACGCACTCCGCGAAGTCAGCCATCTCGTCCCTGTACGCTTGAGACCACCTGGACGCATACCCGTCGAAGCTCTCGTTGCTCCTGCCCGCCGACGATAGAACGTGCGCGTAGCTGGTCTCCCCCATGTCCACCGTCGCTGCAGCCTCCGTCCCAAGGATTTCGACTCGGGCGTCGAAACCATACACGGTGTGGTAGACTGAGTCCACGTAAGCGAGCGCTCCGTTCTCGAGCTTCATCACGACTGTTGTGGTGTCGAAGTCCCCGTTCTTCCTGAGCTCGTCGTACACGAGCGCGTCCGCTTCGGCGTACACCCTGGTCACCTCGCTGCCGGAGAGCCACCTGATCGCGTCGAAGTCGTGGCTCGTGGTATCGAGGAACATCCCTCCGCTCTTCTTTGGGTTGACAGACCAGCCCGTGATCGGCGAAGGAGGGTCCCTGTTGTGCTCCCTGACCAGAAGGAGACGTCCCAGCTGCCCGCTCGCGACCGCATCTCGAACTCTGATGTAGGATGGGTCGAACCTCCTCTGGTAGCCGACTTGGAACACGGTCTTCGAACCCTCGACGACCTTGACCATCTCATCAGCCTCCTCGAGTGTGACGGCAATCGGCTTTTCGCAGAAGACGTCCTTTCCGGCGGCCGCCGCTCTCCTGACGATGTCGAGCTTCAGAAAGGGTGGAGTGCACGCCACGACGGCGTTCACCCCTTTGTCCGCTATCAGATCCCCATAGTCGGAGTAGGTTTTGGGGTTCCCAGACTGCGAGGATAGTTTCTTCGCTGCTGTCTGGTCGACATCAGCGATCGCGACCAGCTCAGCGTTTTCGATCCTTGAAAAGATGTTCGCAGCATGAACCCTTCCAATCGCTCCGGCGCCGATGAGACCAAGACCCACTTTCTGCATGACACCTGCCTCCGTCTAGACGTTTTTTAGAGTTCTTTGCTCGGCTCTCTATCCGGCAACGTCAACCCATCTCCGTCGCCTTGCCGACTCGGCGATCGCGTCCATGATGAGACAGTTTCTGTATCCGTCAAGAAAGGTAGCGCCCTGTGGACCAACCGGCCGTCTCTCTGCGATGCAGCTCAGAAAGTGGGCGAACTCGTTCACGTATGAGTGTTCCCAGCCTGCCCCGCTCGACTGGTTTGGCCAATATGGGGCCACGTACTCGTACTCCTTCGAGAGGACGTTCAGCGTTCTGTACCCTCCGTTCCCACCGAATTTCGTCCGGAAGACGTCCAGCTCGTTCACCCTTTCGAGGTTCCACCTTAGGCTGCCCTCGGAGCCGTAGACCTCGAAGTTCAGGTAGTCCATCCGGCCGGCGGTGAGCCAGCTCGCCTCCAGGAAGCCGACCCCGCCTTCCCTGAACCTGACGGACGCAATCGTGAGGTCGTCCACGTCCACCTTCCCCTTCCTCCGACCTCCGGCTTTGAGGGGGCGCTCGTGTATGAACGTCTCTGCCGCGCCGGAGACGGACCTCACTTCTCCCACGACAAAACGGGCCAGGTCTACGGCGTGGGTCCCGAGGTCGGAGAGCGCTCCGTACCCGGACTGGGCAGACCTGTGAACCCACCTCAGTGGGAAGGATGGGGAGTCGAAGCCTCCGTTTGTCGTCAGATACCCCGCCTTGAAGTACCTCACTTCGCCGATGTCCCCCCTCTGAACCATCTTCTTGGCGAGCGCCACCGAAGGGAAGAACCTGTAGTTGTACCCAGCCATGTGCGGAACCTTCGCCTTCTCAGCCGCATCGAGCATCCTCTTGGCGTCGGCGGCTCGTCGCGCCAGCGGCTTCTCGCAAAAGAGGCTCTTGCCAAGCTTCGCGGCCAGGATCATCGGTTCGGGATGTAGATAGACCGGGAGACAGTTATCCACGAGGTCGACGTCCTCGTCATCGACCAGCGACCTCCACCCGGAGTAGACACGCTCGAAACCGAACCTCTCCGCCTCGAGGGCCGCCCCGCTCTTCCTTCCGGCGATGGCGACAAGCCTCGGGACGAGCTTGGTGGGGTAGTAGTACTCGGCTACGCTCTTCCAGGCATGCGAGTGGGCCCTCCCTATCGAATATCCGAGCACGCCAATCCCGATCTGCTCGGCCAACGAACCTCGAGACGGTCCTCGTTCGGATAAAAGCGTTGGCGGGACTAGTCGACGAGCCTAACCGGCGCGCCGGATTTGATCGAGTCCCATGCGGCGAGCCCTATGCGCACGGCTGCTCTCCCGTCGCGCACCGTGGCTCTCGGCACGGCCGAATTCGAGACCGCATCGACGAAACCTATCATCTCGTCGAGGTACGCCTGACCCCATCTGGACCCGTAGAAGTCGTGCATTCCAAAGCTCACGGAGTCCTTCCTGAACATGCGCATCTGGTCTTTTGCCCCCATGTCGATGAACACCCCAGCCTTGGTGCCCACGATTTCCGCCCTGGAGTCGAAGCCGTACGGGGTGTAGGTGCACGCGTCCACCTCGGCCATGGTCCCGTTCCGCAGCTTCAGGGTTATGGTCACGGTGTCGTAGTCGCCGCTGGCCTTCAGTTCCTCGAACATTGTCGAGCTCCCGTCGGCGTAGACTCTCTCGACTTCGCTCCCGGTGAGCCACCTCACAGCGTCGAAGTCGTGGCTGCAGGTGTCAAGGAAGATGCTGCCGCTCTTCCTCGGATCTGCCGTCCAGCCACCAACCCTCGAGGGAGGATCCCTGTTGTTGGCTCTCACGAGAAGTATGCGACCGACCTCCCCGCCGTCAATCGCCTGCTTTGCTGCGACGAAAGACTGGTCGAACCTCTTTTGATACCCCACCTGGAACGTGATGCCTGAACTCTTCACAGCTTCGACCATCGCATCAGCGCTCTCCATGCTGACCGCGATCGGCTTTTCACAGAAGACCGCCTTGCGCCTATCGGCCGCCCTGACCGTTATCTCCTTCTTCATCAGGGGAGGGGTTGCTATCACGACAGCCTCCACCGACTCGTCTTCTAGCAACTCAGTGTAGTCTCCGAAAGCCTTCACCCCGAAGCGGGACGAAGCCTCGCTCGCCGCGGCCTGGTTGACGTCTGAAACCGCCACCAGCTTCGCCCCGGGCACCCTAGTGGCCAGGTTCGATGCGTGAGTCTTCCCTATCGAACCTACCCCGATGACTCCCACTCCGACTCTTTCGGACTTCATGGTTCAGTCCTTCCTCTGGTAGGGTGTGGGTATGTCCCAGTAACCGTAGCTGAATGTGCCGCTCTTGGGGAACCTTCGGTCAACGAATGCTTCCACGACTGTCACCCCATCGGTCGCGAGCGCCCGCTTCACTGCCGAGGTAAACTCGGCGGGTGTCTCTGCTCTTGCGTAGCCCGCGCCATACGATTTGGAGAGCATCCCAATGTCGACGGGCTTCTCAAATTCGGTGCCGAGTAGGCGTTTCTTGAAACCTCTGATCTGAAGGTCTCTTATCGAGATCCAGCCATAGTTGTTCAGCACGACGACTACGAGCGGTAGGCCTTCTGACACTGCCGTAGAGAGTTCCACGCTGTTCATCAGGAATGAGCCGTCGCCTTCGACGGCCACGACAGTCCGCTCGGGAGCCGCCAATTTTGCACCTATCGCTGCAGGCAGCGCGAATCCCATCGTGGAGAATCCTCCAGAACTGAGGTAAGTGTTCGGCAGGTAGCTGAGCCACTGCTGGGAGAGTATCTCTTGAGGCAGTCCGGCGCTCACGGTCACTATCCCGTCCCTCGGAACGGCATCTCTGAGGCGCTTCACGATGTTGGGGATGCCCATGGGGCTCCTCGTCCGCAGCTCTGCCATGTCATCATCCCACTCTGTCCTGAGCCTTCTGAAGCGCTTGAACCAGGCGTTCTTGTGGAATTCCTTCTTCGTCGACATCGAGTTCAGTCCCAACAGGATCGCCTCCAGTCCTGTCTTCAGGTCCGTTACGATGCCCTTGGCCACGGGATAATTCTTGCCTATCTCGTGCGGGTCCAAATCCAGCTGAATCAGCTTGGTGGGAGGGATGCTGAAGGTGACCCCGTTGACGAAGGAACTGGTCGTTTCGTCGCTGAACGTCACCCCAAGCGCGAGGATCACATCGGCTGACTTGGTCAGGCTGTTGGCGAGCGAGCTCCCCACGTTGCCCGGATGGAATCCCCAGAGTTCGTGGTCGTTGGGGAACCCGCTCTTCGCGTCTCCCCTGAACGAGCAGACCACGGGAGCCCCAAGGAACTCTGCGACTGCGACAAGCTCCTCCGTCGCACCCGACATGACAATTCCGCCACCTATGAGTATCAGAGGTCTTTCCGCTTCAAGCAGAATCCTGCAGGCTTCTCGCACTTGACCCTCATCGGGTGCTATTCTTCCGGAAGGCATGTACAGGGCGGGGTCTGGAGGGAGACCGTCGACGGGCGCCACCTGAACGTCCATGGGGATGTCAAGGAGCACCGGTCCCGGCCTTCCGCACAGGGCGGTCTTGAGCGCGTTGGGGAGCACCCTCGGGAGCTGTTTCGCGCTCGTTATCTGCCAAGACCTCTTGACAAAGTGAGACATACCGTTCGTGTAATCCACCCAGTTCTTCCTTTCAACCTCCTGAAAGATACCCATCCCGAAGAAGTAGGTCTGGATGTCTCCTGTGATCGCGAGGAAGGTGGAAGAGTCCACATAGGCCGTGGCCAGCGCGGTGGTCAGGTTGGTCGCGCCCGGGCCCACCGAAGTCGTGACCACCGCAGGAAAACGCCTGTTCGCCCTGAAGTAGCCGTCGGCCATGTGCCCTCCCCATTGCTCGTGCTTCGGCGGAACAAGCCTCATGGCGTCCTCGTCCCGGACCGCGTCGAAGAGGGAAACGTTCCCATGACCCGGGATTCCAAAGACCTGCTTCACTCCCGCCTTGAGAAGGAATTTGACGGAATATTGGGCGCCGTTCAGCTGGCGGGCCAAGTCTCTTCTACTCGCCAGAGTGAGTTATTTTAACTGGAGGTGAGTCTCACTGGCTAGAGAATCGCTTCCGCTACCTTGACCACCGCTTCCCCGACGTCGTCGGCGTCTCCGTCGGTGAGCAGGGGGCTGATATCAAGGTGGACGGCTCGGGATAGGAGTTCGAGGGACTGGGCGTACCTGGCCTTGACCCGCTCGACCCCCTTGAAGATGTGTCCCCAGTGCATGAAGACGTGGCCGTCGAACGAGCTGGGGTCGTAGACGACGGCGGGATAACCGCCGCTGGGAGTCCAGATGTTCTCTCCTATCAGGGCCTTCTTGAACTCCACTGCCTTCTCGGGCGTATCGACGAAGAAGACCAGAGAGATACCTGCCTCCCCCTGGGGGTCGTTGAGCCTTCGGAACTCTATCCCGGGTACCTTTCCGATCCTTCTCTTGATCCTTCTCTTGTTTTTTCTGATCTGCCTTATGATCCAATCCATTTTCTTCAGCTGCTCCCTGAGGATCGCCGCGGAAACCTCGTTCATTCTGTAGTTCAGACCTGGGAACGGTTCAACGCTCAGCCTCAGACCCTTCTTCTCCCAGGATCGATAGGGCGTCCCGATATCGTGGAACATCACGCACCTGTCGTAGACCTCCTTGTCGTCCGTCAGCACCGCCCCGCCCTCCCCCGCTGAGATCATCTTGTTCAGCTGGAAGCTGTACGACGAGACCCTTCCGAAGCTTCCGAGCTTCTTCCCGTGGTACGTGGCTCCTGCCGCCTGTGCAACATCCTCCAAGAGGGGGACTCCGTACTTCTTAGCCACGCGCCCTAGTCCATCGAGGTCGCATGGCGTTCCTCTGATGTGGACGGCCATGATCGCCTTCGTCCTGTTGGTTATCTTTGCCTCCACGTCGGCTGGGTCGAGCGTCAGCGAGTCGTCCACGTTGCAGAGCACAGGTGTTCCTCCTGTGGCGACCACCGCGTCGGGACAAGCGACCCATCCGTAGGTGGGGATGATGACTTCGTCCCCGGGTTTCACGCCTAGACCCACTAGAGCCGTGTGCAGGGCGGCTGTTCCAGAAGTGACCGCGAGCGCGTGCTTTCTGCCTACGTAGCGCATCATGTCCGCCTCGAAGCCGCCCGTGACGTCCAGGAATTGCGGCCCGTAGAACCTGTACATCGACTTGGCCTTCAGGACCTCCTTCACTGCGTCGATCTCTTCTTTGCCCAGGTACCCCGCGCCTGGATGCATGATGGGAAGGGGCTTATTCCTCACGGGTCTTCCCCCGTGAATCGCCAGGTCTGACTGACCCAAGAGTGGATGACCGCTCCGCTTTCGTATCTTTAAGGGTTCAGAGTTCTCTTCCCGCTTTCACTCCTCTGGATCATGTAGACCCCAGCTAGGATCGCGGCGCCCCCTGCGACCTGAATCGTAGAGATGCCTTCGCCCAGGAAGACGAGCGAGAACAATGCCCCGAAGATGGACGAGGTAGAGAAGACAAGGAGCGTCCTGACGGCGCCGATCGTCCCCAGCGCGGTGATGGAGAAGAGCGACGTTATTGCCATCATCAGCGATGCGAAGAGCAAGACCGCTGTCGAGACCTCTGTCAGTTTCAGGCTGACCGAAAGCAGAGCGGCAAGCAGCAACACCAACCCTCCACCGAAAAGGTTCCTGTACTTCGTCACCAGCGCCGCACCGAACCTGCTGCTGGCTATCCTGAGAATGTTGTTTTCCACCGACCAGAAGAAGGTGGCTGCTAGGACGAGCAGGTTTCCGACGAATCCTTGGAGGAACTGTACACCCGACACGTCAAGGTTCGTGGCCACCACGATGAGGCCCGCGGCCACGACCAGACCCTCCAATAGCTGCTTCCTCTCCAGCCTCTCACCGAAGATTGCGAAGGCGATGACGGAAGTGAAGAAGACCTCCCCGTTCGACAGAAGCGATGCGTTGACTGCCGTAGTCCTCTGGAGCCCGAACTGATAGAGGACCGGAGCTGTCGCGGCCCCTAGCAGACCTACGACCAGTACCAAGGGGGCGCTGCTCCTACCGAGCCTGACCCCGGGCTTGTACGGGATAAGCATCAGCCCAGAGAGAAGGAACACGTAACCTGAGATTGCAACCGGCGCCGTCGTCCCCTCGAGGTACTTGCTCGCGACGGGAAAGGTGCCGCCCGTTATCGCCGCGATGAACGCATACAGATACCCGCGTCTGATGATGGACAAGTCGCGAGACGTCAAGACTATCGCGCCCGCGGCTTTCCTTTTGGAGCTTGTTAAATCTGAGACATCGTTTGGATGATATTTCACTGGGGACTTCGGCGGTTCATGGCCTTGTTTCTTTTGGTCCTCGGCGACCTAACCCATGCCTCCGCTCTCACCCTGGCATCGTCGTCTGACATCGGGGATGGAGGATGCTTCATGAGCCAAGCGCTGGCTTCAATCAGCGGCCCCCCGATCTTCCTGTCTACGGCGACCTTGCAGTATCTCACGGCGTCCACGACTACCCCTGCTGAGTTCGCCTTGTCGTCCACCTCCAGTCTCATCTCCATGTTGAAGGGGACCCCAGGAAACATCCTCCCCTCGATTCGTATGAATGCTATCTTCGTGTTCCCGAGGTAGGGGATGAAGTCGCTCGGGCCGACGTAGATCCTGTCAGCCGGAAGACGGTCGGCCAGGACGGTCTGGACCGCTTCGGTCTTCGATGTTCTCTTCGACTCCAGCCTCGACTGCTCCTTCATGTTGAGGAAGTCTGTGTTGCCCCCGACGTTGATCTGGTACGTCTTCGTGACCTCTACGCCGCGTTCCGCGCAGAGGCGCGCCAATGTCCTGTGCACTATCGTGGCGCCCACGACTCCCTTTACGTCGTCGCCAATTATGGGGAGCCCTCTCTTCTTGAAGCGCGCAGCCCACCTGGCGTCGGATGCGATGAAGACGGGCATGCAGTTGACCATGCCCACCCTCGCTTCGAGGGCCACCTCAGCCCAGAACTCCGTGGCCTTCTGACTACCCACGGGGAGGTAGTTGACCAATACCTCGGTCTTCGTTCTCCTCAGCTCGTCGACCGCAGAATCGTGCAACTCTCGAACCGACCTCCGGCTCTTGATCGGTCTGATCTTGTTGTCCACGAAAATCCCGACACCGTCAAGGACTGGCGACTCCTTCACCGTGACATCGAGGCCTGAGACCGAAGGCGTCCAGTTGACCGTGTTGGGGGGCTCGTAGATGGCCTCGCCAAGCGGCTTGCCGATCTTGTTGCTCCCCACGTCAAACGCGCTGACGAAGCGAATGTCCTCGATCTTGTATCCACCGACCGATCTGTTACCGAGTTCCGCAGCGACACCCTGACCCTCCCGACGCATCTGAACTCCCTGTATGATCCCCGATGCGCAGTTCCCGACTCCCACGATTCCAACTCTCAGTGAGGGCATAATTTTTACGGCCGTAAAATATCATTGATAAGGATTGCTTACCCTCAGCTTGTAAACCAACTTTCACCACCACATCAACTGTTCTTGCTGTCTGATGTCATGACCTCAGGCAGCGTTATCACCTCGACTTTCGTTGAGCAACTTCGACAAGCAGTGGAAGACGAAGGAGAGCGGGGACAGCTTCGCGAACAGAACCCGCGATACCATCAGGGGTCCGAGACCCATGCGCCCCCAGATCCAGAAAGCAACTAGGCAGCTAACTTCCGAGATCAGCAGATTGGACGCCGCCGCGAACAGGCTCAAGCAGAGGGAGAGTTCCATATTCAAGAAGACTGTGACCGCGGTCCAGGCCCACGACCAAGAGTCCAGCAAGGCTTACTCTAACGAGCTCGCCGAGGTCCGAAAGATGCAGAAGATCGTGACCCAATCGAGAATCGCGCTGGAGCAGATTACAACCAGGCTGCAGACCGTCACCGACGTCGGAGACTTTGCCGCGACGATTGCCCCCGCGATTGGAGTTATCAGAAGCGTAAGATCGACCCTAGGAGACGCGATGCCCGATGCTCAGAACGCGCTCGGCGAGATAGGCGCCCAGCTAAACGCCATCATGACTGACGTCGGCGGCATCACGGGCACCAACTTCTACATGGGAGAGAACAGCGAAGAGGCCAACAAGATTCTCTCGGAGGCGTCCGCGATAGCAGAGAAGCGGATGAACGACTCGCTCCCCGAGGTTCCCACCTCGACCAGCGAATCAATCTTCTCCTCGAGCGAGTAGACGTCCCGTACCCCTGTGCTCCGTCGCTCAGTCAGTCGGCTAGCCTAAAGTCATTGAAGGGGTTAAATGGCTCCACGCGCTGGGAGTAACGACGTGGCTGCGGACTACGACGTGATAATCGCCGGGGGAGGCATGTCCGGACTCATCACGGCCGCATCGATAGGGCACAACTCCAAGCAGCACGCACGAGTGCTTGTGGTCGACAGGAATAACGAAAGTGAGCCCGGGAAGAAGACCCACAACGGGTGGACATGCGGCGACGCCACCAGCAAGAGGAGCCTGGACTACCTCGCCGAACACGCGGGAATAAGGTACGGACCTCCGGAGTTGGAGCACCCTGTCAAGGGGGTCTACGTCTACTCGCCTGACAGGAAGAGCAAGGTACTCTTCGAAGGAGAGGGTTTCCTCCTCAACAGGAAGCTCGTGCCCAGACGACAGGTCACCGACGCAGCGAAGGTGGGAACCGAGTTCATGTTCAGCGCAACCGCGGAGAGGTTGCTGTCGGAGGACGGTAGGATCACCGGGCTGGCGGGAAGAAAGGCCGACGGTTCGACTTACAAGCTCACCGCAAAGTTGGTGATTGACGCCACCGGCTCATCCTCGACACTGAGGAGGTTCATCCCGGTGAATTGCAACATCGAGAAGGAGATCGACCCAGATGACGTGGTCGGAACTGGCAGATACATCTTGGACTTCGACCCCGGTAGGGAAGACACCACCTTCTTCGACCCTGACTACTGTATCATCCATCTCGATCAGTTCATCGCGCCGGCGGGATATGCCTGGGTCTTCGCGAAGGGAAAGGCAAAGGTCAACATAGGGCTCGGCGTGTCAAAGTCTGGCCTCGACAGGAGGAACAGGCGGTTCAGGCTGAACGACAACCTTCAGACTCTGATAGACAAGTACGTCTCTGACAACCCGGTCATCAAGAACCCGAGGCAGCCAACAGGCGACGAGGACTCTGGGAACACTAAGGGCAACTGGCAGGTGCCCGTCCGCCGTCACAACGACTGCATGGTGGCAAACGGCTTCGCGATAGTCGGGGACGCCGCGTGGATGCCCAGGCCTATCGACGCGGGCGGCATAAGTCCAGCGATCTATGGAGGGACGATCCTCGGGAGCGTGACGGCCGGAGCTCTGGAGGCGGGTGACACGAGCGAGGCTGGGATGTGGAACTACAACACGGAGTACATGAAGACGCACGGGTACCCGATGGCGAGCTTCGAGGTCCTGCGAAGATATCTCCAGACCGTGACAAACGACCAGATCAACTACGGGATGAAGCACTTCCTCTCAGAGGAGGATGTCCAAGCAATCACAGAGAGGAAGCATCCTGAGTTCAGCAGGGCACGGCTTGCGAGCCCCATGATGTGGTTCAGGGTTCTGAGCCAGTTCTCCTTGGCGAGAGGCCTGAGGTACACGGTCGAGAAGAGCTCCACGCTTGTCGACATCAACTTGAGCTATCCAGATTCTCCGAAGGGTTTCGAAGAATGGAGGAAGAGGCTTCAGGGCGAACTGGTCGAGACTGTGGAGAAGTTCAAACCCCTGGACGTCGCTAATTAATATAATCCGGACCGAACTAGGACGCGTGCCCTTCAGCCTCCAGCAGGAGATTCTGGAGCTCTACAAGGACCTCTCTCCCTCGGATGCCTACATCATGGGTTTCAACGACAGGGCTGGTCACATCTTCATACCCACGGAGAAGAACTTGAGGGCGGCGAGGCGCAAGATAGCCGGACTAAGGTCCAGAGCACGATCTGAGATCGAGCTGAAGGTCCTGAATTCGATCTCGGCAAAGCTCGACTTCTCAGAGCCGCAACCGATACTGGACGACATAGTGGAAGCCATCTTCGCTCATCTGGCAAAGGAGGGGGCGAACGACGAGCATCTCCTCTCACTCCTTCGCGATTCCTCCGAGGCAGTCGAAGCCACCAAGGCGAGATTCAGGAGCAGGCGTGTTCCGGTAGGCGTCAAGGCTCTTACCCTCTACCGCCTAGACAGCATCATCGAAATTCTTGAGGCGGTCAGGAAGAAGACCAGGAACCGGGAACTGAAGCATGAGTGCGACGAGCTCAAGGATGTCGCAACATCATTCGTGGGCATGTTCAGCGTGAAAGGGTTCGGGGCCGGAGAGTTCGAGAGCGTCGAGCGGATTTTCAAGAGGCAGGGCTCGGAGCTAGGTCGGGAGAGGTTCTACAGGAGAGCTCTCAAGGACGGATTGGACTACTGGGAAACACCCGAGCAGCTCGAAAAGAAGGCGCTCTCTTGGATCGACGAAGAGCTACCTCGATTCCGAAGGGTAATGGAGAAGCTCGCCAAGCAGTATTCTTGCAAGGCTACCCCTGAGGGAGTGGAGAAGAAGATGAATGAGAGGATGAAGTTCGACTCCAAGAAGCTCATCAGAACCACACTGAAGATCAGGCGAGTCGTCGAAAGGCTCGTGGACCAAGATGTCTCGCGTATAACCCCGAAATACAGGACGCGCGTGATCGAGACCCCGAGCTATCTCACGGGAACGATACCGACGGGTGCAGCTCAGTTCTTTGACACCTTCACCTCAAAGCCCTTCCAGGTCTACTTCCAGACGACTGATCCGAAACGTGACCCGGACCGCACGGTTGCGTCTATCCTCAATCTCTTGGTGCACGAGGAGTACGGTCACTGCGTTCATCACTCCAACAGCTCCGTCGGATTCGTCAAGAAGCTGAGCCCTCTCGAGCTCTTGCCGAGCGCCAACCTAGGCGATGCAGTCTCGGAAGGAGTCGCGTTCAACCGGGAAATAGAATTTCTAGAGGCATCAAAGAGACTGGAGAAGAAGTCAGAGTTGTCGAAGGCGGAGAGGGACTACGCGGAGGTGATGGAAGGGTTCGGAGGGCTGAAGCTGATCAACCTCGAACTGGAATTCTGGACCAGGCGCTGGAGGATAGTGAGGTTCCTCCGCGTGATCGGGGACGTGCGAGTGAACTCAGGGAAGCAGAGTCTCCTCGACTTTATCGACTGGGCTAACGGTTACACCAGCATACCCAAGAGCAGCGTCTACCACCAGCTCTTTCCAGCGCATCTCGGCACCTTCCCAGGGTATGCGACGAGCTACGCAGTGATAGGCGAGGAGATCAGATCCGTCGAGAGGGGAGTGAAGGACGAGAAGAAGCGCGTGAAGCTCTCGACGTACCTCTGCAGCATCGGATTCCCTCCCCGGAGCATATACAACGGGATGCTGAAGTCCTACGCTGCGAAGCTAAAATAGAAGAATCGCCACCGCGGCATCGATGACAAAGCTTGCTGAAAACGTCGTGGAGTTCATCGCACGGCCTCTTTTCGGAAAGATTGCGACCGTCTCCAGAGACGGCACACCGCACGTCACTCCGATATGGTACATGTACGTGGACGGAAAGCTTCTCGTCAACACCGCGCATGGGCGAGTGAAGTACGGTAACATGAAGAGGACGGGACGAGCCGCTCTGCTCGTGGACGACGGATACGGCTACGTGCTCTTCTCGGGGAGGGCGAGGCGTGCGACCGAAAGGGACCCGTTGAAAGACATCGAGACACTCGCGGTCAGGTACAATGGCGAGGAGCAGGGTAAGAAGCAGACCAGAGAGGTCTTCGCACGCCAGAAGCGGGTGACGTTCGAGATAATCCCAGATAAAGTGATAGTGAGCCTCTAGACCGGCTTCATCGCGCTCAGAAAGAACTCGACCGCGAAATTTCCGTACGTCTCCCGGTCCACCGACTTTGAGAAGTGTATCTCTTGGAAGATCGCCCTGTTCAGCATGCCAAGAAGGCAGTCAGCAGCGAGCTCAGGGTTCGTCTTCCTGAAGGCCCCCTCTTCGATACCGCGATTGATCATCGCCTTCGCGAGGGACCTGATCTTGTCCAGGTCTTCGCTTATCATCTTCGCACTCCTGCTGTCGAGGCTCGCGGAGTCCCTCATGTACAGACCGGGGTCGAACGCTCTTTCGGGAAACATGGTAAGGTAGGTCCTGACGAACGACTCCAGCCCCCTCTCCGGGCTCTTCTGCTCTGCGGCGCGTTCCAGCTTCTCGATGAACCCCCTCATTGTCAAGCTCTTTCCGGTCACCGCCTCGAAGAGGCCACGCTTGTTGCCGAAGTAGTAGTAGATCACGGGCGCGGTGGTGCCACCTTCGCGGCAGACGTCCCTTATCGAGACGTTCGAGTAACCTCTTTCGGCGAAGAGCTTGGAAGCGGCCTGTAGGATTCTCTCCGAGGTCTCGACTTGCACTGCGAGAGGGAAAACTGGCCGTTTTGTCTATTAAAGATTCGCAGGCCGTCTAGTCGAAGTCGCCGCCGCCGTCTCCCATGCCACCACCGGGCGGCGTTGCGGGCGCCTTGTTCTTGCCCGCTGCGATGACGTCGTCGATGCGGAGTATCATCGAGGCAGCCTCCGTGGCTGACTTGATTATCTGCTCCTTCACGGCCAGGGGCTCGAAGATTTCTCGCTGATACATGTCGCGGACCTTTCCTGCGGTGGCGTCGATACCTACCCAGGTCCCCCCTTCAGCGTGCTTGGCCCTGAATTCGACCTGCGCGTCGATAGGGTCGAGACCTGCGTTCTCGGCGAGCGCTATTGGTACGGACTCGAGCGCCTCTGCGAACTTCTGGGCCGCGAGCTGCTCTCTTCCGGAGAGCTTCTCCGCCCACTGCATCACTTGGTACGCAGCCTCGGCTTCGGCCGCGCCCCCGCCAGCGACGATGTGAGGGTCCTCGATTACGTCCTTCGTCACCATCAGCGCGTCGTGAAGAGATCGCTCCCCTTCGTCGACTATCCGCTGAGTCCCTCCGCGTATCAGTATGGTGACAGCCTTCGGGTTCTTGCACCCCTCCACGAAGACCCACCTGTCCTCCTCGATCTTCCTCTCTTCAACCAAGGCAGCGTAGCCCAGGTCGTCCTTCGAGAGGTCCTCGAAGTTGTTGACCACCCTGGCGCCCGTCGCCTTCGCGAGCTTGGTCATGTCGCTCTCCTTGGCTCTCCTCACCGCAAGCACGTCCGCCTTCGCCAGATAGTGCTGAGCGATGTCGTCTATCCCCTTCTGGCAGATCACGACGTTCGCACCCACTTCGACTATCTTGTCGACCATTCCCTTGAGCATCTTCGTCTCCTCGTCGAGGAACTCCTTCATCATGGACGGGTCGTTGATGTTCAACTTGGCGTCGAACTCGGTCTTCTCTATCTCGAATGGCGCGCTGACGAGAGCTATCTTCGCCTTCTCCTGCCTCTTGGGCATGCCCGAGTGCACGACCTCCTTGTCTAGCACGATGCCCTGCACGAGGGTGGTCTCCTTCAACGAGCCACCCGGCTTCTTCTCTACCTTGACGTTGTCAATATCGACCTTCGTCACCTTCTCAGTCTTCTCGGCGACCGCTAGCGCTGCGTCTACGACCAGTCCAGCGAGCTCCTGCGCCTCCCTGGAGACTAGCTTGGTCTGCATGCTCGTCCTAGCGACCTTGACGAGCCACTCTCGGTCAGAGGGTGAGATCTTCTCAGCCGCCTGGCTGAGAGCTTCCGCTGCCCTTCTGGCGGCCTTCGTGTAACCATCAACGATCACAGTAGGATGAACGTCCTTGTCAAGAAGCTCTTCGGCCTTCTCGAGAAGGGCTCCGGCGAGCACGACCGCAGAAGTGGTTCCGTCCCCGACCTCGTTGTCGGTCGTCTTCGAGACCTCGACGAGCATCTTCGCGGCCGGATGCTGTACGTCGATTTCCTTCAGCATCGTGGCTCCGTCGTTCGTGATGGTGACGTCACCGAGCGAGTCGACGAGCATCTTGTCCATGCCTCTCGGTCCAAGAGACGTCTTCACGATCTCGGCTATCAGCTTCGCAGCCGCTATATTGTTCCTCTGAGCCTCCTTGCCTCTGTTCTGGCTAGAACCTTCCTTCAATATCAGAACCGGTTGACCGGACGACGTTACCGCAGGAATTGCTGTAGTAGACATTGCGTTATATCGTGGGTATACAACTCCGTGTTGTATATAAGAATTTCCAGGCTGCCCGGCGAGTTATCGCCCGCTACTTCGCGTACGCCAATCTGCTGCTGAACCACGAGCGGAGCGGCGGGTCAACGTCCATCTGCCAGAAGAGGGCGTTGAGCTCGCCCCTGTGCTGCAACTCCTCTTCGACCATGTGCCAGATGATGTCGGAAAGGCACGTGGTGAACTTGTATGGTTTGCCGTTCCCTCCTATGCCTCTTACCTCCATCGGGCGCCAGAGACTCTCAGGAGTGGCAGACTTCATCACCCTCCCTACCGAGCGTGCTACTCGCTTCTCCAGCTTCCTCATCTCCTCGTCGCTCAGACTCTTCCCGACCAGATCTACAGAGTCGCTTTCGTCGAACCTGCCCTGGGGGACGTTCTCGAACCACCAGATGTAGTCCTCGACCATGTGAAGGTAGATATTCTGAATCGAGCCCCAAGACGCGCCCCTGTCCTTCTTTCTTTCCTTGGCAGGGAGGCGGAGGATCGCTTCGAGATACTCGCCCATGGACCTGGTGCTCCAGTCACACCATGCTCGTGCGAGCACAACCTCGTTCGGCGGGTTTCTCGACTTGCTCATACCGGTGACAGCCGGTCTATCGCTTTCGCGAGCTGGACGTCCCAGCTCGTCACCCCTCCCTCGGAGTGGGTCTGGATGGAGAGAGTGACGCTCGTCCATACCACTTTGATGTCCGGATGATGCTCCATCTTCTCAGCCACCTCAGCAACCCTGTTCACGAATCCAATCCCGTCCATGAAGTGCTCGAACTCAAACGTCTTCGTGATGAACGAACCCTTGGACTTCCATCCCTTGAGTCCGCGAAGCCTCTCCTTGACTTCGGCCTTCGTTAGAAGCTTGGGCATGTCATCGCCCGCGCGCAACGCCCTTATGAACAGTGTCATCGCAAGCAAATTTTAGCGATTCAGCAATCCCTTTTGACCAGACGCGTTTACGTTCGCCCAAGGAGTTATGCGGACGTGGTAGGGAAAGGGTCAGCCAGGCTACGGGAATCCGCAGAGTCGTTCTGCCGGCTGGCTGGAGACCTCTCCTCCTGCGAGGGGGGACTTCATTCCCCTGCCTCGTCCAAGGCTCTGAGGCAGGTGGTCAAGCCAAAGTCGCCTGTGGGAACGATGAGAAAAGTCGGTATCGCCCTAATCGCCTGTCCGGACCCGATCAGCGGGATACCCGGAGCTGCCCTCGTGGCTTCTTCGTATGTCATGAAGAAGAAGGAACCGGTAGGGGTCGGACAGCTCGCGGTCGAGACAAACAAGATTCTCAGAGAGTTAAGTTCCTTTAGACTTTAAGTAACCCTGAGGGGAAGTTTGAATTCCGTTTGGAAGTCAAGCCGACCAAGGGACTGCGAGTGAGAGTCAGCGCGACGAGGGAAGCCGTCTTTGGAGACGAGTCTGTCTCGGTCAGCAAGGTAGTGATTACGGAAAAGAGCAGCGTGGGGACCATGACCGGGATGACGCTCGCTGGTTTCTGTGAAGTCGAGATGGACGCGCTTGACGGAAAGAAGCACTGGTACCCCATCGACGAGCTCCGCGGCGAAGGAGGCGAGGTCGTCAAGGAGGACGAGATTCAACTCGACGCCGACGAGGACGAGGGAGAAGACGAAGACGAGTAGGTGCCTCATTGGCCGAACCCAATCCCGCAGAGCTCGTGTTCGTGGTTGACATCGATACCTTCGAGGGAAAGGGCTTCGTCGGCTCTTCCGAATACGAAGGCGTCAAACTGAACATAGCGTTCGACGGCGAGGACTCAGGGACCTACTTGACCCCGGAGATGTGCAAGAGGATTCGCGCGAGGAAGGGGGCCAAGCTGACCCTGGTCGCTGAAAGGGAAACGGCACCCGTCGTCATCTCGAGCGTCTTGGTTGCAGCCAGAGAACGCGTAAGAGTCTCGAGCTCCTCGCTCTACAAGATCTTGGGCGAGGACGGCGGAGGAATCTTCAGGATTAGGAAGTCCTAAGAGAAGACCGCATCGCTGTCAGAGTCCGGAAGTTCGTACCATCTGGCCTTCTCCCCGATTCTCGCGCGGACCCTCCATCCAAGAGTCTTTGGCTCGTTCTCCATGAGCGTGTTCACAGTGTCGATTCTTGAAAGAACCCTGTCCCTCAGCGGCTCATCGAGTCCCTGGGCGCGCTTCGAGAGGGCGTCAAGGTTCCTAGAGAACGTCTTGTAGAGGCCCCAGTCTTTTGCGCAGGCTTCCGCGATTAGCTCTCCGTCGATTTCGCCCTTCGTCACTTCGTGATCGGCGAAGGCTGCGATGAGGTCAAGGAACTCCTTCTCGGTTATCTCTACTACCTGTAGTTTGGTCATTACTAGGTCCGTGAACGGGAGCGTCTTCAACCCCGGCAGCAGCCTGTCGCTGAAATCGAACTTGTGGCACATCGCGAACTGATCGAGGAATATGTCCACCCTCCTCCTGTTCGCCATGTCATAGTAGATCAGCCTCTGCCCCATGCTCAACCTGTTGAACATCTCCCTCGGCTTGTATCCCAATTCTTCCATGAGTCTCGATACCTTGCCGGAGTCGCTCTTTCTGCCCACCAGGTCGATGTCCTTGTTCTCTCTACGGTACTTCTCCACGCTTGCGGTCGGGCAAGTCAGCTTGAAAGCGAGTCCTCCCAAGAGCCTCAGCATCACGTCCCTCCCCTCCCCCTCTTCGACTATTTGGAGCGCAGCGTCCATCGCGTTCTTTGGCACCGTCACGACTCGCTCCATCGGCACTGCCGGCAATTCCTCCGAAGCGATATAAGGAATTGTCCGTGTCCGACTCTTTTCACACGGCCCTGATAATCTGACTCAGACTAGCGCGATTCTTCGTGGCGGCTCCTCGCGTCCATGAGCACCCACTGTGGCTTCGCCCACCTCTCTTCATCTCCCTGAGAGTTGCGTATTACGACGACCCGGCCGTCGTCGTCGACCGTCTCCAAGGCTGGATTCCTCGCCCTCATTCTGGAGTATTCCTTGTCGGAGACTTCGGTGTACTCTCTGCCCTTGCCGATGCTCGCCTGCCACGTTGCGTTAGTGCCGTCTAGCGAGAATGAGATTGACGTGCTCCCGGCTTCGAAGTAGACCTTGGCGTACCTGATCTTCTTGGGAAGCTGGTGCTCGAGGCGGAGCTTCATCTGGTTCTGTGATGCCATTTTCGCTTATTAACGTATTCCCAGACTTTTCGGGGTGTAACGATGCCTTCAGGACGAGTGGATGCAGACTGAGCAGCGAGCTAGCAGAGCAACTTTCGAAGGAGACCTCAGACCTGATGGCGAGGTTCGAGAGCAGAGTTGGAGCATTCGCCGGACGTCAGGACCTTGCGGTATTCACGGTGAATGCAGACCGCGAGGATGCGAGAGCCTTCGCCAGGGAATATCTCGGCGAGGGAGAACACACCGCGACTGGGATAGACGGGTCCATGGACTTCGACGAGAGGCTACAGATGATGCTCTTCTATTCCAACGCGACAGCCTACAGCTGTCCGATTTCCATCAGCGACGATGTTAGGGTGGACCTCGACTCGGCCAGGAGGGATTCGAGGCTCGCCGCTTCAGCCGCGGTGCCTCTTTGGGCAGAAGACCTCGGTGACGTACTGAGCGACCAACTCGAGGTAGACATTGAGCTCGAACATTCCCTAGAGAAGATACCCAACGCCTTCATGACTTTGGGCGAACTCTACCTTGCTGTAGAGGCGTGCGAGAAATCCAAGGTGGTCTTCCTGGACAGGCCCATCTCGGGCACCTACTCTACGCTTGCAAGGGACGCACGGCTGCTGCTGAGGAGGAGAGAGAGCAAGCTGACAAAGTGGAAGCGGGAGTCGAGCGTCACATTGCTGGACCTCTTTCTCGCGATAAACTTGGGCCCTCCCACCATGCACGTCTCGACCAGACCGAGGTACCTTCGCATGGCCTTGATCAGAGAGCTCTCAAAGGGTCCCGCGACGGTCTCAGAGCTCTGCACCAGACTAGGAGTGAGTCAGAGTGACGTGGACAGGGCAAGGAAGAGACTCATGGAAGCCGGCAAGAGCTACGGAGGCAGGGTGCTCGAAGAGGGAGGACCCGGGGCACTTTGTCTGGCAGAGGAAGCAAGGGGATTCTGGGAGAGGGTGGTGAAGCTGGCGCTCGACTACTCGAGGGATGTCTTCGGCAACAGGAAGCACCCATTGGCACTGAACTCAGAAGAATACCTGACGATCCTTGACGTCAGCACGGTCTGCCTCGTCCTATTAGAATACCTACAGCAGCTCGCACACGAGAAGAGGATTCTCCTGATTGGGATTGCGAAGGACACCACCGCAACCGACATCTCCAGGGCGGTCATGCCTTTTGCGGCAGCCACTGGTCAGGTGGACCTGTCCGCCCCTCAGCCCAAGCTGAAGAACGACAGAGCGTTCCTGGCTATACTCAGCGCAGAAAATCCTGCGATCAGGACTCCGTGGCGGACGATGGGGTACGACTCCTGCTTCTCCACCATAGTGTCGTTTGGTGGGAAGCTGGTGAGCGCCAGAAAGGCGGTGTCCCGAGAGCGAATCTTCGTCCGCTCCTACTTTCAGCTGCGGACGCTGAAGAGCGATCAAGCGGTCCGCTCCCAAGTCTTCCTCTTCGACAGACCATACGAATCAGAGGATGCCGGTTCGGACAAGAAATTCAAGGTAGTCGAACGGGACTCGGAGTCGCAGATCTCCGCATACTTCGAAGGAAGGGACGGTAGCAGACTATCGAACCTCGCTCTCTTCGTCCTTTCATTGTGCGACAACCCAGAGGTCTTCGAGGCCTTCGGCCACAACCAGCTTCTATTTCTCGCGGACAAGGCCGTCAAGGCCGAGGTCAAGATGCTCAGGAGCTCCCTGAGGGGGGTCGCGGACCTCAGGGTGGGGGGTGCCTCGACCAGGAGCAAGATCTTTGGGCTCGTCACCACGTACAGAGAACAGAGAGCCGAAGCGGAGTACGCAAGGACACGGAGGGCGAGATGAGTGTGAGCGGAGATACCCACGGGGTCTTCGACGACATGGGCGGAGAGTTTGAAGCCCGTCTGAAGAGAAACACGATATCGACAAGGACGTCCGTGAGCGACGGGCGCGAGTTGACGACCTCCAGCCCCCTCTCGATTCTCGAGGCCAGGTTCAGCTTCAAGGTTCTCGACAGGCTCTACTTCCCCAGCTTCATCGGGATCGAGAGAGACGTTGAAGGATCGGGCAAGTTTGTGGTCTACGAGGTGATTGGCGTCAACCCGACCCACTACCAGCTTCCCGGGGTCGACTCTTCTATGCCGACCCTGCTCAGAAAGGAATACCTGGATACCATCAAGGAGAGCTGGGGGCGCTCTCAGGAGACATGGATCGACCTGGCGGCTGTTCCCACCTCGTACATAGCATCCGTGGAGAACGAAGGGCTTGCGTTCTCGAGGTCGCCGTACGCCCCGCTTCCCGGTTCTCGGGGATATCTTCTCTCGAAGGAGTCGGTCAGGTCGTTTCTCTGCGAGGGCGCGGGGGAGAGGATAGGTACGATGGCCGGCTTCGACCTTCCGTTCACGGTCAACATGACAAACATGATCACGTTTCACTGCGGCTTCTTCGCCTTCACCGGAAGCGGAAAGTCGAACCTGATCAGCACCCTGCTGAGGACAGCCATCAGCAGCCAGCCCGACCTGACGGTCGTCATCCTGGACATCGCGGGCGAGTACACGGTAAACCTGCTGGACCTTCTTCAGGAGGACTCGAAGCTGATTAGCACGGAGAGCTTCGAATCCGAGGAGGAATTCTGCAATTCACAGGCGATACCTGAGAGCGTTGAAGCGAGGATAGGCAGGGCGGCATTCGAGGCCGCTCTTGGAAAGGCGTACAGGCTCGGCGTCGAGCGTCTCTCGCTTCAGGAGTCCGGAGGGCTCGACCTTGGCTGGATCCAACAGTTGCTTCAGGGGACGGTCGACAGTGGAAAGGCGGGCGCTACGGCCGCGAAGGTGCACCTCGGTACGTTCACGGCCGACTTTTACGAGCGGCGCGGTTTGAGGCCCAGCACGAGGCTGTCGGACCTGGATGACGATGCGAGGACGTCTTTGCGCTCCCTGCTCAACCAAATCTCCGAGGGCGTTCACGAAAAGTCGGGCCTTCGAGTCGACCTCGAACTGATCGTAGAACAGCTCAGCACTGGAAACTTCGGGTCGACGTCGATGCGAGGGCTGACTCCAGAGAGGCTCGCGGAGATGATCGCCACTGGGAAGGCAGCCAGGCTTAACATCGTCTACATGCCCGAGCCCGTTCACGCGAGGCAGGCGGCCCACAGGCTCATCACAAGGCTCCTCTTTCTGAAGAAGAAGTACGGAAACAGCAGGCGCGTCCTCTTCGTTCTCGACGAGGCACAGGAGTACATCCCGGACAATCCCACCGACCGGCAGTTCACCGTGCAGTCCAATTCCGCCGTGGAACAGCTTCTCAGACAGGGCAGGAAGTATCGCCTCCACTGCTGGGTCGCCACTCAGCGGGTCGCGCACCTCAACGTCAACGCCCTACAGCAGCTTCACAGTTACTTTGTGAGCACTCTTCCCAGGATGTACGACAGGATGGTGATCGCGGACGCCTTCGCCCTCCCGTATGAGGTCTTGGAGCGCTCTGCTCAGCTGGAGACGGGCGAGTGGCTCTTCGTCTCCTTCAAGGCTTCAAAGCAGAAGAACGTCCCGGTGTTCCTGAAGACCGACAACAACGAAGATCGTCTCGTCGAGAGCCTAGCCAAGCGGCGAGTCTGATCGAAGGCATCCCTCACCTGGAGAGGTACGTCTGGTGGACAACGCGCATGCACGCGTCCATCACGTAGGGTATCCCGTTTTCAGTGAGAAGCCTCCCCGCCTCATCGTTTCGCAACCCTGTCTGCGACCAGAAGGCGATTCTCTTTCCCGTGCGCTTGTTCATCTCGACGACCTGAGCAGCGACTGAAGGGAGCTCCTCGCTCGGTCTGAAGACCTCGACCGCGTCGACTTCGCGAGCCAGGTCCAGGGGAATCTCCTCGAGGCTGTGCCATGACCTCTCGCCGAAGATGGAGTCAGCCGTCGGGTTGACCGGGACGAGCCTGTAACCGCGCTGTTGCATGTAGAGCGGCACAGAGTGGGCTTCCTTCTCAGGATTCTTTGAAGCTCCTACAACGGCGATGACCTTACTCCTTCTGAGGACATCCTGCGGCGGCTCTGTGAAACTCGCCACGTCTGGTGGGACCGCTCCTTCTTAATATCGGTTGTTCGCGCAGGGCAACGCTTAAGCCAGTCTCTTCCGAATCAGGCCGGTCGATGCACCCGTTTCTTCAGGTGTTGCCGGGAGTCCTGACGGCCATATCCCCCAACGAAGGGAACCTTCTCGCGTACGCGTTCGGCGGAATGGTCGCGGTGTACCTGATCACGAGCACACTCCTGCTCTACATCTACTACAAGAAGAACAAGAGAATGACGGCTGAACAGCAGCCTAGCTCTGTCTCGGCTCCCGCCGAGGCCTGAGTTTCCTGCCCAGCGGAAGCAACACGACCGCGGCCAAGATTCCGATTGGAACGACTACCACCGCCACCTCGACGACGCCCTCCAGCACGTTCACGAAGAGGTTCTCAACGCTCGTCACAAACGTCTCGGAGCCTAGAGTGGCCGGCGGGCTCGAAACGTGGATGACGGCCCACGACTGGGCGACGTCCCCATCAGCATCGGTCACAGTCACGGACGCGTTGAATGTCCCTGAGCTGTAGTACTGGTGGATGATTATCTGTCCCTGCTCTGAGGAACCATCTCCAAAATTGTAATTGATTACGTAGGGCGCCGTCCCGCCCTGAACCAGGGCGCTGAAGGTGACTCCTAGCGGACTCTCGCCGCTCACAGGAGTGGCGGTCAGCCTAAGCGTCAGGGGTGCAGTCTTGATTGACTTCTGCGGAATGTAGATGCTCGCGCTTATCGTCGAATAGGATATCAGCCTCTGGGTCTCGAGTATCTGGGCCTCGGTTGAGTCTATCTGATAGTTGATTGCCTGCAGCTGCGACTCTATCGCAAGCGTGTTGTTCACCGAAGCCGAATCGTTCAGCAGCCTCAAGAGCGCGCTCTCCTCGGTCTGAAGTGACTGCAGCGTGGCGTTTAGGTCCGTGTACTGGACGGTCACGTCGTTGCTGTTCTCGTTCAAACTGGTCAGGTTCCCCACTGCCTCAATCTTGACCAGGGCATCCTGGTAATCTGCTTCAGGGACCCTTACGACAATCAGCGAGAAGTTCGCGTTGGTGGAGGAGTAGGCGACGTACCCACCGTCCGAATAGGCGACCGCACTCACCCTCGAAGCCGCTTCTTCCGGGTTCGACGCAGCGAGAGTGACGTTGGCGAAGTACTCAATCGACCCCCCTCCTGCGGTTGACGTTGCCAGGCCTGACGAGTTCAAGACGCTCCCGGGGGACTTGGATTCCCCGGGGCTCGTTGTCGACGAGAGCGTCATGGTAGCGATTTCAGTGGTGGTGCTCTCCGAGACGACTTGATTCTGAACTATCTCGGATGTGTATTGTTGGTCGGCGGCCGCTTGCACGCCCCATATGGCCCCGTTCGCATCAACTGTCCCTGACGCTGGGGCGAGGAGTCGAAACTGGTCGTGACTTGTCTGAAGGATCCCTACGACCAGTCCGCCCATCACAACGGCGGCTACAATGAGGACGGCGACCCTCCGGGCATCTCC
Organism: Nitrososphaerales archaeon; assembly: GCA_035622335.1. Lineage (GTDB taxonomy): Archaea > Thermoproteota > Nitrososphaeria > Nitrososphaerales > Gagatemarchaeaceae > DATJAJ01. The sequence goes on from DASPVO010000077.1 coordinate 35,502, forward strand.
CTGGACTCTCATCGGAACCACCCATCCGAGTCAGCCGATTTAGTTCTAGCAGAACAAACGGTTCGTTCTCGAGAGAAGAACGAAGTCCTTATCTCGACTGGAGACCCTTGCGAGACAGATGTCGGGGAACGATTCGAGGGAAAGGGTCGACTACGAGCTCAGGGGGAAGACCATGCAGGTCTACCTGTACCTCCTGAAGAACGGGAGGGCGATGGGCGTTCGCGAGATACAGAAGGAACTAGGCTTCTCTAGCCCGAGCGTCGCGTTCCACCACCTCGAAAAGCTCATCGAACTCGGGATCGTCGAGAAAGACAACTTCGACAGGTACGTGCTTGTCAAGAAGGTCGACACCGGGATACTCCAGGCTTTCGTCAGCGTAGGGGGTCTGAACCTCCCGAGGCTCGGTTTCTATGCAGCTTTCTTCAGCACCATAGCACTGGCTTACGTCTTCACGAATTTCAGGTTCTTGGACCTGTATGCCATCATCGGGACCCTGGGAGGGTCGGCCGTGTTCTGGTACGAGGCATGGAGAGTGTGGAGGAGGAAGCCGTTCTGATGGCTAGAACTAACTACTCCGCGTGGGAGGATTCACGATGGAAATGAAGCCCCGCTTCGTCTTGGGTGTAGGGCTGGGGGTACTGATGGCCCTGCTTGTTGCTGCGGGAGTGAGTTTGGTTCCGGTGTCCCAGCCCAATCTCGGTCCCTCGAACACTAGCGGAGAGGCTTCCTACGCGACGAGCATCTCAACATCAACGGTCCAGTCTCTTGCCTCGACTACGCAGGTTCCTGCTGGGGAGGCACAGACAACAGCGACAGCGACCGCGACCTTTGCGGCCACCGAGACACCCAGCAGCTCGAATTCAACTGCATACGTTTACCTCTCGCAAGACGCCGCCATGAGCGCTTCCCCATACAGCATAAACAGACTGGTCAGCCAGCCGCTGCAGTCAGGCTTCATCCTTCTTCCTGTGATAGCGGCCTTCCTTGTCGGGCTGTTGCTCTACAGAGCCACTTCTAGGGGCATACCCGAACGAGAGGAAGATTCCTCTACGAGTTGACGAGGTCACTTTATGGGGACTATCATCTGCTTCGAGTTCAGTTCGCTCTTTTCCCACCTGTGAACCCAGTCCGCCAGTTCGTCTAGGATCTTCTGCAGTTCGTGGCCCTTCGCGGTCAGTGAGTATTCGACCCTTGGCGGGGTCACGGGGAAGACAGCTCTCTGAACTATTCCAAATTTCTCAAGCTGAGTCAGCCTCTCGGCCAGAGACGTTGCGCTTATCCCGTCGATCCTCCTCTTCAGTTCGTTGAATCTCGCCGGCTCTTTCAGACCGAGCGCGTGGATGGTAGGGAAAGTCCAGGTCCTAGTCAGCTCGTTCCATGTGGCGTGAACGAGTTTGCAGGAGTCGAGGACCTGCTGGTCAAGCTGTTGTGAGTTGCTCGTCTTATTTCACCTACTTAGTAGCAATCTACTACCAGATATATAAGGATGACCGGATAAGCTACGGTCATGACAAACTTGGAACTCGAGAACAAGGTCACAGCAGCCGTCGAGAAGGTTAGCGAGAGCTTGGTCAGCATTAACAGCAGCAGGTACGAGAGGCGCTTCCCGTTCGGTAGCGTCCCCATGGAAGGGCAGGGCTCGGGAATAATCATCGACGGTAAGGGCCTGATAGTCACGAACAACCACGTGGTTGAGGGAGCGGGAAGGGTCCAGGTGACCCTCAAGGACGGGAGGACCTTTGACGGCGAAGTGGTAGGTTCAGATGATGCGACTGATGTCGCGGTCGTGAGGGTCGACTCCCGGGAACTCCCGTCCGCTGAGCTGGGCGACTCATCGCAGCTGAAGGTCGGACAGTTCGCCCTCGCCGTGGGGAACGCGCTTGGACTTCCGGGTGGCCCGACGGTGTCACTAGGGGTCATAAGCGCGATGGGCCGGCCCCTCCCAGGTGCAGAGTTCATATTCGAAGGGTTCCTTCAGACAGACGCCGCGATCAATCCCGGCAACAGCGGAGGACCTCTTGCTGACATAGAGGGGAGGGTGGTCGGTATCAATACCGCGATGATCCCGTTTGCCCAGGGAGTCGGCTTTGCCATCCCGATCAACACCGTCAAGAGGATAACAGCCGAGATCCTCGAGAAGGGAAAGGTCACGAGGAGATGGATGGGCGTCTCGGGTGTCGAGCTGAACGCTACGATTTCGAGGAGGTACGGCATATCGGTCGATTCTGGCTTCCTCATCGCCGACCTCGTCGAAGGTAGCCCGGCCCACCATGCAGGACTCAGGACCGGCGACGTCATCGTCGACGCTGGTGGCAGAGCCGTGAAACAGACCAAGGACCTTCTGTTCGCTCTCTCCCAGCACAATACTGGCTACGCTCTCTCGCTGACAGTGGTTCGAAACGGCGCAAGGCTTCAGGTCAGCGTGTCTCCGGAAGAAGCGCCGCCGAGGCCTAGATTCCAGCAAAGATAGTTGAGACGACGAACGCATAAATCTCGACGATGCGAAGTCGGGGTCGGATGAGCCCGCGCAGACGTAGGGCCCTGGTCGTGATCCTGGTGATCTTCATTGTGGCCCTTCTCGCACTGAGCTTTCTTCTGTCACTCAGCCAGTGATTCTCTCTTCTAGGGTCTTCTCTTCCGCCCTGGCTCTCCCGATCGCACGAGAGAGCTTCTGCGCGAATGTGTAGTCTTGGAGGCCGATGAGCAACCAGGCCAAGCTCAAAGCGAGAACGAACAGCTCGACGGCCACGTTGAAGGGAGAGGTCAGGTTGACCGTCACTTCGGCCCTGCCCGAAAGTAGGGGGTATGCTATCTGGTATGCGTAAGAAGCGGCGAGGAGGGCGGCGACGACAACTGTGGCCGCAGAGAGCGCCTTCATCCTCGAGCTTCCGTGCTCCACATGTGCGATCAGTTCCTGGTGCGCCTCAATCACCCTTACCCTTTGCGAATCTTCTGCACTCACTTCTTCACTTCAGGTCCCGTTCGACGATAAAAGGACTGCTGACTTGAAGTCAGTCCGAGCGGCAGCCGCCTCCAGACGTCGAGCCAGTCCTGATAGAGTCTGTATCCCGGTTCTGTTATCACGAACACGTTCTGTTCCTCCCTCGACTCCGCGACGATTAGTCCCTTCTCCAGTAGGGGTTTCGTGAACCCCTCCAACCTCCCATAGTTTATGTTGCATGCCTGCGCGAGCCTCGAGGGAGACCTGGGCCCTTCGAATAGTGTCGCAAGAATATCCATGAAGACGACAGTCTGCTCCCTCTTCTTCAACTCCTCATGTTGAAACTCCTTTCAAGTAGATATGGGTTGCAAGCGTCTGGATGCCATCTTTGGTCTGACCAGTGTTTCGACTGACTTGAAGTCCGGACTTGAAGTCAGCAATTGCCTTTAGTCTAGCCATGGGCGTCTGATTCGTGAGTCCCAAGGCACTATCTCTGGGCTTGTCGAGCTCTGGTGAGCAGGTCGAACTGGACCTCGAACGCGCCAGAAGAATCGCCCTCCTGGGTGAGGGTTCCGCAGAACTCGCCGTTCAGGTCGCCATATCCGCCGTCTCGCAGGGACTCACTACTGTCTTCTTGGACCCAGAAGGGGGAGCGACCCTCAGTCTCTCAGGCTACGTCAAAGGGTATGACGGCAACAGCCTGCTGGGGGACACCCAGAAGATTGCTCAGGATGTCGGGGAACGTCATGCCGAGCTGGTCGCTTCGGCGTACTCGACGGCGCTCCGGCTCTCTAGTTCTGAGGAGCTGGTGCTCTCGGCCGCAGTCCGGCAGATATCTCTGGAGGGTGGGGTTGCCAGCCCAACGGCGCTCTCTGAGGTCGTAGGTACGGTGACCGGCTTCCGCTCTCAACTGAAGCAGGACGTTGAAGGAAAGCTGGCGCTTCTCTCGCTGTTGGACAGGTCGGTGGAAGACCTCTCGGTCAAAGAGACGGTATCCGAGAGTTGCGTGATCAACTTCGCAACCCTTCCGTCGCTCGAACTCGGGGAGTGCGCTCTCCTCCTCTTCCTGGCGAGACTTCTAGCACTAGGGTCGCCTCCTGAGCTGCTCGTGCTCTCGAGTTGCCATAGATTCCTGAAGAGGGAAGCCACCAACGGCTCGTCTAGGCTGAAGGAGCGTCTCCTCACTTCAGCCGGAAGCAAGCTCTTCGCCACGGACCTCCCCCGCTTCGCAGACGGTCAGGTCTTGAAATCGACCAGCGTCCGCGTGCTGTCAGGTTCAGTCTGGAACGCCCTAAGCTCCGGAGAGCACCTTGTCGAGGGGACGCTTCTCCTCCAGAACCTGGAGCTCGGTTGCAAGTCCGTCTTCATCCCGCACGGCTTCGAGCTCAGGGGTGGCCAATTGTCCAAGGCGGTTCTGACCACGAGGCCGAGCGAGGAGGTCATCAGGCTCGTGCTGAGCACACTCTCGGAGGGGGCGGTCGTCACCCGCTCGTCGATCATCTCCTTTCTCTCCCCTGACTATCAAGAAGGGAGCATTGGACAAGCAGTCGACATGCTCCTAGCAGAAAGTGCGGTCGTCCACTTCAAGGAGTCAAAGAATTCAGACCTCACGGCGCTTGCGATAACCGAGGTGGGCAGACAGATGCTGAGGACGATGTCAAGAAATGAGTAGAATCAGTTCCGGTTGCAAAGTCTTCGACGCTTTGACCGACGGTGGCCTGGCGACCGGGACGATAACACAGGTCTTCGGCGAAAAGGCGCTCGGGAAGAGCATCCTGTCGCTCCAGTGCGCATTCGCCGCGGCGTCGGATGGAAGCAGCGCGGTGATACTCGACACGGAGCAGTCCTACCAAAACTATCTCCTTCCTTACTGGCACTCGAGAATGAACTCCAAGTTCGGCAAGGAGATCCCTGTGCTGCAAGCCTCGCTCACCCGGGAGCCCTCGGGTGCGAAGAAGAAGAGTGGTGCAAGCCGGAGCCAACTCGTCACGGGTCTCTCCGAGACTCTCACGGGCATGGGGGTCAGGTTCACTCCGAACCAACTTGGTGCAGCGGCTGACGCCCTGTCTCCTGAGCTGAGGTTCGACCTGCCAGAATGCGGCGAACCCTCGGTGATTCTGGTCCAGGTTCCCGAGATTCTAGACCTGCTCGCACTCCACGGGGTGAAGGGCAGAATCACGGTCTCAGAAGGCGGCCGGGTGGAGATGCGGCTTGAGCAGACGCCTGTGTACCACTCTCTCTTGCGGGACGCGGTAATTAAGACGAAGGCGAAGCTCCTGGTCTACGACTCTATCTCGGCGCCGCTGAAAGCCTACTTCTCCGGGACCGCCGACCTCCCCGCTAGAAGCTCGAGCCTCGCGATGATGCTGATGCACGCGCAGAGGCTCTGCATCGACTTCGATCTGGCCGTGCTAGGCACCAGCCACGTCAGCATAGACCCAATCAACGGCTGGAACCGTCACCCCTACGGTGGCGTGATTCTCGGGCACGAAGCCAAGTTCAGCTACGAGCTCACCAAACCTTCGGCGAAGCGGAACGATGAGGGAGTGGCCGTCAATCCTGAGGCTTCGGAGGGGGCGACCAGGGCGATCTGGATACAGCGACACCCAGCGATGGCCGACTACGCGAGGTTTGGGTATCTCACGATCGACGAGGGAGGGATGAAGTGATGCGGAAGTCCACCGCTTTGATGATCCTTTCAGCGCTGTTCGGCGTGGCATTCTCCCTTTGGTTCGTCTGCATACCCATCTTCGCCTACCTCGCCTACAGAGAGTGGGTCAAGCGCCGAGCGGACGAACGGAAAGTCTCCTCGAGGACCATCGCCGCACTCATTTCGTTCGTCTTGGCCGTTGTTGCAGCAGCCGAGGGCGGAACCTGGTCCATAGTCTTCTTCTCCTCGGTCGGAGTAGCACTGTTGGCCAGTCGAAGACTCGCAATGACCTCTACGGCTGCCTCCGCTTCGCCCGTTCCGGGCACCATTCTCCTGAGGTCGGGCATGCTGGGCACGGAATGGCACGCTGCTGGAGAAGTGAAGCTCGCCACCGCCGACGTGACGCGCGCCCTGTCCGCGGCTGAAGGGAATCTCGTGGTGGACTTCGCACACGAGAGGTTTCTTCTCATCCTGTCCGGCAGACATCTCAGGCGAGCAGACGCCGAGCGTGATCTCCTCATGAGAATGCGGAAGGCCAACAGAATTCTCTCGCGTTCAGGGAGCTACCTCCTGCCTCTTGACTCAACCCAGACCGCCTCAGAACTGGCTCAAGAGCTGGTTAGCATTGAACTCGACCCGAAACAGCCTCTGAATTCGGCAAGGTCTCTGCCGATTGACCTCCTTTCCCTTGCGTGCGACAAGGGACTTGTCTCGGCCGCTGGTGCATACCTCCAGGAGGGGGGAGTTGGGGTCTCTGTGCCGAATCCGAACCAGAAGCTCGAGACGAGGCTTTCCGTGTGGGAGGTCCTTGAAGTCGTCAAGCGAAAGCAAGATTGGACCTCCGGCGATGGATACGCTTCGTTGCTCGCTTCCGTCTGGGCTGCGAGGAGAGAGCCCCCTGGAGAGATCCTGAAGGGCGAGCAGACGACTGGCGGCACGCTTCTGGTCAAATCCCACGCTTCGGCCGCTGTCCCTATCAGCCCCGTCCAACTTCGCGCGCTCCTACAGATCTATCCGGCTCGACAAGAAGGCAGCGCCTAGCCTTATAGACTCCGAGGTCGCTCTCGTCGTCTTCCTTGTCCGGTCAAGGTGGGAAGACGACATTCGTCTTTCTCATGATTGTGGTCTTGGTATCTTCAGCCGTTGGGATCGAGGCCTCTGATTCCAAACGTTCTTCGCCCGAACTGTCTGCATTCCATGTTCTTGATCAGGAAGCCCTGTCATATTACAACTCGACCACAGGGCTGACCCTGAGGCTGGTCTTAAGCCCGTCCTCCGAAGTGTCGGGCTCGTCTGAGTACGTGCTCGCCACTCTGACCAACGAACTGTCGACACGAAACCTGTTGAGGGCTCCTGGTCACCCCCCTCTAGGGCTTCGCTACTATCCCTGCGGCCCAGACGCGCCGCCCATCGGTATCTTCTTGTTTCAGGGTGTCTTCAACAGGAATAACGTCTCGGGCGCCATACCTCTCGCACTGACTGCGCCAGGACCCGTCGACTGTGGGCCACAGGCACCGTTGTCCTACTTTGCCTTCCTTCCCAACAGCGACAGTGTGGAGCTCTACTCGGTTAACGGCGGTCCCTTCATGAACACGAGCGCGCTGATCGAAGCCAGGGTCGCCGGGTACTGGACGGGTTTCGACCTCCCCGGTATCGATTCAGCTGTATTCCATCCGTTCGAGCCAGGGGCATACACGGCGGTCGTTATTGACGCGTGGGGAGACCTCATTTCGCTGACCTTCGCCGTGACGAGCGCTCGGACCGGATTCCCGTGCTTCCAGGCAAATGGCAGTCAATACGGTCAAGCTTGCATCTGACCTTGCCATGGATGTCTAACCAGGATAAATACGCTCAAGATCACCAAAGCCCAATGTTCAGGGTGCTCTCGCTGTCACCCCTGCCAGAATTCGTCATTAGGGGCATGTTCGAGGAGGCAGCCGAGAAATACAAGCTAGACGTGAGCGTCGTTTCAGCGGAGGGGAAGAACTCTGAGGAGCTCTCAAGAGAACTAGCTGACGCTGACTTCGTCGTAGGTGACTACTCCTTCGGGATCCCGATTACAGCGGAGATGGTAAGTTCGATGAAGAATGTCCGTTTTATCCAACAGCCAAGCACCGGTTACGAGCACATCGACATCGCCGCGTGCAAAGCGAGGGGAATTCCTGTCGCGAACATCGGTGGCGCGAACACGGTCTCGGTCGCGGAGCACACCATTGCTCTGGCTCTCGTCGCCATGAAACGCATCACCGTCGCCCATCAGAGGCTGGTCGCCGGAGACTGGGCCCAGTCCGAACTGATGAGCGTCGCCGGGGAGCTGAACGGAAAGAAGTGGGGTATCGTAGGTCTAGGCCGCATCGGAAGAGCTGTCGGCACGAGAGCAAGGTCCCTCGGGGCCGACGTGGTCTACTTTGAGCGGGCAAGGCTAACTCCAGAGGAAGAGAAGGAGCTGCACGTCGAATACAGGGAGCTCGCTGACCTGCTCTCCACCAGCGACGTGGTCTCACTGAGCCTGCCCCTGACCGACTCGACCCGCCTGATGATGGGAGATGACGAGTTCGGGCGTATGAAATCGAGTGCGATTCTGGTCAACGTAGCTAGAGGAGGACTGGTGGATGAGGACGCACTCGCGAAAGCCGTCAAGGAGGGCAAGATAGGGGGCGCGGGGGTAGACGTCTTCACCCAAGAGCCTGTGCCAGATGGGAACCCCTTGGTCTCTGCAGCGAGGGAGGGCGCAAACATAGTCTTGACGCCTCACATCGCCGGTGCGACCAACGAGGCCAGACTTAGGATCATCCAGTTCACTATAGACAACGTGGTGAGGGTCATGAGGGGAGAAATTCCCGAGAACGTAGTAAACCCCTGACCCACCCTTCGGGGCCTACCACGAAAGACAGTTAACGTCACCCGAGCAGGACGCAGGCGGGTCCTGTCGAGATGAAAATCTCCTTCGGTGGAAGGGAGCGAGCGATCTTCCAAGGAGTGGAGGGAGACCTGAGAATCGTTGCATCCGCGGTCGAGAGCTTCTCAAACATGATTGCTGCCCTGGCAGCAGAACGTCAAGAGGACGCTGCAGGCTACCTACAGGAGGTGCTTGACAAGGAGAAGGAGGCCGACGACTCCCACAGAGCGCTGAGCACTCAGATCGCGGAGGGTGCTTTCTTCGGTGGGGTGAGGGAAGACATGCTGAACCTCCTCGAAAAAATCGACAACATCGCGGACAGCGCTAAAGATGCGGCGAGGCTAATCGAGACCGAGGGGAGCCTGGATTCCACGGCGGTTTCGCTCTTGAAGACGCAGGCCATGAAGGACTTCATCCTCCACCAACGGGATGCGGTCTCCGCGCTTCAGGACCTCGTCGCAGCGCTGGAAGTGAGCAAGAGCCAAGCTCTCTCCAAAGTCCACATCGTAGAGGAGCTGGAAGAGGCGGCGGATACCGACAAGTCTGAGGTAATCCGACAACTCTTCTCGAACACCACTGGGGTCAACCCGATCACGGTGATCCAAATGCGCGACTTCATGTTCGAGGCCGACGACATCGCCGACAACGCGGAGGACGCGAGCGATGTGGTGCTGATTCTGATAGCGAAGGGCTATGGCTGAATCACTCCTGCTTCTCGCGGCTGTCTTGAGCTTCGTCTTTGGCTGGAACAACAGCTCGTTCCTGATTGGCAACGTCAGAGGCAGCGGCGCCCTCAGTCTCAGGGGGGCCCTCGCGGTCACGGTGATTGGCCTACTGGCAGGGGTGCTCTTCGAAGGTCAGAAGATGCTCAGGAGCCTCGACGGGGACCTCGCCGCTGCCGTATCAGCGCAAGGCATGGCGGTTACCTTTGTCGTCTCCATAGCTATCACAGTTGCCATGACCTTCGCGGACCTGCCTGCCTCATTCAGCGCCACAATGGTAGGGGCATTCTTGGGGGTGGCCCTAGCCCTCGGCTCAAGGATCTACTTGGGTCAGACCTACCTCGTCGTCGCGTTCTGGTTCGTAGCACCACTCCTGTCCGGCCTGGCCGCCTTTCTGATTCATAGGTCGATCAGGCACGCGGAATCTCGTTTAGGCCTCGTGGCGGTGGACTCGATGAACAGGTGGGGGACCGTGTTAGGATCTCTGGCAACAGCGTACGCGCTGGGAGCGAACAACATCGGTCTAATCTTGGGGAGCGCCCTGAACGGCTCTCAGGCGAGCGACTTCAGTGTCCTTGCATTGGGCCTCACTCTCGCCGCCCTCGCGGGCACGCTTCTCCTCGGAAGGGGCGGCGTGAGCGGGACCATCGGTGACAGACTCCTAGTGCTTACCCCCCAGGGAGTCATTTCCGTGTTCGTCAGTAGCGCCCTATTGGTCTGGCTAGGAACACAGCTCAGGGTTCCCGTGTCAATCAGCCAGTGCATCCTTGGAGGCATGCTGGGGGCAGCACTGTCACAAAACGTCGCGGTGATAAATCGGAGGCTGATGATAGAGTCGATCGGGAGCTGGGTGGTCGTCCCCGCCCTCGCCCTCGTCGCCTCTTACCTCCTCATGGCTGCATGACGAGGACTGCGACGGGATGTATGATGAGCCGAAGCACGGGTAGAGAGAACCCATTATGAAATCAAGTGCACGAATACCGAGGGTCGATACGGAATTTGCTGACACATCGATTATATACGAACGAGACAAGAAATGGCCGAACAGCTGAATCTAATGCTGATCAGCAAGAGATCGTTCGCTGGATTCGCTTACGTGACCCTGCTCATGGTTTCAATCATGCTCGTGGGGACACTTCCCCTCGCTCACGCATTCGCTAACGGCTCGAACGCCTCCTTGGTGCTCGGCCAGGCGAAATTCAGTACGGCTTACACCTCTTCGAACCAGATGGGACTCGCGGGTCCAAGGGATGTCGTGATGGACCGGTCAGGCGACCTCTGGGTAGCAGACGCCTTCGATAACCGGATACTCGAGTATCAACCGCCCTTTAGCAACGGGATGAACGCGTCCCTAGTGATCGGTCAGGCCGGGTTCGGCACGGTCTCGAGCTCCGTAAGTTCCGGCGTCCTTTCGTTCCCAAGCGGCCTGGCGTTTGACGCAGCGGGGGACCTCTGGGTCGCGGACACTGGAAACAGCCGAGTCTTGGAGTTCACACCACCTTTCGTCTCCGGGATGGCGGCGAGCTTGGTCATCGGACAGCCCTCGTTCGACTCAGCAGCTCCACGCACGACTGCGAGCGGTCTGGACTCCCCTACATCGGTCGCGTTCGACTCCGCTGGCAACCTGTGGGTCGTAGATTCCGGCAACAACAGGCTCCTCGAATTCACCTCGCCCTTCTCGTCCGGCATGAGCGCATCGCTCGTGCTGGGACAGGCTGGATTTACCAGCTCCCTTCCCTCCACCTCCCAGAGCGGCCTCAGCCAACCACAGGGTGCATTCGCCGCCTCTGGAGGCATTTGGGTGGCAGACTCTGGAAACAATCGCGTAATCGAATTTGATCCTCCTTACAGCTCGGGAATGTCCGCATCTCTAGTTCTCGGGCAGGCCACTTACAGCACCGCAGCAGCGGCGACATCACAGAGCGGAATGAGCTACCCCCTCGCCGTGACGATCGATTCTCAAGGGAACCTGTGGGTTTCCGACAGCAGGGGTGCCCGTGTACTCGAGTTCGAGCAGCCCTTCTCTGATGGGATGAACGCCTCCTTTGTGGTGGGACACCCAGACTTCACCACGAGTACTTACTCTGTCTCAGAGAGCTCGGTGAAGCCGGCCGGGCTCGCGTTCGACTCACAGGGAAACCTCTGGGTCTCGGACACGGGGGCTAACCGCATCCTCGAGTTCGCTCCGCCCTTCGCAGGATGGATGAACGCGGCAAAGGTGATAGGGCAGCCTGGTTTCTACACCAGCTACCTTCCGACCAGCTCCCTAGGCATGAGCTCCCCCAGGTCGATTGCGATCTCTTCCACAGATGAGGTGTGGGTCACGGACACGGGTGACAGCAGGCTGCTCGAGTTCAAGGCGCCCTTCTCTGACGGGATGAACGCGTCTTCTGAGATCGGAGCTCCAAGCCTTGAGAGTTCGCTCCCCTCCACAGCAGAGGCTCGCCTTCTTTCGCCCGACAGCATCGCTATGGACGGCTCAGGAGACCTGTGGGTGGCTGACACGCTCAACAATCGGATTCTCGAGTTCAAGGCGCCCCTCGAGTCTGGCATGAACGCTTCCCTTGTGATCGGGCAGGTCGATTTCACACAATCAACGCTCGGGACGGCCGTGAACAAGCTCGTCAGGCCATCCGCTTTGGCGTTCGACTCTGCCGGAGACCTCTGGGTCGCAGACTCTGGAAACAACCGCATATTGGAGTACAAGGCGCCATTCGAAACGGGGATGTTCGCATCTTTAGTTCTCGGCCAGCAGTCCTTCACCACAGGCGGAGCCGGCTCCGGCCAGTCGGGGTTATCAGAGCCCAGTGGTCTGGCCTTCGACCCTGCTGGAGACCTTTGGGTCTCAGATACGGGCAACGACCGTGTGGTGGATTTCACCCCGCCATTCTCTTCAGGAATGGGAGCTTCCACGGTGCTGGGCCAGGCGGGCTTTTCAGCCGTCAGTTCCGGTGACGGCGCCAGCGAGCTCTCTGCACCGAACGGCATCGCTTTCGACAGCTCAGGGGATCTTTGGGTAGCCGACACGGGCAACAACAGAGTGGTCGAATTCCTGTCGCCGTTTTCAACTGGCATGGCGGCGAGTTCTGTCATCGGGCAGCTAGGATTTGGAGTGTCTACCCCTAGCACGAGCCAGAGCGGTCTATCGGTCCCCTCCGGTGTCGCGTTTGACTCACACGGTGACCTGTGGGTCGCAGACACCGGTAACGACAGAATTGTGATGTTTTCACCTCCCGCCGTGACGACATCGTCTACTACCACCGTCACTTCGACGAGTAGCAACTCGACCAGCTCGACTTCAAGAACCACCACCACGAATTCAACTTCTTCGACGAGCTCTTCGGTATCTACAACATCGTCGACCAGCACGACATCGCAGTCGACGAGCTCGAGCTCCACATCGTCCAGTTCCTCAAGTTCTTCGAACTCGACCACGACTCAGTCGAGCGAGAGCCTCTCGACTTCGTCCTCCTCCACTACTTCTAAGAGCTCGACCGCTCTCTCGCCTTCGATACTTTTGGTGGTGTTCTCGGTGCTGGTGGTCTCGTCCGCCGTCTACGCCTTCGCAGCGCGAAGAAGGCCCGGTCGGTAAGCAGACTTATTTCGGTGTCAACCCCGCTTTCCATGACTAATGCCCGTCTGCCCAAAATGCGGACGACTCATTTCAGCAGGCCACTTGGAAAGGCACCTTAGAAGGTGCGGGACGAGACATAAACACGTCGCGGCCTCGCCCTACGTCGCGACCGCTACGTCTTCAATCGAGACCGTGGGTCCCCGAGGAGTCCTGACGAATGCTCCTTCCCGCAAGGGCGAGGTTAGAAGACACAGGGGAAAGCTGCGGAGGATCCTCCACATCTAGCTGTCTTTCGCTCTGTCCCATCGCTTCCACCGCGAGTCCTCACCCCACGGAGGAACCACGTGGACCGGCTCAACCTTGATGAGAACGCGCCTCCTTCCTGGCTGGTGCATCTCATACTTCGCCTTCCCCTGATACTTCATCGCCAATTTGTCTACGTGCTCCTCCGCCCCCTGAAAGGTCACTTCAATGACCCGGCCCCGAATCACTGCGAGATTGTATGGGTTGGCAGGGTCGACCAGGTCAAGCGCAACCCTGGGGTCCCTCAGGACGTTCTTGTGTTTCTGGGTTCCCTCTGGAGTGTTGATGAGGATGATGTCGCCTTCGTGGTCTACCCACGTCTGGGTTACGTGAGGCGAGCCGTCGGGCATGAGGGTCGCGAAGTTCGCGTACGTTCTTGACTCTATCAGTCTCTTGACTGACTCAGGAAGCTCTACCAAGTTGACAGAAAGTGTGCTACCCCCCAGAATTTAAACGAAGCAGGACAGACTCAACAATGCTGGTCAGTCTAGGTATTTCTGCAGCTCTCCGAGAATCGCCCTGACGGAGAGTTCTCGCAGGTTCAAGGCGTTCGAGATGCTTTCAACAGCTCGGTCGTGTTCGTCGAGCACGTGGAACAGAACCCTCCTCACGTCCGACTCTTCGAAACGACCCGCGGCGTCCACAGCTTTCTCCATCGCAAGGTTCCTGACCTCGAGCAATTCGCTTCTCTCCTCTTCTATCTCTTGCATCCGCGCATCGATCGAACTCAGGATCTCAGAGATAAGAGAAAGCCTTCTGTCTTCCTCCTCCGCTTGAGCGCTCTGGATCTGCTTCATGAAGACGCTTGCTTTGCCAGCCCGCCGGGACTTCTCAGGCCTCTCGTGGAACGTGGCTCCCCTCTCGATGAAGAGGTTCGGACCCAAGTCGAGTGTTATTGTAATCCCCTTCGCCAGAGAATACTTCTTCCTATCGGGTCCTCTGGGGCTGCTTTCGATGGTCGTCGCCACTAGTCCGGCGCTCTCCATGGCCTGTAGATGCTTTGCCACGAGCGGTTGGCCGAGCCCGAGCTCCTTGGAAAGCTGGAGTGCGTACGCGGGCTCCCGACTAAGACGCTTGATTATGCTACGCCTCACGGGATTCTCGACCACCTGAAGCAAAGAGTCGAGTTCTGCTTTTTCCAAGATCTCAACCTCAAAAAAATACTGCGGGTGAGCCTACTTCAGGTCCACCCTTCGGTTGCGCTCTAGAGCCTTTGGCTCCTTCTTGGGGAGTTTCAGTTCCAGAACGCCGTTCTTCATGGTCCCGCTGACCTTCTCGGAGAGGACTTCCTCAGGGAGTGTCATGTACCTGTGCACGTAGGAATGGCTTCTCTGTGTCCAGGCTCCATTGTCCTTCTTGTTCTGTCTCTCGGACTTCGATTCTGCCTTGAGCTCGAGGACGTTGGAGTCGACCCTGACGTCCACGTCTTTCTTCTCGAAACCGGGAAGCTGGGCGGTCAGGACGTAGTGGTCGCCGCGGTCCTGCAGATCCGTGGATTGCTCCCTCCCTCCGAACTCGCTCAGAAGCGAGCTCATCGAGCTGGGGAAGAGCGGTTGCATGAAGTCCTGGAAGGGCTTCATGAAGTTCTGGAAGATGCTCTCAGGTAGTGCGAGAGCGGTTGAGCCGGTGTCCTTCTCCTTGCGGGGTTTTCCGTTCTTTTCTGTCGTGTTCATATCACCTTTGGTAGAATACCTAAAGTAGTATACCTATATAAATATTCCTAGGCGAGATTGCGCATCAAACACGGTCGCCTTTTGGACTCAATCGCCCGGAGGTCTCAATCAGTTGGGAAAAGATTCATAACCTGAACGCGAAAGGGAAGCTCAAGCTCGATAGAGATGCCGCGTTTTAAGACGACAGCTGAAGCACTAAAGATAGTACACAACAAGGACCAGATAAGGAATCTGGGGATTATAGCGCACGTCGATCACGGCAAGACCACGACCTCAGATTCGCTCCTAGCCGCGACGGGAATGCTCTCCCCCTCAGTCGCGGGGCAGGCGTTGGCCCTCGACTACATGGAGCTGGAGCAGCAGCGCCAGATGACGATAAAGGCCGCGAACGTCACGCTCTACTACGAACAGGAAGAGAAACCCTACGTCATCAATCTGATCGACACGCCAGGGCACATCGACTTCACCGGCAAGGTCACGAGGTCGCTCAGAGCGGTCGACGGCGCGATCGTCGTGGTGGACGCAGTAGAAGGAGTGATGACCCAGACCGAGACTGTGACGCGCCAGGCGCTCGAAGAGCGCGTACGTCCTGTCCTCTACATCAACAAGATTGACCGTCTGATTAAGGAGCTCCGGCTATCGCCCGAGAAGATGCAGGAGTGGCTGTCGAACATCGTCAAGGAGTTCAACCGACTGATAGAGACCTATGCCGAACCGGAATACAAGCAGAAGTGGAAGGTCTCAATCCAGGACTCTCAAGTGGCCTTCGGCTCGTCCAAGGACAAGTGGGGGTTCAACGCGGACATGCTGAAGAAGTCGGGGATGAACTTCAAAGACATATTCACGGCGTACGGGACTTCGACCCCCGAGGAGCTCGGAAAGAGGCTACCTCTGCACGAGGCGCTGCTCCAGATGGTGGTCAGGCATCATCCTCCACCCCACGTCGCCCAGGCCTACAGGATACCAAAGATCTGGCCCGGTGACCTAACCAGCGACATCGGGAAAGCCCTGCTCGCCTGCGATGAGAACGGCCCGACCGTCATGATGGTCACGAACGTCGTGGTCGACCCTGCCGCCGGACTTGTCGCTACAGGGAGGCTCTTCTCGGGGAACATCTCAAACGGCGACTCGGTCTACCTCCTGAACTCGAAGAGGGAGGGAAAGGTGCAGTCGGTCCAGATCTTCATGGGCTTCCAGAGGGAGATCGTCGACAGCCTACCCGCGGGGAACATACCGGCGCTCCTAGGACTGGACGTCCGGTCAGGGGAGACGCTCTCAAACCTGAAGGACGTCGCGACTTTCGAGTCGATCCACTACGTCAGCGAGCCCGTCGTCACGATTGCGGTAGAGGCCAAGCATCCCAGGGACCTGCCGAAGCTCGTCGAGGTAATGAGGCGGCTGAACATCGAGGACCCCAACCTGATCATCACGATAAACCAGGAGTCCGGAGAGACGCTCATGGCCGGAATGGGCGTCCTGCACTTGGAGATCGCGACCACCCTGATCCAGCAGGCCGGGCTGGAGATCATAACCTCTCCGCCGATCATCAACTACAGGGAGACGATTCGGTCGAGGGCAGGTCCCATCATGGCGCGCTCTCCGAACAGGCACAACAAGATCTTCATCGAAGTCGAACCTCTTGAGTCGGAGATCGTGGAACTCATCAGGAACGGTACAATCAGCGAGAACACGGACACCAAGACGGTCATCAAGGCGCTGAGGGACCACGGCTGGGACCCAGACATGGCCAGGAACTTCCAGGCGATTGACGAGCGAGGCAACATCATGACCGAAGTGACGAAGGGTGTGCAGTTCCTGCAGGAGTCGATGGACTCGATCAGGGCAGGATTCGACGACATCATGAAGAACGGCCCGCTCGCCTACGAATTCACGCGCGGGGTCAAGATCGTGCTCACCAACTATGTCCCTCACGAAGACGCGGCTCACAGGACCTACGCCCAGCTGATGCCAGCGTCGAGGCGGGCCATCTTGGGGGCGCTCCTTTCCGCGAACCCTACCCTGCTGGAACCGATTCTCGGCATAGAGGTCAAGGGCCCATCAGACCTCATCGGAGCAATCACGGGCGTCATTCAGGGCAAGCGCGGGAAGCTGGTCAACATTGACCAGAGGGAGGTCATGACTATCATCGAGGGAGAGATACCCGCGTCTGAGACCTTCGACCTGAGCGAGGAGATGAGGGGTGCCACTGCGGGCAAGGCCGTGTGGAACACTCACTTCAAGACGTGGCAGGCCGTCCCGCAGAACATGCTGACGGGTCTGGTCACCGAGATTCGAAAGAGGAAGGGGCTCCCGCCTGACCCTCCGAAGGCGTCAGAGTTCATAGACAACGAGTGAGTATCCATCGGAGGCCGATAGGGCACAGGAGCGCCACTAGGCCTGACTCAACCGTCTTGCGTCGCTTGGGTGAACTTCCAGACGGTCTGCAGCAGGAGCTCGGGCGTCTCTATCTGGGGGAGATGGCCTGTACCCATCAGCAGCTCGAACCGCGCTTTCGGAATCGCGGCTGCGTAAGCCCTCCCATACTCCGCGTCTGCTATTCGGTCGCTCTCACCCGAAACGACGAGGACGGGTATGGAGATGCCGGCTAGCCTGCCCAGCAGGGTGGGGTCGGTCGACTTGGATGCGTAGGCCTGAAGAGCCGAACGGTTGGAGGCGAACGCTGCGCGCTGGACGTCAGTGAGGCTCGAGGGGTCGACCCTGAATGGCCCGGGATTGTGATATGAGAGGTTCATGATTTCGTCTAGGGTGAGTTTCGAAGTGTCTGGAATCTGGTGGCCTTGCACTTCGATTCCAAGGGCGCCGACCAAGACCGCACGGCGGATTCCGGGAGGATTGAGAATCGCAAGTTCAGCGCCCAGCCATCCGCCCATGGAATTGCCTATCACGGTTACGTCCTCTGCCTGCAGCTGAGACAGGAACGCAGCGTAAAACTTGGCCAAAGCCCTGACGCTGTTGAGGTCTTCGGGCCTTTGGGTCATGGCGAAGCCCGGGTGAGTTGGTGTTAGGACCCTGGCGTTCTTCTGTTCCGCCAGCGATGCTGCGAATCTGGCCATCGACCCTGGCCCGGCTCCGCCGTGCAGTAGCAGAAACGACGCACCTCCCTCGCCGCGCTCCTCGACTGCGAGGTCCACCTGCCTGTCCTTTGTTGGGTACGGTACCCTAAAAGTCTCCTTCCGGATTGCTACGCTCAAGAAACTGATTCGCCGGATGTCCTTGCTTGCGGGACCAGATATATGCTGTCCGGACGCTCAGCTTCAGAAAATCTCCGGCAGAGTCAAGCGACTGAAGACCGCGTCCTCGGACTGATTCGTCGGACCTCTTCATCGATGAGGGATGTCAGTCTGGCTGTGTTGAGCGTCGCCCTCGCGTGGAATCTCACGCTCACGTCGCTGACACCTGGTCTGCTCCTGACCCTCCTCTGCGTCTCGAAGACATCGTCTATCGATTCGGCCCAGCATGAGAAGATTGTCGCGGAGCTCTCCCACTGATTTATGAAGATGGACCGGGGAAGTGTCTGCTTGACGTCGAGGAGCACTGAGTCATCCTCCGAACGGACATGGAGCTCGTACATGACGATTCGGCTAGACCTCGCTGACTGAAAGATCGGCTGCACCTGAAAGAGTCCTTTCTCGAGCATCTCTCTCCTGACCCTCTTCACCACCTTTTGTGAAAGCCCAGTGGCCTTCGAAATCTCCTTCACAGATGTCCGGAGGTCGTCTACGAGAACTCTTAGCACTACGAGCTGGGGGACTGAAATTGGGGAGGCCAATTCTCTGTGCGGATAAGGGAGCAGGGGATTCTCCTCCGTCTCGACGGGGCCGAGCAGGGATTTCAGGTCCTCGGGTGGGCCCGAAGAAGCTAGGTTGACGTATCTGAGGACAGCCGCGCGCCCATTTACGTCCATGGTCGCGAAGACCGAGGGATCCTTTTCGAGTGCCTTGTCGACCTTCTCGGCAGTGGCGGGCCCGAAGAAGAAGAGCCGGGGCACCCTATGGAAGATCTGCGCCGCCGGCATCGCGCGGAGTGAGGTCAAAATCTCGGCCCGTTCGAGGGCTTCTATCCTCATCTTCGTGGCGTTTCCTGAAAGCCCAATCCCTCTGCCAATAGATTCGTATGACAGGAAGGGGTTTCTGCGGAGCTGGGAGATGATAGCGAAGTCACGCTCGTCCGCCAATCAATTCTCCAGCCTCAGTGGGAATCACCTCCTTAAAGCTCGGCGTTCTTGGCGCCATTTCCGGTCCTGCACATCGGTTACCTGGGCCGCATTTGGGTCAAGGATCGGGGTCGAGCACGGCCTGGGAGGCTATCCCTGCTATTGACTTCCTCGAGACGGCCGAGTAGTCATAGTCGTTCGCGTCATAGCCTGCCTTTGAGTAAGCATCCTTGTGCTTGATGAGCAGCCAGGACTCCTTTCCCCCCAACCCTGCCGTTCGAACGAGGGCGAACGACCCGTGAAGCTTCTTTCCGTAGAGCCTGAACTTGAGGTTGCCCGCGGCCAGGCTTTCCTTCGCGACGCGTTCGCCCGCTGCCCTGGACTTGACTTCGCGCCGAACCCCCTTGCTGACCTCTATCTCGGGGTTGTACGTACCCTCATCCCATATCATTACCGGACCCGCCCCATAGCTGCCGGTCGGTATGACTCCCTCGAAGTGCCTGTATTCGAGGTCGTGGTCTCCTGTGGGCATCGCCAACCTCCTGACGCCGCTGTCCAAGCTCGGACCCTTCGGGACGGACCAAGAAGGCATCGTACCCCCGATCTCCAACCTGAAGTCGTAGTGCAGTGATGTCGCCTTGTGCTTCTGGACCACGAAGGCCATGGTTCCCGTCATGGTGACAAGGGAAGGGCTGGCAGAAATAAGCTGATTGCAAGGAGCTTCGGGTTCAGTCTTGGGTCTTTAGACCAACCCTCTCCGAGACCTCGGCGTCTCTCGGTCCACCCCTTTCGAGCAGGCTGGTCTTCACTCCCCGCTGGTCAGGTTCCGGCCTGTTCTGACTCATCTTCCATTTCCCCTCAATGGTCTTGATCGGCATCTCGAAGCCCACTATGGACTTCAGCTCCCCGTCGATGTACGCGCTGGGGGCGTCGGTGACCTG
This sequence comes from Nitrososphaerales archaeon, assembly GCA_035622335.1. Classification (GTDB taxonomy): domain Archaea; phylum Thermoproteota; class Nitrososphaeria; order Nitrososphaerales; family Gagatemarchaeaceae; genus DATJAJ01. The sequence continues at coordinate 55,379 of DASPVO010000077.1, forward strand.
CCAAGGCTCGGTAGAAGCAGACTCGTGGTGTCTAGTGAGGACCGTGACAGCCTCTCTTAGTCTCTCGGGGTCCTCAAAGAAGGTCACGCTACCTCGAACGTGTATGGCGACATAGTTCCACGTTGGGACGACCTTCCCGTCGTCCTTCTTGCTCTCATACCATCTGGGAGAGATGTATGCGTCGGGGCCGAGGAAAATGGCCAGACCCTCTCCCCCTGAGGCAGAATCTCTCCACTGAGAGTTTCCGCGTGCAATGTGTCCAAAGAGCGTCCCACGCTCGCCCTTTGACCTGTCAATCAGCATCGGAACGTGGCTCGCCATCACCCCCTTGGCGCCCTGGGTGACGATGGTCCCGAAGCTTATCTTCTCCACTTCCTCCTGCAGAACCTTCAGCCTGTCTTCCTTGAACCATCGCGGATTGTACAAGTGAGAACGGTGTGCCAACCCTTTCGATATTAATTCTTCTAGGGCTGGACTAGGCTTATAGACTCTCACGTTCAATGACGGCTGGGGACGCAGGTCGAAGGTGTTCTCTCTGAAGGGCAGGAGGGTTCTCGTGACTGCCTCAAGCAGAGGCATCGGATTCGGGTCGGCGAAAGCATTCTTGGAAGAGGGCTCGAGAGTCGTGATATGCTCTTCAAACCACGATAGGCTCTCCCAAGCGGAGAAGCAGCTCGGCACGCTGGGAGAGGTGCACGCCCTGGCGGCCGACCTGAGGCTGGAGAGCGACCTGGACAAGCTGGTTGACCAGACGTTGGAGCGGCTGGGAGGGTTAGACCACATGGTCTACGTCGCACCGCCACCGCCTCCCGGGACTTTCATGGCAAATGGCTACAAGGAGTGGAGAGAAGCTGCCGAGTCGATGATGGTCAGCCCTGCCTACCTCTGTAAGAGGGTAGGAGAGGAGATGGTCAAGTCCAAGACGCGCGGGACGATGGTTCTCGTGGCATCCGTCGCAGTGAGGGAGCCGATTCCGACGATTGCAACCTCGGGAGTCGCTCGCATAGCCGTGTCCGGGATTGTCAGGACTCTCGCGAGGGAGCTCGGTCCGAGCGGCATACGAGTCAACGGAGTGATGCCAGGTTATGTGGACACTGACAGGGTGAGGGAGATACTAGAAGCGACCGGAGCCAGGACGGGCTTAGGCATGTCAAAGGCGAGGGAGTCGATGGAATCCGAGATTCCCCTCAGAAGAATCGGGACAACCGAAGAAACGGCGAACGTGATACTCTTCCTGTCTAGCGACCTCGCGTCGTACGTCTCGGGCGCGATGGTTCCGGTGGATGGCGCCATTCTCCGGTCGGTAGGCTAGACCGGGCTCTCTTCCGGCTGCTGCGCTTCAGAACGGAAGTCCCCTCTCGCGGGGGTAAAGAAGTCCATGATCACGCTTTCAGCGCCCTCGCTGGTGACGAGCTCGTGAGGGACGCCTGGAGGTATGTAGTAGGAGTCCCCCTTCTTCATACTCCAGACCGCGCCTCCCACCTTGAAGTCTCCTCCGCCCTCAAGAAAGATGCCGTACTGCGCGTGCGGATGCGAGTGCAAGGGGAAGCGCTTCTCCGGCTCGATCCTGTAGAGGACCATCATCCCCGTCGTCGAGTGCGACACGATCCTTCTCTTGACACCCGGCATCACCTCGTGCCACGCCTCCTCCCTGTCTCTCCACCTCGCCGGTCTAGTGAACTCGTCTTCCATCTCGCGGCCCTTCGACTTCGGGGGCTGTGGATTTATGCCGTTGGGTCTGAGCGCTTAAATCGCTGCGCCGTCACGTCAGGCCGTGTCTCTTGACCGTATCAAGAATTCTCCGTCTCTTGACATGGTCAACATGGTTCTGAGCAAGCAGGCGGCCGGCCAGAAGGTCTGGTCCCTGGCGATAGGGGAACCTTCGTTCGATACCCCAAGGTCGATCATCGAAGTCGCCCACAGGGCCATGACGGAGGGCGAGACACACTACACGTCGAGCTACGGCACGTCGAGGGTAAGGCAGGCAATCTCGGAGAAGGTGAACAGAAAGAACCGAATCCGGTGCACTCCCGAAAACTCAATCTTCCTCACGACCAAGTTCGCAGTTTACGCTTCTCTCGTGTCAGTCCTCGACAAGGAGAGCGAGGTTCTCATCCCTGACCCCGGATACTTCTACAGCGAGCCGGTGATACTCGCTGGAGGGAGTCCGAAACGGTATCCGCTGAGCGAGGGCTTCCAGCTGGATGTGGACGACATCAAGAGCCGAATTGGACGAAGAACCAGGGCGGTCGTCATCAACTCACCGTCGAATCCTACTGGGAGCGTGTTCCGGAAGGCGGACCTGAGGGAACTGCTCGCCACGTGCATCGAGAGAAACGTGACTCTGCTCAGCGACGAAGCCTACGAGGACCTGACCTACGGTCGAGAGCACGTTTCGATAGGCTCATTCGAGAGGGAGCCAGAACGCGTGGTCTCGATATTCAGCTTCTCAAAGAGCTATGCAATGACGGGATGGCGCGCGGGATACGTCATCGCAGCGCCCCGTATCGTGGCTAGAATCGCCAAGTTCTTGGAGAACACGTACACTTCCTATCCTCCCTTCATACAGTCGGCATGCGCCTTCGCGCTGGAGAATTGCGACCGCGACATCGCCAGATTTAGGCGAGAGCTGTGGGAGAGAAAGAGACTAGCGGAAGAGGCTCTGGAGAGCATCAGGGGTCTGGAGCCCTTCAAGGCTCAGGGTGCCTTCTATCTCTTCCCTACATACACCCAGAAGATGAGCTCTAGAATGCTGGCCGCGAAGCTTCTCGAGAATGAGAACGTTGCTGTGCTCCCCGGCACTGCATTCGGTCCTCGTGGAGAGCACCACTTCAGAATCTCCTTCGCTGGCCCCCCGCGCGTAACGGAGCAAGCTCTCGAGAGAATGGGGTCTTTCTTCCTCACCCTTCGGCGTCGTGCTTAAATCTTGAAAGCGAGTAGGACAGAACGTGCCGCCGGAGACGACCAGCCAGCTGCTGTCGAAGGTGCCGATTCTCAGCTCGATGAGCGCAAGCGACCTTAAGCGGTTTGAGAAAGCGGGCCGGGAGCTGACGTTCCAAACCGGAAAGAAGATTCTGGCGCAGGGCGACACGGGCGTGGGTTTCTACATGGTCTTGGACGGCGAAGTCGAAGTCAGAAGGGCCGGCAAGCTCGTCGCGAAGCTGGGGAGGGGAGACTTCTTCGGTGAACTGTCGCTCTTGGACAAGATGCCCAGAAACGCGGACGTGGTGGCGCTGAAGCCCACCAGGTGCTTCACGCTCGTCTCGTGGGCCTTCGAGGGGCTTGTAAAGTCAAACCCAAAGATCGCGTTGAAGATGATGGAAGAGGTCGCGAGGAGACTGCGCGGTTCGGGCGACTCGATCACTCACTGATCTCGGTCCGTCGCGATCTTTCATAGAAAATTCTTGGCGGCCGTGCTAAGCTCAGACTTATAGCCGGGCTACATTTCCAAAGGATCATGAGCAGAGTGACGGAGAAGGCGTCCATTACGAACTGCGAGGTCTGCGCAGATATAGCCGACAAGGGATTTGAGGCCGGACCGACGGACATGAGCAAGGTCGCAAGCACATTCCTGGCGCACGTGGTCGAGGAGCATCCGACCGAGTTGCTGGAGTTGTTAGCCCGGGAGTACCTTCCCGTCTTCATGGCAAAAAGAAGCATGAGGTAGCCAAAGCATGGCCCATCTTGGCCTTGCCATGACCTAGCCGAAGCGCGGCCCGCCTTTCTATCCGAACGGAAGGCTTCACGCAAACCCTCCACAACGCTTATTTGCTCAACTCAGACGGGCCGGATATACCGTGAACTGCCTTGAGTCGAGTTCTTGCCTTCGTGGACATCTTCGTGGAGTCGCCCATGATGGACGACGTGGTCAAGGCGATGGAAGCCCTGCCTAACGTCGAAGAGCTCTACGAAGTCACCGGAGAATTCGACATAATCTCGCTCGTTTCGTCAGAGGACATAGAGCAGTTCAGAGATGTTCTGAAGAACAAGATTCTCAAGATAAAGGGCGTCAAGAGCACCGTCAGCTCTGTCGTTCTGGCGGCGCACAAGGGTCCTCGACTCAAGAACGGCAACGGCGATAAGAAGCCTGCGTGAAGGCTTCCAAGGGAAGGGCTTCACGAGGTCATTGAAGTTGAGTAACGGCATTGCTACTAGGCGGATATCTAGGCGGTCCACGGAGACCGTAGCAGGTTAGGGGCAAGCCATGCTGAGCCTCCCAGAGCTGATTGTGCTCGTCCTGATTCTAGCAACCATGGTCGCCCTCGGGAGACTGGTCGCCCCGCTCGTGACGCAGACTTTCGACTACAGCAGGACGGGAAGGCTCGACCGATACTACAAGAAGATTGAAGAGCCAATTCTGCGCTTCATAGGAGCAGACCCGAACCACTCGATGGGATGGAAGGAATACTTCGTAGCCGTGGTGGTCGTGAACTCGGTCCAGGCTGTCTTCGCTTCCTTCTTCCTCCTCTTTCAAGGTCAGCTCCCGCTCAACCCCCAGGGCTTCCCCGACATCAGGTGGGACCTCGCATTCAATACCGTGGTCTCGATAACCACCAACACTAACCTCCAGCACTATAACGGGGAGAACAGCCTGTCATACCTCTCCCAGATGATGGGGATCGTGTTCCTCCAGTTCACGTCCGCTGCGACGGGCCTGTCTGTGGGCATCGCGGTTGTGAGAGGGTTCGTCAAGGGTGCGAGGAGCATGGGCAACTTCTACGTCGACTTCGTCAGGGCGATGACGAGAATTCTGATTCCTCTCTGCTTTGTGACTGGGCTTGTCCTGGTGGCTCTTGGTGTCCCCCAGACGCTGGGCGGTTATCTGCACGTCCGCACTCTCTCGGGCGCTCTGCAGACGATCAAGGTTGGGCCCGTGGCTTCGCTCGTGCCCATAATGCAGTACGGGACCAACGGAGGTGGGTACTTCGGTGCGAACTCTGCGTTTCCGTTTCAGAATCCCAGTCAAGTCACAGACATCCTCGAGATACTGATGATGGCCCTGTTCGGGACATCCCTCCCCTTCGTCTACGGGCAGATGATCGGGAAGAACAAGGAGGGAAGGACGATACTTCTCGCCTCCTATGGCCTGTTCGTCATCGACCTCGCGATCGCCTTCATCCCGCAGACGAGCCTCGGGGAGGGGATGGAGACGAGGTTCGGCTCCTTCATGTCGGTCTTCTGGACGGTGACGACCACGGCTTTCACGACCGGCTCGGTGAACGCAGCTCTTGCGGCCTTCCACCCGCTTGTGATACTCGCGGGCTTCCTCGGAATGCTGATCCAGGCCACTCCCGGCGGAAAGGGCGTCGGCCTGATGTACATGCTGATGTTCACCGTGATAACGGTATTCATTGTCGGCCTCATGGCCGGCAGGACCCCAGAGTACCTGGGTCTGAAGGTCAACGCCAGGGACGTCAAGCTCGCCGTCATCGCATTTCTGACCCACCCCGTCATAATCCTCGTCCCCACGGTCTTGGCGTTCTCCATCGGAGCAGCTCAGGCTATCGGCCTCGGGAACAACGCGAACGGCTTCACCCAGGTGCTCTGGGAATTCACATCGGCCGCGGCAAACAATGGGTCCGACTTCATAGGCTCTGGTGCGCAGACCTCTTACTTCTTCAACATCTCGACCGCCTTCGTGATGTTCGCGGGCCGTTTCATACCGATCGGCGTGATGCTCGCGCTCTCGGCTTCCATGGTAGGCAGGAAGAGGTCTGTGGAGGGAGGGCTCAAGACGGACGGCTTGCTCTTCACCGCCGTGCTGATTGGCAGCATCCTAATCCTGACTGTCCTCACCTTCTTCCCGTTCCTCGCCCTAGGGCCGATCCTGTCCTTCCTGCAGGGGAATACGAATGGGTTCTAGACAGGCGACCACCGGTGAAGGCGCAGCGAGGGAGGCCTCGCTCCCAGCGGTCCTTTTGGACTCGCTGAAACGTCTCAGCCCCATCTCTCTGAAGTCGAACCCCGTCATGCTCGTCGTCGAGCTCACCTTCTTCATCGTGGCTGCCATGGCGGTCTCCCCAAAGGGCTTCCCCGGGGTGGCAACCGTGGGCAGCACCGTCTTCTACGTGGAGGTAGCTGCGATTCTCCTGATAACAGTCTGGTTCAGCACCCTGTCCGACTCGCTCGCGGAGCGCCAGGTCAGGAACACTGCCAACAGCCTGAGAAAGCTGGAGAGCGAGACGACCGCAACGAAGGTCGTGCAAGACGACACCGGTAGAAAGTACGTCTCCGTCCCGTCGAGCCAGCTGAGGAAGGGTGACATAATCTCGGTCGAGAAGGACCAAGTCGTCCCCATCGACGCAGACGTGTTGGAAGGGGTGGCGATGGTCGACGAGTCGCTCTTGACGGGGGAGTCGGCGCCGGTCAGGAAGGGCGTAGGCGACCAGCTCATCGGCGGTTCGAAACTCCTGAGCGACAGCCTGGTGGGGAGGGTGACGGTGAATCCAGAGGATACCTACATCAGCCGTATGATCAGGATGGTCGAGTCTTCCAAACGGCCGAAGACGCCGAACGAGGAGGCGATTGAAATTCTTCTCATCGGACTTACGCTGATCTTCACGATCATCGTCGCAGCCATTCTGGGGCTTTCTATCGTCCTGGGCCTAGGGGTCGACCTCTCCGTCCTGATCGCGCTCTACGTCTGTCTCCTTCCGACGACGATCGGAGCTCTGCTTCCCGCCATAGGTCTCTCGGGAATCTCCAGGCTCTATTCGGACAAGATAATCGCAAAGTCGGGCAAGTCAGTGGAGACGGCTGGCGACGCGGACACCGTCCTCTTGGACAAGACGGGGACCATAACCGTCGGGAACAGGCAGGCCGTGGAATTCAGGCCCCTTTCCGGGCACACGGAAAGGGAGGTGGGAGAGGAAGCATTCCTTGCTTCGTGGAACGACGACACGCCTGAAGGGAGGAGCATCGTCGAACTGGCGCACGCCAAAGGATTCGTGCCCAAGGAGTTCAACGCGCTGGCGCAGTCCACCAACTACGAGTTCTCCGCGTCCACGCGCACCAGCGGAGTGAGAATGGCTGACACATCGGCCTTCGCGCTTCCGAAGGGCAACGAGGTCGCTCCCCAACACGAGAGGAGGCGGCGCAAGTTCGAGAAGGAGACGAGCGCGTACGGCTCGGCGGAAATAATCAAGGGCGCACCCGACTCCATGCTCAGTCTGGCTCAGGCAATCCCGGCCGACTACAGGCCGGTCGTGGACGAAGTCTCGAAGGAGGGGGACACAGCGATAGCGATTGCGAAGAACGGCGAAGTCACGGGGATCATAAGGCTGAGGGACGTGATCAAACCGGGGATCGAGGAGAAGGTTCGGGCGATGAAGGCCATGGAGATCAAGCCCGTGATGATCACGGGCGACAACCCCCTGACGGCAGCGAGCATCTCGAAGGAGGTGGGGATCGACCACTACGTGTCTCAGGCGAAGCCCGACGACAAGTACCGCGTCGTGCTGGAGGAGAGGGCTCAGTCCAGAATCGTGGCGATGATAGGAGACGGGACAAACGACGCTCCCGCCCTTGCGATCGCCGACGTCGGGCTGGCGATGAACTCAGGCACCCAGGCGGCAAAGGAGGCCGCGAATATGGTGGACCTGGAGTCCAATCCAGCCAAGGTCATAGACGTGGTGATGCTCGGCAAGCAGCTCCTTATGACCAGGGGCGCCGTCACCGCGTTCAGCATCGCGAACGACGTCGCGAAGTACTTTGCCATCGTTCCGGTCATGTTCGCGACGATACCGGCTCTCCAGGCTCTCAACATACTGCACCTGGGACTCCACACCGCCATACTTTCGGCATTGATCTTCAACGCCGTGATCATTCCGCTTCTCATACCGCTCTCCATGCGTGGCGTCGAGTTCAAGCCCAGGAGCACGATGAGCATCTTCCTGAGGAACACCATGGTCTACGGCGTCGGAGGAGTGATTGTGCCCTTCGTCGGGATCAAGCTGATTGACGTCCTGCTCGTCTACCTGGGAGGACATCCGTAGGGGGCGATGGGATTGACAGATTCAGACTCCGCCCGTCCGCGTTTGGGCACAGCGATCAGGCTCTCTCTGATCGCGCTCATCGCGTGCGGACTCATCTTTCCTGTCGTGCTGACAGGATTCGCTCAGGTGCTCTTCCCCAGGCAGGCGAACGGCTCCATCCTCTACGTCAACGGCGAGGCGGTGGGGTCAAGCCTGATCGCTCAGAACTTCACACAGTCGATATACTTCCAGCCGAGGAACGACAGTGCTTCGGGAGTCGACCCCGACATCCCCATCGCGCAGGCTTACGGTCAGATACCTCTGATCTCGAACGCCACCGGGATCTCCGCGACTGCGCTCGAGTCGATGGTGAAGAGCTCGGCCCAGTACACTTTCTTCTTCTTCGGCCCCCAGTATGTCAACGTGGTCCAGCTCAATCTGAGGCTCTACCAGCAGTATCCCGACGTCTACCAGAAGTAGAAGCTCGTCACTTCACGGCGATTCCACGCTCGTTCTTGGGGAGCTTGGGGAAGCTCATCTTCAGCCCCTTCAGGGTCTCTTCGATGAGGGTGCAGACCACAAGGTCTCGGAACCACCCATGGTTGGAAGGAACCACGTACCACGGAGCGTGCTTGGTGCTGGTCCTCCAGATGGCTTCCTCGTACGCCTTGATGTAATCGTCCCAGTACTCCCTCTCGGGCAGGTCGTTCTGGCTGAACTTCCATTCCTTCGTGGGGTCCTTCAGTCGCTGCTCGATTCTTTCTTTCTGCTCCGCTTCGTCGATGTTCAGATAGAACTTGAGTATCGTAGTCCCCTCTTGGGCGAGTATCCTTTCGAATTCGACAATCTCATCGTACCTGAGGCGCCAAACCTCAGTGGGCACGAGCCGGTGGACTCTCTCGATCAGCACCCCTTCGTAGTGACTCCTGTTGAAGATCACTATCTCGCCGCTGGCGGGGACCTGCTGGTGGACTCTCCACAAGAAGTCCCTGTCCTTCTCGGCCTGAGTCGGTGGTCCAAAGTGAGCCACCCTCACCCCGTCCGGGTTGACGCCCTCGAAGACGCGACGAATCGTTCCGTCCTTGCCCGATGTGTCCATACCTTGGAGGACCACGAGCAGCTTGTGCGCGTGCTCCGCGAATAGAAGCTCTTGCAGCGGGTCCAGCCTGAAACGGAGCTTCTCCAGCTCTTTGAGCCCGTCCTCCTTCTTGATCCCCTGCTTGTCTTCGGGGTCCCACTTCTTCAGCCTGACTTTCTCGCCTGGCTCGACCCGGTAGGCCCAAGGATTCAGGTCCTTCAACCCGTCCCGGCGTAGGTCTCTCACGCTTTAGCCCTTGCTGCGTTAGCTTTTTCGACATCCATCTCACCACCCCGGGGGATGAAGGTGGGGATACTGGGCGTGACCATGGACCTTGGTCAGACTAGACGCGGTGTCGACATGGGACCGAGCGCGATCAGGATTGCGAGGTTGGACGAGAGGCTCGCGTCCCTCGGAAACGAGGTTGAGGACTTCGGAAACATATCCGGACCAGACAGGTCCGCCTCGAAGATGGGTCCGGAGAACCTGAGGTTCATCGACGAAGTTCTCGAAGTCTGCGCGAGGACCGGGGAGATGGTGTCTCAGATCGTCTCGAGTGGGTACTTCCCGCTGATACTCGGTGGCGACCAGAGCGTTTCGATAGGCACGTTCGCTGGCCTTTCAGCGAAGGGGTCGAAGAGAGGCATCATATGGGTGGATGCCCATGGAGACTTCAACACAGACAAGACAACCCCTAGCGGGAACATACACGGGATGGCCCTCGCGGCGGTCCTCGGTCACGGTGACAGCAGGCTCGTCGGCCTGGGCAGGCCGGGGCCGAAGGCCCTGGAGAGAAACACCGTGCTGGTCGGAGGGCGTAGCTTCGACGACGAGGAAGCGGAGCTCTTGGCGAAGTCGGATGTCACAGTGTTCACCATGAAGGAGATAGACGCCATGGGCATGAGGAAGGTCATTGGGAAGGCCATCGACATTGCAAGCAGGGGCGTCAAGGAGGTTCACTTGAGCTTCGACGTTGACGCAGTGGACCCGAGAGAAGCTCCAGGGACAGGGACGCCTGTGGTTGGAGGCCTAACGTACAGAGAGGCTCAGCTTGCGATGGAGACGCTGTACGACTCGGGGGTCGTGACCTCCGCTGAATTCGTCGAAGTCAATCCTATCCTCGACACCGCCAACCATTCAGCCGAGCTTGCCGTGGAGCTCCTCATGTCTCTCTTTGGGAAGAGAATCCTCACCGTGAGAGGACCAATCCGAGGGTGAGCCAGGGTGTCGGAGGAAGACGTCGAGTACAAGAGAAACGTCAGGACGATGTCGTTCGTGCTCGCGGCCATCGTCATCACGATATTCGCCGCGATCTTCATCCCGCCAATAGTCAACCCCCTCCACGAGGAGTTCCAATCTTCGGCCTCGGTGAACTCAGCCGAGGGCTTCCAGCTCACGGTTAGAGAAAACGCGACGAAAATCACCGAAGGCGGAGCTGTAAACATGACGGGCCTCATGAACAACACGTCAAACGTCATACTGAACGACTCAACTTCGGACCAGTGGCCGTACAGCGGACTCTACTCCTACCCCTGCCGGAACGGCTGGCCGATGGGCTTCGGCATCATGCAAGGATACTACACCTCAGACAACTACTCTCTCGGCCAACTTCTGAGACTGGTCACGCCCGTCCCAGAGCCGTGCCCTGTCGGCGGGTCCCCTCCTGACTACATACTCCTGGAGCCCTACACCCCATATTCGATAGCGAGCACCGCTTCGGGTCTTGAGCGGTGGACCCTGAGTTTCAGCCTCACGACGTCAGGGTACATTTCTGGAAACGGAACGGGACACTTCAGCGGTGTCTACACTGTCATTCTAGCTGACGAGTGGGGAGATGTCGTAGTGACCCACTTCAAATCAGGGTAATACAGGTCAGAGAATTCCCAGTAATATCAGAACCAGCAGGATGATTATTATCACGATGAGTATGGCAACGATGTGAGCGTATCCCCTTCTTGGCTTCGGGGCTCGTTCTCCAGAGATGAAGAGTGCTAGGAACTCAAAGAGGGAAAGGAGCTTGCCTTCCACCGTCACTGTTCTCGCTTCCTAGCCGAGGCCGAGCTCAGGGAACTTCGCCTGAATTAGACCCAGTTCCTTCTGGAGGGTGCGTATCCTCTCCGCATACTTTTTCATGTTCGCGTTGTCCTTCTGAACCTTCGCAACCTTGTATCCTCTCCATGCCTTCTTGAGCGCCCCCCAAGTCTGACCCTTGTTGTAGGTAGACAATTTCGAATCCTGTTCGACCCGAACCTCGAAATCCTATTTAAGAATGATTGGCGCTTTGTTCACTCGTACTCTTCGAATTCTGGCGGCTTGGGCTTTCCTTTCACGACCTCGAAGGGGATTCTGGTCCCCTCTCTGTTGTAGACGCCGAGACACCTCTCATCGGTGTAAGGAAATCCCATTATGACCATGACCCGACCTGTGACGTGCAGCAGGTCTTCGCTGGAAGGGACCGCGTATCCCGAAGGATGCGAGTGTGCCACTCCGAGATAGGACGGGTCCACTGGGATCATCCACCAGTTGAACGACGAGTAGCTCCTGGCGTGCACCGCGGCGGGAGGGATCACGACGCCGGTGACGTCCGCAACGTCTTTGCGGACCTTCCCTCTTATCAAGAGGATTCCCTCTCTAGGGTGATTCATCTTTGAGTAGCTGAGCAGACTGTTTACAACGTCGGTGGTGAAGACCACTTTCTGAACTGGCAAGCTTGTCTACCTCAGCTGGCCGATGAAGTTTCGTAGGATCGTTCTTCCGTCTGGGTTTCTTTCGCTGTTCCTTTCGGGGTGGAACTGTATCCCCCATATTGGCCGGTTTCTGTGTTTCATAGCGCTGACGCGGCTGCTCTCGCTCTCTGCGAGCAATTTGAAGGGCCTGGGAGTGGTCTCGACCACTTCATAGTGAGACTCGAAGACAGAAATCGTCTCCGAGAGACCCGCAAACAGCCCGCTTTGATCGAGGACGCGAGTCCTTACGTACTTCCTCGTAGGACGTTCCGTCTTCTGGACTCGGCTCCCAAAGGCAGCGCCTAAGAGTTGATGGCCGAAGCAGATGCCGAGCACATGAGTGGATGTGTCAACCGCGGCTTCGGTCTCTGACGAGTACTTTGTCCTCGTGGCCCTGTCTGAGAGCATCGCGCGCGACCCGCTCAGAACCACTCCGTCGAACGAGTTGAACAGTCTCGCTGACACTTCTCTCTTGTCTGCGACGGTCACCGCGGCACCCTGGACCGCAATAGCCGATTTCAGCTCCTGCATCGACTTCCTTGTGTAGAAATTGTTGACTAGGAGGACACGCGGCAACGACGGCTCCGATTCCTTTTCTGAATATGAACTTTTAAGCGATGTCGTCAAATCAAAGGAAAGAATTTAAAACGGTGCCGCCGGGTTCGGGAAAAGGAGATTGGTCTAGCAAATGTTTGCACCATCAGCGGGTTATGACAGGGCGATCACCATATTCTCGCCCGACGGCAGACTGTATCAGGTCGAGTACGCCTTAGAGACGGTTCGTAGGGGAACTCCAACAGTGGGGATCAAGACGAGCAAGGGGGTAGTGATGGCCGTGGAAGAGCGCGGGAGGAAGCTTCAGAGCGATGACTCGACGATAAAGATGTTCCAGATAGACGACCACGTCGGCGCCGTGGGAGCGGGCTACATACCGGACGCGCGAATTCAGGTGGACAACGCCCGTGTCATGGCCCAGAGCAACAGACTGATCTACGACGAGCCCGTGGACGTCGAGTCAATCGCCAAGAGAATCGCGGACATGAACCAGCAGTACACGCAGTACGCCGGGGTAAGGCCCTTCGGTGTTTCGCTCATCATCGCCGGGGTGGACGAGAACAACGGCCCGGTCGTCTTCCTGACCGACCCGACCGGTGCGTACTCGGGTTTCGATGCGATCGCGATAGGACAGGGCGGAGACCAGGTCAACGAGTACCTTGAGAAGAACTACAACGAGCAGATGTCACTCGAGGACGCTGTCCGGCTGGCCATCGAATGCATCTATCTCGTCAGCGAAGACAAGTCCGGGACCGCACACATCAAGGTCTCGGTCATCGACGCAGACGTTAAGAAGATGCGAAGGCTGACTCAGGAAGAGATCACCCGGAGCGCAGCCACAGCGAAGACCAGGTCCGACAGACCTCCCGAAAAGAGCGGATGAACGGACGCTGGGCGTGATTGAGCGGCAAGTTCACCATCGTCCGCTTAGTCCTAGAAGGGGAACACTTCGAGATTCTCGTCAACCCTGACCCTGCACTAAGCTACAAGATGGGGAAGGCCGTCGAGCCCTCCCAGGTCATAGCCGTCGACGAAGTCTACTCCGATTCGAACAAGGGCCTCAGGGTGGCCGGCGAGAAGCTGAGGCACTTCTTCAAGACGGACGACCCCTCAGCCGCCGCAATCGAGATTCTCAAGAGAGGGGAGCTCAACCTCACACAGGAGCAGAGGAAGAGGCTGACGGAGGAGAAGAGAAGGGCCGTGGTCGCGACCATTTCGAAGAACTTCGTCGACCCAAAGACCTCCCTGCCCCACCCGCCGCTGCGGATCGAGCAGGCCATGCAGGAGGCTCGAGTCATCATAGACCCATTCAAGGACGCTGACGCTCAGACCAAAGAGGTCGTCGACGCTCTCAGGACAATACTCCCGCTGAAGTCTGAGCGCGTGAAATTGATGGTAAGGGTCTCACCACAATATTCGGGGCAGACGATAGGCGTCCTGAAGGGCTTCGGTGAAATCCTTAAAGAGGAATGGGGAGGGGACGGTACTCTGTCTGCGATAGTGGAAATCCCGGCCGGGTCCCAGCCAAGTTTGCTGGACAAGCTCGGCTCTGCTACGAAGGGCGCCGCTCAAGTCGCACTAATCAAGTGAGAAAAATGCCAATGATGGAGAGGAAGAACGTAATGCCTGGAGACGTAATAGCTTCGGGCGATTTCAGGTACGGGAGCTACATCGAGAAGAGGGGTGACCAGTACGTTGCGCTCAGGCTCGGGCTGGCAGAGGTGAGCAGCGACGGGATTAGGCTCAACCCCCTCACCGGACCATATCTGCCCCGCGTAGAGGACCAGGTGGTCGGTAAGGTGATCGACGCCCCGGGGTTCGGCTGGGTGGTCGACATCAACTCGTGCTTTACTGGTTACCTGCCGGCATCGTTCGTATTCGGGAGAGACTTTTCGCCCGCGACTCACGACCTGAGCACCAAATTCGTTGTCGGGGACATCATGGGGGCGAGGATTGAGTCATTCGAGCGCGCGAGGGACCCCCAGCTCAGCATAAGGGGACCAGGCCTGGGCAAGATAACCTCTGGAGTAATCATTAAGATGTCACCGACGAGGGTTCCTCGACTGATAGGAAAGCGCGGATACATGGTGAACATGGTGAGTTCCTTGACCAACTGCGACCTCAAGGTCGGACAGAACGGGGTGGTCGTGGTTGCCGGGCCGGAGGAAGGTGTCGCAAAGGTCGCACAGGTGATAAGCATGATAGAGAACGAGGCTCAGGGCGCGGACCTGACGCGGAACGTTCAGGACTTCCTAGGAGGGGGAGAACAAGTTGGAAACCAAGCGTAGGCTTATCGACGACAACGGGCTGCGACTCGACGGCAGGAAGTGGAACGAGCTGCGCCCCATCAAGATGGAGGTCGGCAACCTGAAGAACGCCGACGGCTCCGCCTACATCGAGTTTGGAAAGAACAAGATCGTGGCGGCGGTCTACGGACCCAGGGAGGTGCACCCCAAACACGAGGTCATCGCGGACAGGGCCCTGGTGAGGGCCAGATACCACATGGCACCCTTCTCCGTTGACGAGAGAAAGAACCCTGCCCCTTCCAGGAGGGAGATCGAGATCTCCAAGGTGATCAAGGAGGCGCTCGAACCGGCGATAATCGTGACCGACTATCCCAGAACCGCGATCGAGGTCTTCGTCGAGATCCTCCAGTCGGACGGCGGCTCGAGGTGCGCTGGAATCGACGCAGCCTCACTTGCGCTAGCCGACGCGGGGATCAACATGCGGGATATGGTCGTTGGTGTCTCGGCGGGCATAATCGACGATCAGGTGGTCCTAGACCTCGACGACTCGGAGGACAAGGAGGGGTCGGGGGACATGCCCGTCGCGTTCTTGCCGAACTTGAACCAGGTGACTTTGCTTCAGGTCGACGGCATATACACGAGGGAGAAATTCCAGAAAGCGTTCGAGCTCGCTATTGAAGGCGGACGACGAGTCTACGAAATGCAGAGGAAGGCCCTCAACGACAAATTCTTCGGCGGTGCTCCGCAGGTGGTAGCCGCGGAAGGAGGAGAAGCGTAGTGTCTCTGATGAAGAAGAACTACGTCGTGGAGTCTATTCGACGAGCCCAGATCATCTCGCTTCTCTCCCAGGGGAAGCGGGTTGACGGAAGGTCGCTCGGCGATATGAGGCCCCTTACGATCAAGACCGGGGTAATACAGAAGGCCAACGGTTCGTCCATGGTCAGCCTTGGGGATACGCAGATCGTCGCAGGAGTCAAGGTGGCGACTGGTACGCCATTCCCCGATACGCCCGACAAGGGCCTTCTCGTCGTGAACGCCGAGCTGCTTCCGCTCTCGTCTCCTTACGCTGAAGCGGGACCCCCGAGCCCCGAGGCGGTGGAGCTTGCGAGGGTCGTCGACCGAGGGATCAGGGAGTCAGAAATGGTGGACGTTTCGGCGCTCTGCATCACTCCCGGCAAGACCGTCTACACAGTCTTCGTTGACGTGAACATCATGAACGTCGATGGGAACCTCTTCGACGCAGCGAGCTACGCTGTCGTCGCGGCTCTGAGGACGGCTAAGATGACCAAGTACGTCGTAGAGAACGACAAGGTCACGGCCACGACGGAGCGGATGCCGCTCCCGGTGAGCAAGACTCCCGTATCACTCACCATCGCGCGCATCGGGGACGCTCTGGTGGTCGACCCCAACGCCGAGGAGGAGGCTTCGATGGACGCCAGGATCACGATAGCTACGGAGGACGACGGCAACGTCTGTGCAGGTCAGAAGGGGGAGGCGAGCTTCTTCACACCAGAGCAGGTGTTGCAGGCCGTCGACACGTCAATCCGTTTGGGGAAGGAGATAAGGAAGGTCATACAGGAGGCGAGCGCATAGTGCCGAAGGCCAGAGAGAACGTCAGGGGACTGGGCGCGAAGTACGGAGGTACGCTGAGGAAGCGCTACGCACGCGTATACAGGACCCTAAAGACTGCACGAGAGTGCCCTTCATGCGCCGCAATGAGGCTCAGGAGACAGGCGTCAGGGATCTGGAGGTGCGGCGGATGCGGATACACTGTGGCAGGCGGAGCGTACGATGTCACGCCCCCGAAGGTCAGATAGACCGATAAGGGAAGTCAAGCTGGATGTACGGATAGAAGCAGATCCGCTCACGATATCTGGGATTCGCGAAGAAACGAAGGCGCCAAAAGGGTCCCCCACCGCGCTCGAGGTCAGCATGAAAGGCAGGAGCCCAGGCAGGGTGGCCGAGGAGACGCGATTGCTCTTCGAAGCAGTGAAACTAACATCCGTAAGGGCTAAAGGGTCAACCCAGAAGGCTGGGGAGCGAAGTTGAGTCAGCCTGAACTTCCGCCTTTCCTAAGAGAACAGCTCGCCAGGTACGAGCAGGTCCAGCAGAACCTGCAGGCAGTGCTCGTGCAGAAGCAGCAGGTCGAGCTTGAGCGTGACGAGACACAGAAGGCTCTGGACGAGCTGGCCAAGACCGCCGAGAACGAGACCATCTACAAGTACGCGGGCAACCTCCTGATCAAAGTGACCAAGGACGCGGTAGTCAAGGAGCTTACCGAGAAGAAAGAGCTCGGGGACACCCGGGCGATGGTGCTCTCCAAGCAGGAGACCAGATTCCGGGAGAACCTGAAGGACCTTCAAACGAAGATTGATGATGCGGTGAAGGGACGCCAGGCCACCCCGGCCAAGGGCGAATAGCATCCGGCAGCGGTCTTGACAAGCAGGCTTCGCGGCGCAGAAATCTTCCCCTACCTGGACAGGAATTCATTGAGACGCGCCGTCGTGATCTGTCACAGAAACGCAGACGCCGACGCCTACATGTCAGCTTACGCGCTGTCGAAGCTTATCGTCGCAATCGCCCCTAGGTGCAGGGTCGACGTGGCCACACCCGACGGTCTCACGGCTCTCACAATGAAGCTCGCGGTCGACTTCCCTCACAAGACGGTCGAGATGAGCGAGGCACCGTACGACCTCTACGTGGCGGTAGACGTCGGTGACACTGAGCTCTTGAAGGACTGGTACGGAAAGATGAGCACGAGCGGAGCCATGAGGGTTCTCGTCGACCATCATCCAATTCGCAGCGCGGAAGCGTACGACCACGTAATTGTGGACGAGAGCGCGACCTCAGCCGCCGAGGTCGTCTACGGCCTGTTCAAGACGCTCGGAGTCCCTGTCAGGAGGAAGGTGGCCCAAGGTCTTCTGGAGGGGATCATGTTCGACTCGTCTCACCTCTCGATAGCCACCGAAAAGACCCTGCGCTGCGTGGTGGAGCTTGTAGATGACGGAGCCGACCTGAGGAGAGCCAGGTCGGCGCTTCGGATGGACCCGGACTATGGCGAGGTGATCGCGAAGCTCAAGGGGGCGAAGAGGTGTAAGATCTTCAGGATGGGGGACTGGGTCGTGGTGACGAGCCAGATCGGGTCGTTCCAGGCGCACGTGGCCAGAGCCTTCGTCGGCTTGGGGGTTGACTTTGCCGCCGTCTCCGGCAGGACTGATGACGAAACGAGGGTGAGCCTCCGCTCCAGCCAGAGGTTCCTGGAGGCTACCAAAGTCCACCTAGGTACGGACGTAGCGGAGCCCGTCTCCCAGGGGCTCGGCGGACACGGCGGAGGGCATCCCACGGCGGCTTCCTTCAGCTGCGACTCAACAGAGGACGAAGCGACAGATAAGACATTGAGCAGGCTGAGTCTCCTCCTCGGGTCGGAGCCTCGAGAAGTGGACTGACCCTTTAGGACAGATATCTTCTGGACAGCTGGTCTTTCATGAAGCCATCAAAGGCGATCTTCAGCCATGGCGTGTACTTGTCGGGAGCAGCCTTCATCTCGTCGTCCAGCTCCCTGATAGACGAGTACCCCACGTCGGCTATCTCCGCAGGGTTGGGACGAATCTTGCCATCGAAGTCGCCCACCAACAGCTTGCAATACTCGTTCTCGGACCACTTGCCGAACGGAGCAGTGTAGACGAAGGAGTAGACGTCGGTCAGCTGCGAAAAGCCCGCGTCTAGTTCCTGCTTCCCCTTCCTCACGGCCGCTTGGTAGTAAGACTCGCCGGGATAGACGTGGCTCGTGAAGGACACGTCCCAATAGAGCGGAAAGAGGGCCTTTTCGCGGCTCCTCTGCTGGAGTAGAATCCTGCCGTCATGGAAGAGAAAGACAACGTACGCCCTGTGACGCTTCCCCTTGCCGAGGTGACAGTTCTCTCTCGTATCGGTCCCGATCTGGTTGTCGTCGTCGTCCACCAGAACGAGCACCTCTTTGTCTGAGTTCAGGGAAGGCGCCTGCTCTCCCGTCTGCATCGCTGGGCCGATTCGCGTCTCAATCCATATAAGCCAATCGGGATTTGTGGCACATCAGGAGAATTTTTAGCGCTATCCTCCCATCACACCGCAATGCCCGCCTTCGAGTTTCATGGAACGGTCTTCACAGGGATGGGGAAGGGCGCCTATTACGTCGGGCATCCAGATTACCAGACGCGCTTCAGAGAGACTCTGGGATACACGCCGTTTCCGGGGACGCTAAACCTCAGGCTGTCTGTGAAGGCCGAGGTCGAAGCGAAGGCAACGCTCCGCAAAACCCGCGGAGAGACGATCGCATCCTTCGAAGTGGGGACAGAGCGTTTCAGCTCCGTAAAGTGCTTCAAAGGAAGCTTGAACGGGGAGGAGATAGCGCTCACAATTCCCAAGATCACGGAGTACGACGACACCGTGCTTGAGCTTGTGGCAGTCGTCAAGCTCAGAGACAGGTTAGGGCTCAGGGACGACCAGCAGTTGGTCGTGTCAGTCGACGGACAGCTCGTCCCCAAGGCTCACATGGACAGCGACCCTGTCTCCGTCTGAGAGGGAGAGGCGCTTCCTTATGTTGACAGGGGCGACGACCTCAAGGACCCCAGCGCCGTGATGTGTCCTCTCTATGTGTAAAACTCCGGCTTGAAGGTTGCCCACCCTTGCCAGGAAGCACTTGACAGGTCCGTAGGTGCGCTTCGAGTCCTTGAATCCCTTTATCTCGATTCCTGGGGTTGCCGCCAACTGGCTCCTGAGGCCAAGGTCGGAATCGTCCACCTCAAGATTGAGTGTCCCCGGAAACGGGTCAAATCCCAGTAGCTTCTTGAACTGAGACCTATAGCCTTCGAGAGAAGTGTAGTAGGCTCCCTCTCCTATCCCGGTGAAGACCTTTCCGCGTATGACGACGGTAGAGGGCATACCTTCCACGGCGTGCTTCAAGGTGGCATAGGCGGACAGAACCTCGTCGACCCCTTTTCTAGTGAGAGCGATCGCTTCTCCTCTCCCTAGTCGGGACCGAACGACGTAGCCTTCCCTCTCTAGGGAGACCAGCTGCATCGACGCCGCCTGTTGGCTCACCCCCAGGTGCCTGCCCAGGCTTCCGGTCGAGACTTCCGTGGGACGCCTGGCTGCCCCCAGCTCGTACAATCTGATCAGCGTCAACAGAGGGGCCTTCTTCCGCGCCATCTACAATTTTATTGGTAACTACCAAACTATTATAAAACTAGCGCCTAGGCGCCGCCGCATGTCGAGAGGATTCAGTCCGCGAGAGATCGCCCAGATTTCGCTCTTCACCGCATTGGCTGTGCTGCTCAACCTCTTAGTCAGCGTTCCAGACCCAGGTGCACCCTTCCTCTTCTTCGAGGTGTGGGAGATTCCGATTTTCGTCGCATTGCTGGTGATAGGCTTCAAAGGGGCGGGAGTCGTCGCAGGTTTGAACACCCTCGTGCTCGAAGCGGTCAAGCCTGGGTCCGTCCCCGCGGGCCCACTGTACAACCTCATCGCAGTTCTGTCGACCTTCGTCGGGATCATGGTTGTAAGGCGTTTCGCCCCCGGAGGACTAGAGGGTCGCAGGAGACTGTGGGTCTTGGGCACGCTACTCGGAGCTTCGGTGCGTGTTCTAGTGATGACGGTCGTCAACTGGATAGTCCTTCCCCTGCCGTTTCCCTTGGGCTTCGGCAGCTTTGGACTGACAGCCTCGGAAGTGCCCCCACTGCTCGTCCCCATCGGCATCTTCAACTTCATCTTGGCCATCTACTCTGTTCCTACCGCCTTCAGCCTCTACGCTGCGCTGCGGAGTAGGAGCAGGGGCAGCATCGCGACCACCGGTGGGGCAAAGTGACGTTCGGAAGGCCGGGGCTTCGGTAAAGCTGGGATGATTGCGTTTGGCTGAGGTTCTTGAAATCCGAGACTTCTCGTTCAAGTACCCAGAATCCGACGCTCCCGCGGTAAGCCACTTCCAACTGAAGGTCGCAGAGGGAGAGATCGTGATTTTGGCAGGGCCGTCTGGGTGCGGAAAGTCGACCCTGCTGCGAGCCGTCAATGGGCTCATCCCCCACATGTACCTGGGCGAGTACTCGGGCTCAGTGGTCGTCGGCGGGTCGGAGGTGAGCTCGACGCCGATGAGGGACCTCGCTCAGAAGGTGGGGTACCTGTTTCAGAATCCAGAGAATCAGATATTCATGTTCTCAGTGGAGCGAGACGTCGCCTTCGGTCTGGAAAACCTTGGCACTCCGAGGAAGGTTATGCGGGAGAGAGTAGACGAAGTGATGGAGCAGCTCGGGATCACACACCTCGCTGGAAGAGCACCGCACGAACTCTCCGACGGCCAAAAGCAGAGGGTGGCTCTGGCTGGCGTGCTGGCGATGCGGCCCAGGCTCGTCATTCTGGACGAACCAACTTCGCTGCTCGATCCGATGACAGCATCCGAGCTCGTCTCCCTGGTCGCGGAGCTTCGAAAGAGCCTAGGTACCACGTTCATCGTAGTCGAACACAGGCTCGACCTCTTCGTGAGGGTATCGGACAGGATTGTCGTAATGAAAGAGGGGAAGAAGGTTCGAGAAGGGGTGCCTTCGGTCGTGCTGAGCGACCCCGACGTCTCGGGTTACGGTCTCTCTGTGCCCCCCGTGACGGCGCTGCAGACGAGACTGCGAGGAGATGGATGGAACCTACCAGAGCGGCTCCTGACCCCTGAAGAGCTGGCTGCAGCGGTGGAAGGCAAGCGAGCATGATTGTGTTCGAGGACGTTTCGTTCGTCCACTCCACGGGCGTCAGGGCGCTTGACCACGTGAACCTGTCCGTCGGCGGCAAGGAGACGGTCGCGGTGGTCGGGGAGAACGGAGCAGGGAAGACGACGCTCGTCAAGCAGGTCACCGGGCTCTTGAAGCCCACTTCCGGGAGGGTCACGGTCGACGGAGAAGCCACGACCAAGAAGACTACAGCGGAGCTGTCCAGGAAGGTGGGTGTAGCCTTTCAGAATCCTGACCACCAGCTCTTCTCCGAGAGCGTCGAGGAGGAGGTCGCATTTGGGCTCAGGAACTTCGGATTCGACGCGGAAGCGATCAAGAGGAGGACAGACTGGGCTCTCGACTTCTTTGGATTGAGTCGGTACAGGGGATCGTCACCGCTGACACTCAGCGGCGGAGAGAAGAAGAGGCTGACGATTGCATGCGCGCTCTCGTGGGACCCGGAGGTCGTCATCTTGGACGAGCCGACCGTCGGCCAGGACGCGATTCAGAAGGAGAGGCTCTCTGGAATCGTCAGCATGCTCCAGTCATCGGGAAAGACCGTCATCATCGTCTCCCACGACATTGAGTTCCTTTGGCCACTGCGGCCACGGACGGTGGTGATGTCCAACGGCCGGATCTTGGCCGACGGTCCCTCATCGAAGGTTCTGCTGGACAAAGAAGTTCTCTCGAAGTCTCGAGTGACCGAACCCCAGCTCGTGAGGATCTACAACGGTCTCGGGAGTAGGCCCTCGTCCCCCTTCGCCGACGTGCCTGCAGCGAGAAGATGGATCGAGGAGGAGACCCGCAGATGAACTGGATCGCGGGTGGCTTCGTGTTTCGTAGAACCGACTCGGTGTTTCACAGGCTCGACCCTCGGACCAAGCTCCTGATATCCATCCTCCTCTTCTGCGTCGCTCTAATCGTCAGGACCTTCTTGGAGCTGGGGCTTCTTGGGGCCTTCATGCTCTCGCTGAGCGGCGTTGCGAACATATTGAGGAGGGTGGCTCGTACGGCCGCTCTTTCGGCTGTCTTCGCAGTTGTGATCTTCATCCTCGACTACCTTGTGATGCGAGACGTGGGGACAGCGCTGTTGTACTCCCTACGTTTCGTGGCGATCGTCATCTCGACCAGCCTATTCTTCATCACGACCTCACCCGATGAGCTCGAGCAGGTGATGAAATACTTCCACTTCCCAAGGGACGTGGTCTTCGCCTTCGTCACCGCGGTGCGCTTTGTCCCTGTGATGATGCTCGATGCTCTTCAGATCATGGACGCGCAGAAGTCCAGGGGGCTCGAACTCCAGAAGGGAAACATGGTCATCAGGGTTCGGAACCTAGTGCCCGTGCTCATACCACTGGTGGTCAACTCGGTCATCAGGAGCGGAGAGCTTGCCGAGGCGATGGAGTCTAGGGCTTACGGCGCAGTCAGCCGGCCGACGTCGCTCTTTCAGTACAAAGCCCGAAGGGCCGACAAGTTGGTGTCCCTCGCCGCAGTGCTACTCTTCGCATCGACTGTTTACGCTTTTTACTTCGTGCTCCCGACGTAGAACCATGGTCGTAGCGAGGGTCGTCGTGGATGACCGAGAGAAGGCGAGCGGAGTCCCTGAAGAGCTGACAAAGCTGGGTCTACGGGTGTACTTCAGCACCCTCTCGGTGGGCGACTATGTGGTGAGCCCCGAGATCGTGGTCGAAAGGAAGACAGTCAGGGACCTTCTCTCTTCGATCTACGACTCGAGGATCTTCTATCAGGCGGCGAAGGTCGCGGCGACCTACGCGAAGCCCTACCTTCTGGTCGAGGGTGACTCCAAGCAGGTCTCGTCCCTCACAAAGAACATCAGGGCGTATTACGGAGCCATAGCCCACGTTTCCATAGCGTACGGCCTCAGGATGTTGTACACCGCAGACCAGTCTGAAACAGCGCTCGCGATATTGGGCCTCATCAACCAAGCTCGGGCCCGTCCCGTTTCGAGGCTTCCAGCAGGGCAGCCCCCGAAGTCCAAGAGCGTCTCTCAGCAGCAGCTCTACCTGATAGGCTCGCTCCCGGGCATAGGCAACAAGCTTGCTGAGAAGCTTCTTCTGAAGTACGGGACGGCGAGGAGCGTGCTCAGTCTTACCCCGGGCCAGCTGTCGATGACGCCCGGCATCGGGTGGAAGAGGGCAGAAAGGATAAAGCAGCTGCTCGACTCGAGGTATTCTAGGTTCGAAGGAAAGGAGGACCAAACGAAGCTGGGAGAATGAAGGTCGCGATAATAGGAGGAACCGGGACGCTGGGCAGCGGGCTCGCCCTTCGGCTAAGCTCGCTGCACTCCGTGTCCATAGGCTCAAGAGACGAAGAGAGAGGGGTTGCTTCTGCCCACGAACTCTCGTCAGCCTGCGGTAGGACGATTGAAGGCGGACTGAACGAGAAGGTAGCAAGGGAGTGCGATGCGGCTCTGCTTCCGGTGTCCTACACGGCAGGGATGGAGGTCCTAACTGGGCTCGAGGAGGCATTGAAGGACAAGTTGGTGATCTCGCCTGTGGTCCCCATGGCTCTGGTCGAAGGCAGATTCTGCTACACGAAGGAGACTGGGTCCGCTGCGGAACAGATAGCCTCGATTCTGAAGGACAGCAGGGTCGCAGCCGCGCTGCACACCGTGCCAGCCCCTAGATTGCTCAAAGCTGACGTCCCGCTCGACATGGATACGCTCGTTGCCGCCGACTCGCGGCAAACCTTCACCGAGGTTGCCGGCCTCTTGTCAGCCATCGAGGGTCTGAGGTTCCTGTACTCCGGGCAACTTTCATCAGCTCGTTCCCTAGAGCAACTGACGCCACTTCTCCTCAACCTCGCAAGGTCCAACGGTCTGAAGAGCCCCGCTCTGAAGCTAGTCTGAGCCGGCGTTGGGTCACTTCTCGAAGAAGCCGAGTCCTGCGTGCCAGCCAGTGTACAGTATGGGTTCGTAGCTCCTGAACCTCCAGTAGTCGCGAAAGTCTGAAGACGCGAACGCGGCTTCGACCTTACCCACCATCAGAATGTGGTCGCCGAAGCTGGTAGTGGATGTCACGCTGCATTCGACGGCCGCCTCTGACTCCAGGACGATTGGCACGTCCAGAATTCTTCCCTTCGTGTGCTGGAGCCCTGCGGATTGGAGCTTGTCGGCATTGCCTCCACGCCCGCTGTGAGCCGCCAAGTACTCGACGCAGCCAGCCAGCCTTCTGTCTACCCAGCAGAGGGAGAACGCCCCGGCCTCCCGAGCTAGCCAGTATGTGAAGCTCGTCGGGCTGCACGACACTCCGATGATTGGGGGAGACTCCGAAATCGCGACGTAGGATATCACGGGCATCGCGGAGACTCGGTCCCCGAACTTGGCGCACATTACGGCGGGCACCCCTGGATAGAAGAGCCGGTGGGTCTTCGAGGCGTCGATGGCCCTCAGGCGATCCTGGTCTTTCTGCATCGCGCACTACTTGATTTCCGCACCGTGGTTCGTAACGATCTGGTTCCTCAGGTCCTGCGCCTGCTGGAGGGTTAAGTCAGGTTCGGTCGAGACCAGGAACATCTTGCTCCCCACGTAGAAGGTGAGTATGTTGACCTTCTCTCTCTTGATGAAAGTGTACTGAGTGACCCCGAAGAACCTGTCCCATGTCTTGTCAGTGCTCAGCTGTATAGTGATGTTGGCGATGAGCCTCAGGTCTTCGCTCTGCGGCTCGAGGGAGGGTATTCCCTTCCTCATCCCTCCCGATATCGTCCTTCCGCTTTCGTCGAGGACCGCAGCGTACCTCACCCTTCTGTCGAACTTGAAAATCTCGGCGCAGATCTTTTCGTACTGAACCTGCATCAATCGCGGTCCTTTGGTCGAAGCTTCGATATAAGCAGTATCAAAATTGTCGCCAATGTTCGGCAGACCCAGCCGGCACCGGCACCAGGTGGTCGATAGAAGATGATTTTTTTGTTGACGCCCTTTGACTCATCCTTAGAAGTGCCCCTCCGGGGTTGATAGGCTCGAATAACATTGGTCGTTGAACAAGTCGCGACTATCTTGCTTGGAGCTGCAGTAGGCGTCGCGGTCGTGATATACGCCGCGGGCCGGTCAGCCGCCGAACGACAGAGACGAGCCATGTACTCTTCCAAGACGGCGCTCGTTCCAACCACAGCGCGCAACTCGACTCCCTACGCTCCTCCTGCACAGCAAGCGTCGGCGAAGGCCGAAGAGGCAAGAGCACCCCCATCCTTCACTCCCGCAGCACCCACCACCCAAGCGATCTATGAGATGGTGCAACCCCAGACTACAACTCCATCAGTGTCCAGCGCGCCTTCATCCTCCTCGGTGGTATCATTCGGATCCACCGCTGCACCCCACAGACCAGCGAGGACAACGCGAAGGAGAACCTCTGGTGCGAAGGGAACCAGCAAGCCCCGGACAAGCGACAACACCACTAAGCAAGAAGTGAGCTAGCGTGGGTTTCGGTCGGAAAGGCCATAAACCCACCCTCTGCCTATTTTGAGGTTGGGAAAGTCCCCTCTTTTCGGGACGCACGTCTCGATAGCCGGTTCTCTCGAGGAGTCGTTCGACAGGGCCGCTGAGATTGGATGCACGACGTTCCAGATCTTCACCAGAAACCCTCGGGTATGGAAGTTCAAGCCCCTCAGCGACGAGGCAATAGAGGCGTTCCTCCTCAGGCGCAAGTCCACAGACTTCGAGTTGCTCGTTGACCACATGCCCTACCTTCCGAACTTGGCCGCGTCAGCCAAGGCTATACTGCTCCCGAGCAGGGAGACCTTGAAGGCGGAACTCGCTCGCTGCGACACTCTGCGGATCGAATACATGGTCGCGCACATAGGAAGTCATGGCGGAAAGGGGACAATGGCGGGCATCCGCAATGCCGCAGGGGCGTGCAGAGCAGCGCTGGAGGGGTCCGATGGGAGAGCGGTTATCGCCCTTGAGAACATGGCTGGCCAAAAGAACTGCGTTGGTGCGAGGTTCGAGGAGTTGAGGCAGATTCTCGACCTCGTAGACGACAAGAAGAGGGTTGGTGTCTGCATAGACACGTGCCACCTGTTCGCTGCGGGGTTCGACATCAGAACACAATCAGGTGTAGAGAGCGCCATGGACCTCTTCACGAGCGTCGTGGGAATGCAGGCGCTCAAGGTCGTGCACCTGAATGATTCCAAGGGTCCGCTCGGGGGCAGCTTAGACAGGCACGAACACATCGGTATGGGACAGATAGGGAAGGAGGGCTTCAAGGCATTCTTGCGCTACAAGGAGATCAAGGATAGGCCGATGATCCTGGAAAATCCCGTCGACGACGTCAGGGGACAGAAGGAGGATGTCGCGGCCCTGAGGCGCTTGCTCCCAAGGTGACGAGCTGGCACGAGCGAGCCATTGGCCGAACGAAGTCACAAATACTCCAGATGGTGCAACGGGAGATGCGGGCCCGTAGCTTAGATCCAAACGGGAGAGGAATCAGGTAGAGCATCGGGCTTTTAACCCGAGGGTCGGCGTGAGCCCCTAAACGGGTTCGATTCCCGTCGGGCCCGCTGAAATAACTCAGAATGGACCCTGTTGGATTATCGTAGCTTGAAAAACGCCGTAAACTGGCGATAAGGTTCCATGCCAACCCGATTTGGTCGCAAGAATTGAGCTTACTTGTTTCTTAAATTGGATA
>DASPVO010000078.1:0-3678 GCA_035622335.1 Nitrososphaerales archaeon
CATATCCTCTCGTCATCTTTGCAGTCGACCACCGTCCCTCGCCCCACTCTGGCTGACATCGAAGACGCCAGAGAGAGGATTCGGGGAATAGCCTGGAGGACTCCGACCGTCCCAGCGGGCAGGTACGACGACGGGAAACTCTACCTCAAGCTGGAGTGCATTCAGAGAACCGGGAGCTTCAAGGTGCGGGGGGCGTGGAACATGATGAGCAGGACCACAGAGGAGCAGCGCCGCCGAGGGTTCGTCGCCGTGTCGGCGGGGAATCACGGACAGGCCGTGGCTTGGGCTGCGAAGAAGCTTGAGGCGAGCTGCACCGTCTACGTGCCGGATCACGCCGTTCAGAGGAAGGTGGACTCGATGGAGTCGATGGGGGCCAAGGTCATCAGGCGACCCAACTCCGAAATCATGGAGTCGATGACCGACGACAGAATGAGTATGCTGGGCATGACGTACGTCCATCCCTTCGGAGATCCCTACATCGTGGCTGGTCAGGGGACGATCGGGCTGGAGATTCTCGAGGACCTTCCTGACGTGAAGACAGTGATCGTCCCTGTCGGCGGCGGGGGATTGGTCTCGGGGATCGCTACCGCAATCAAGGCGAATAAGCCCGACGTGGAAATCTACGGAGTGCAAGCAGCCGGCGCCGGTCCTCTCCCCCTTTCGCTAGCTTCGGGCAAGGCCGAGACGGTCGAGGAGGAAGCAACGATCGCGGACGGAATCGCTTCTTCGCGAGTCTTCGAGTACATGCTGCCTCTCTTCAAGGAGTACCTAACAGATGCTTTCCTGGTTGACGATGACGAGATGCGGGCAGCGATCATGCACCTGATGAAGGAGTCGCACGTCATAGCCGAGGCCGCGGGCGCGTCATCCCTGGCCGCTGCGACCAAGTACCGCGACAGGTTCAGAGAGCCCATCGTCTGCGTGGTCAGCGGAGGAAACGTAGACCCCAAGATACTGATGGAGCTGCTCGCTCAGTAAGGGGCGAGGCTATTGGAGACTCTCGTCGTAGGTTCCCGCGAAGTCTCTGGCCTCATGTCGATGAAGGACTGCATCGAGGTCATGAGGCAGACGTTCCTCGACATGGGAAAGGGCGAGGTGGTCTTCCCCCCGAGGTGGGCGATGCCACAACCGGGCAAGAGAGGGCTTCTCGGGATGATGCCCGGTTATCTCGCGCGTCAGGGAATTCTGGGCCTGAAAGCGACCAGCGTCTTCCCGGGCAACCTCGACACGCCGTACGAGTCACATCAGGGTGCTGTCCTCCTCTTCGAGACCACCAACGGGCGTCTGCTGGGGATGGTCGACGCCACATCGATAACAGCCATCAGGACTGGCGCGGTGAGCGCAGTTGCGACTGATGTCCTTTCGAGGAAGGACTCGAAGACACTCGCCATCCTGGGGTCGGGCACTCAGGCCTCAGTTCATCTGGAAGCCATGCGCTGCATCCGCCCTGGCATAGACGCCGTCAGGGTCTGGTCGAGAAATCCCGAGCACGCTGAACGTTTTGCGAAAGCAGCAAATGGTCACGGAGCGGTTGCAGAGGCCGTTTCCGGCGGCGCAGACGCGGTCAGGGGTGCCGACATCATCTGTACAGTCACGGGGGCGAAGGCGCCAGTGCTGGAGGGAGCATGGCTCTCCCAAGGGACTCACATCAACGCCGTGGGAGCGTCTGTGCCCGGCTACAGGGAACTGGATGCGGACGCGGTCGCGAAGAGTACGCTGTTCGTAGACAGCCGCGAGTCAGCAACGAACGAGGCTGACGATTATCGCGTCCCCAAGCAAGAAGGAGCCATAGGAGAGGGCCACATACGCGGACAGTTGGGCGACCTGCTGGTCGGTAGAATTTCAGGAAGGCAGAACGACAGGGAGATTACGCTCTTCAAATCGGTGGGCCTCGCGATCGAAGACCTGGCCGCTGCTGACTATATCTACAGGAAAGCCCTGGAACGGGGCGTAGGAACGAAGGTCGATTTCAACGAGGGTCGCCGTCCCAGCTAGTAGCGAGGCATTCCAGGTTCCACCTGTTCGGCCCAAGCGCTGATCCCACCCCTGAGGCTTCTTGCCTTCTTGAATCCGGAGTCGATCATCATCTGCGCCGCCCTCGCGCTCCTAACACCAGCGTGGCAGTAGACCACGATGTCTTCATCCTTGCCAAAGCCACCAATCTTCGACTGTAAGGTAGACAGCGGAATGAGCTTTGCACCCTCTATCCGGCAGATCTGGAACTCGAATGGCTCACGCACGTCGATGAGCACCAGATTTCTTCCCTCGTCCATCTCCCGCTTTAGAGACGCCGGGGAGACTTCGAAATCCAGCGTCCCCATTGTGACTCCGCAGAACTCGTCATAGTCGATCAACTTCGTTATAGTGGGGGTGGGTCCACACACAGCACACCTGGGATTTTTCCTCATCCTGAGCTCGTTGAACGAGGTGTCTGAGGCTGTGAACACTAGCAGCCTGCCGATGAGCGGCTCACCCATCCCTAGGATCAGGCTGATCGCTTGAGCAGCCTGAATGCTCCCAATGATTCCAGGCATGACGCCGAGGACCCCTCCGTCTGCACACGAGGGGACAGAGTTAGGAGGTGGGGGTTCCGGGAACAGGCACCTGTAGCAAGGGCCTCGTTTGGCGTAGAAGACTGACGCCTGGCCGTCGAACCTGAAGATGCTAGCGTAGACGTCAGGCTTGCCCAGAAGCACGCACGCATCGTTGATCAGGTACCGCGCGGGGAAGTTATCGGTCGCGTCCACCACTATGTCGTAGTCCTTCAGGACGTCGAGCGCATTGGATGAGTTCAACGTCATCTCATGGGGTTCGACCTTCACGAGAGGGTTGACCTCGTGCAGTCGTCGGGCGGCTGTGAGCACCTTGCTTGCCCCTACGTCCGCCTCGGAATAGAGGACCTGCCGGTGAAGGTTACTCTCCTCGATGTTGTCCCGGTCTATCAGCCCAATCCGACCGACTCCCGCGGCGGCGAGGTAAGCGGAGGCGGGGTTCCCCAACCCCCCCAACCCGACTATGAGGACAGAGCTCGACTTCAACTTCTGCTGTCCGGTCAAGCCCACCTCCGGCATCAAGAGATGCCTGCTGTACCTCACCATTTCAGGTTCGGTGAGGGGCGCGGTCTCTGTCAAGTTCGTCCTCGTATTTCGGTTCCGCGCTTAAGAACGGTTCGGTGCGTCTGAGGGAAGTTTATCTCCGCCTCGACTTGAAGGTTCCTGTCTTGCTGAGGATTGACTCTGTCAGCGCAGGGTACGGCACGACAGAAATTTTACATTCGATCTCTTTGGACTTCAGTCAGCCCGGCATCTACGTGGTCCTGGGACCGAACGGCGCCGGGAAGACCACACTATTCAGAACGGTGGCCGGTGTGATTAAGCCTATAGTCGGGACAATCACGCTCGACTCCGCAGACCTCTACTCTTCAAACTCGGTCAGGAGGGAGATTGGCTACCTCTCTCACGTGTCTGCACTACCCGAGGAGATGACGGTAAGGGACTCTCTGAAGTTCTACGCAGAGATCGAAGATGGGAGCGTCGACCGGGCCATCGACGCGCTTGAGCTGAGGGACCTTGCCACCAAAAAAATCAACAGCCTGAGCCAAGGACAGAAGAAACGCGTGTCGATCGCCAAGCTCTTCCTGCGGGAACGGAAGCTCTACCTGATGGACGAGCCGACGTC